>JAFLEF010000099.1 GCA_017309115.1 Verrucomicrobiota bacterium | reverse complement strand
GCAGGTTCGCTTCCGGCTGCTCTCCACCCCGCCTTGCGGCGACGCAGTTGCCTTCAGCTACACGACGCCCTGTCGACGTCGTACTCAGTCTTTCACTGGTTAGTCTCATCAGTTTCACAAACGCACGGACTGCGGCAGCCCTCCGCCGCTTTGGGGCGCGTCAGTTGAGGGTGAGAGTTCAGCAACGTTCTACGCGTTGGTGGACTCCTGTCGCGCCGCTCGGCGGCACGCGCACGGCTCGGACGGAGCCTCGCCCTACCGGGAAGAGAGCTGAGAGCTGAGAGGTAGGAACGGAGAGGGATCGCCCTTACCGCTTACCGCTTGCCGCTTGCCGCTCTGCGGAGCCGTTCGTTTGTGGATTCTTGGCGCGTCATATGGCGGGACAGGTACGGCTCGGCGGGAGACTCGCCCTACCGGGCTGCTCAGGCGGCGCGGGCGACTTTGGCGGCCTCCAGCGACGCAATCATGCTGTGGAAGACCCACTTGCCGTCGTCGGTGCCGAGTACGGACTCGGCGGCGCGGTCTGGATGGGGCATCAGCCCGGCCACGTTGAAGCGTTCGTTGGCAATGCCGGCGATGTTCAGCAGGGAACCGTTGGGATTGCTCGCGTCGGTAACGGCGCCGGTCGAATCACAATATTGCCAGAGGATCTGACGCTTCGCCTGCAGGGTCGCCAGCGTAGTCGGATCCGCAAAATAACAGCCTTCGCCGTGGGCGATGGGGATTTTGAGCAGGGTGTCCCGGGGAATGGCGCTGGTGAACGGCGTCTCGAAGTTGCCGGTTTTCAGGAAAACCTGTTCGCAGTGGAACTGCAGATCGCGGTTGCGGACCAAGGCGCCCGGCAGCAGACCTGCCTCGCAGAGAATCTGGAATCCATTGCACACTCCGAGGACCAATCCGCCCTGGGCGGCAAACTCCTGCACGGCCTGCATCACGGGACTAAACCGGGCAATGGCGCCGCAGCGCAGGTAATCGCCATAGCTGAAGCCGCCGGGAACGATCACGGCATCGGCAGCGCCCAGCGACGTTTCTTTGTGCCAGACAAAGGAGCTGGTGTGGCCCATCACCCGGGCGGCATGCAGGCAGTCCTGGTCGCAGTTGCTGGCGGGAAACTGAAGGATGGCAAAGTGCATGAGAAAATCGGCGGCAGCAGATTCGATCGAGGGCAAGCCTTAGTCCACGAGCTCCAGCTTGAAGTCTTCGATCACCGGATTGCTCAGGAACTTGTGCGAGGCCTCCTGCAGAGCTTTTTCGGCGGCGCCACGGTCGGTGCCGGGAGCCAGATCGATCTCGATGTACTTGCCCACATGGACGCCAGTGACTCCGGCGTATCCCATGTGTTCGAGGGCGCTTTGAACAGTTTTACCCTGGGGATCGAGAACGGCTTTCTTCGGTGTGACGATGATTCTGGCTTTCATGCGGCAATCTATCCCGGGGAAACCGGGCAGGTCCCGGGACTGTGCGCGGCCGTCCGGGTCGCCGCGAGGGATTTTTGGAGGCGCAATCCCAGCTCCCGCCGAAGCCTACGCGGCGTATCGGCGCAGATACTTCAGGGCGACTTCGAGATCCTTGGGCCATGCCGCCGTGATTTCCAGCGGTTCCTGAGTCTGTGGATGGGGCAGGGCCAACTTCCAGGCGTGCAAGGCCAGGCAACCGATCAACGGCCGTTCGTAGTCATCCCGCTTGAGATGGTAGGACCGCTTCAGGGAGGACAGCAGGATAGGCGCCCCGCCATAAACCCGGTCGGCGACAATCGGGAATCCCGCTTCGGCCAAATGCACGCGGATCTGATGTGTCCGGCCGGTCTTCGGATGCGCTTCCACCAAGGAGACGCCGCGAAAACGTTCCCGCACCACGAAGTCCGTCCGGGACTTCTTGCCGGACCGGCTGATGCGCATCACGCCGGGTTTGAAATGGTCGGGTGCCAGGGGCTTATCGACAGTGAACTCGTTGGCTGGAGGATTGCCTTGAACCAGGGCGACGTAGGTCTTGCGGGGAACTTCGGATCCGAACTGATTCGCCAGGGTCACCAGCGTCGGCCGGTCCTTGGCCAGCAGCATGATTCCCGTGGTCTCAAAATCGAGGCGGTGGGCGTTGGAGAGATACGTCAGACACCGTTCCCCGGCCCACGGCTTCCCGGCGGCGATGCCTTCATGCAGCAGACGCATGAGGTTGGGCCGCTTGGGATCGTAGCGGTCTGGCGAGGAAAGCAGCTGGGCGGGCTTGTCGAGCGCCAGCAACCACGAGTCTTCGTAGACGACGGGGATCGGCCAGAATTCCCGGGTTTCCGGGGACGACAACTTGATGACCGGCCCGGCCGGCTTCATGTCAGAATCCAATCTTCTGCGCGAGGTCGGCCGCGCCGGAATTCTGATACTCGGAAATGAACCACGCGTTGAAGGCCTCCCGCTCCCGTTCCTGACGGAGTTCGCCGAGGAAAGAGTTCAAGCCGGCCTTGACCATGTCATCCGGAGCCGCCTTGCGTTCCCGAACCGTCAGCACGAACCCACCGTCGAACGTGGGGACGAATTCGCTGACCCCGCCCGCGGCCAAACGTCCGGCGACGTTCTTGATCTGGCTGGGGTTCAGTCGGCTATCCAGCCCGGCGATGGTGGGCGAACTGAGGGAGAAGCTGAAATCAGTGAGCGGCACCGAAGCGGCTGCCGCGGCATCGGCGAAGGATTTGCCTTGAGCCAGCGCATTGGTGGCGGCGGCTTGGAAGGCGCGTCCGGAGTTGCGCGCCGCTTCGGTTGACATGGACTGATTGAAGTCGCTGATGACGCGGGCGCGAACGGTGTCGAGCGAAGGCACCATGCTCGGAATCCGGCCGGTGACCGCGGCCACGACCACACCGCGCGAGCCCACCAGTGGGGTGAGAAATGGTTGATCGGCGGCCACACGGGTCAGGGCCTGGCTGACGGCGCCTGGGCTGAGATCGTCCAGTCCAAGAACCCGGTCGGTCTCGGCGAAGGGAACCGTCTGCTCCACCGTCAGGCCTTTCTTTTGGGCGAGTGCGGCGAGGTTGGCCGCATTCACCGGTTCCATCTGATACAACTCATTGGCGAACTCGTTGGCCTGCTGCGTGGCGAGCTGGACGGCGCGTTGGCGCATGGACGCTTCCTTGATGCGAACCAGGGCGGCCTCCTTGCTCATGGGCGCTCCGGATTCATCCCGGAAGGCATCGGCTCCGCGCTGCTGATACAGCATTTCCATCTCGTTGGTGAAATTGGGGCGAGCGGCCATTTCCGCTTCGACCGCGGCGGTGAAGTTGGTGGCGTCGAAGCGGACGAAGCTCAGGGACACGCGTTCCGGAATTCGGTAGGCCGCCAGTCGATTGGTGAAAAATTCCCCCAGCTTGGCGTCATCCAGCGTGATTCCCGCGAGGTAATTCGAACCCGAGAAAGTGACCAGTGAGACGGTCAGCGTTTCATTTTCGCGGCGGAAGGCGGCCTCGGCTTCCTGCGGCGTGACCAACTGGCCGGTGACTCCGACCAGACGCTCCAATTCCTGAACGCCGACTTCGTGCCGGACGAAGTTGAAGAACTCCGTTTCGTTGAAACCGGCGGGAGTGAGCGCGTTCTTCATGAAGGCGTCGAAGTTCAACTCGCCGGTCTTGGGATCCTTGAGGTATTCCTTGATCCAAGTGGCGACCGCCGCGTTGCTGACGTCAATTCCGGCTTCCTTCATCCGCAGCCCGAGGAAGAGGCGTTGCATGGTTTCCTGCTTCACGTTGAAGCCCATTTGCTCGGCCCGGGCAGATTGGTAGTTCTCTCCGAAACGCAGGAATCCGCTTAGTTTGGCCTGCTGGAGGGCGTCTCGAATCTGTTGTTCGCCAACCGGTTGGCCGTCGATCAGCCCGATCTGACTATCACCCCGTTTCATGCCGCCACTGCCCTGGTTGGGGCTGAAGTAGATGACAAAGCTGACAATGACTGCGGTGATAATGACCACCCACAGCCAGCGCTGGTGCTTGCGAATTGTGCCGAACATAAGCCTAAAACCGGGAAAAACCGACAGTTCCGGAGCGCGGGAACGTAGCGATCCAGCGAAAACACGGTCAAACGGTATTTCCCGTTCTCTTTGGGGAATCCGTCGGCTGACCCCTTCAAATCGCCGCGCCGGCCTGGCGTAACCGCCACAGAATCCAGATCATTTCCTCCTGATACGCATTGCGCGAAGGGTACCTCAGAGTGTCGGAATGACCTTCCCGCAGCGCATAGACCACCCGGTTGGTGAGGGCCATTGGCGTGTGCTGGCTGAGGGAGCGAATGAGTTCGAGGAACCGGATTGTGGGATCGGCAATGGTGATCGGTTCGGGTTGGATAATCTCAAGTGGGTCAGGGCGTAGGATGAAGCGGAGCGGGACGTTTTTGAGGAAGAGATCGGCACCCCAGCGCCAGACTTGACGTTCCTGGGTGGTGGTCTCCGGGATGGAACTCAGCGGGATACCTGGGCCTCGTAACGGCATTCCCAGCGGGCCGACGCCCCCGAAGGCGTTCAGGGCCCGGGCGGCGAACAATCCTGAGAAGTCGTCCTCGAGATCCGCTCCTCCCGAGGCGGGGCGGCTGGTCTTAACGAATTCGGAATCCCAAACCAGTCCGGCGGAGATCAGGGCCAGGTTTTCCCAGGGGATCTCCAGTTCGCGGCCCAACGGATCGCAAATCACCAGTCCGGTTTCGCGCAACCCAACCCGACGGACCCACTTCCAATCGGGCAGCGGCGGTAGGTCGGCTTGATCGACGAGTTCGGTTTCGATGCCTTCTCGTGCCAAGGCCTGATAAAGGGTCACGGCATCTTCATGGGTTAGGTTCTTGAGGAGAATCCCGAAGGCATCGCGAGCGACATGGGGAGCATCCATGGGGGTTAATCCGGCACCGCAACGGAACGCGCGGCGCAAGGCTTCGCGATCGGGAATCTCCAATCGGGACTGCATGAGGGCGTACGGCACGCCGCAGGATTCGCCAAGGTCCCGGTGAATTGGGAGGGAGTTGTTTCCAACCGGGTAGCCGCGGAGGGGACGACGCGCTGACTGAATTGCCCTAGGGCGGGTGAGGCGGTGGGAGTGCTGGGGGAGGATGGCGCCTCCTGCCGTCGGCGACTACGTAGCCGCGGAGGGAACGACGCGCTGACTGGATTGCCGGCGGGGGAGCGGGTGGCGCGGCGCGCGTAGCGTTTGGAGCGGACCTACTGCCGCTTTCCCATCCCCCGGCGCGGGTGGAGTGGATAACGGGTGATTTGGCCAGCCCTCGCCCGTGGGAAAGCGGTAGCTACGCAGGCTTCGCTACCGCCCTCCATAGGCTCCAAAGCGTTGCCTTACCGGCCTTAAGAAATCTGCGTTAATTTGCGCCTAATCTGAGGTTAAAATTCCCCTCAAACCACCGCGAGTCACTGCCCGCTGACCACTTGGACGCCCGCCGGCGAAAGTTCGCCCCGGCGCCATTGGAAAGGGTAGCTCTTGCAGATCTCCAAGATCAGCGCGTTGAAGCGGTAGTCGTCTTCGGCCACGCGCCGGGAGATTTCCTTCACCGTGCTGACATCGTAGTGCTCCAGACCCCGGCCCAAGGCGTAGGCCATCAGCTTCTCGGTCAGGTGACGGATGAACAGATTCTTTCGAGCGAGCAGGGCGTCCTTGAGTTGCACCGGTCCGTTGACGGGATCGCCGTTGGTCAGCACGCCCCGGGAGTCCACCGGTTCGTCGCCCACCTTTTCCCGCCAGCCCCCGATCGGATCGAAGTTTTCGAGGGCGAAACCGAGCGGGTCCAATCGGGAATGGCAGGCGGCGCAATTCGGATTCTTCCGATGTTCCTCCAGGCGCTGACGGAAGGTGAGACCTTCGCGGACTTTGTCGTCGGGAGGCAGGGTTGCGACCAGCGGTGGCGGAGGTGGCGGTGGGGTGCCCAGAACTTCCTCCAGAATCCATTTGCCGCGCAGTACCGGGCTGGTGCGCAGCGGATAACTGGTCTGCGTCAGCACGGCTGCCATCCCGGTGACCCCGCCGCGATTGCGATTCGAAAGACTGACCCGAACCAGGTTGGTCGAAGTGACATTGGTCAGACCGTACAGTTGAGCGAGAGACGCGTTGGCAAAAGTGTAGTCGGCATCCAGAAGGCGGAGGGCGCTGCTGTTGTCGGCGATGAGGGAGGCAACGAATTCGATGGGTTCCGCGGCCATGGCATCGCGCAAGGCGTCGTTGAAGTGTGGGAATTTCCTTCGATCGGGCTGCGCAGTGGTGTGCAGCGTTTTGGTCCCGAGCCATTGGCTGGTGAACTGTTCGGCCAGGGCGCGCGACTTGGGGTCGGCCAGCATGCGGCGGACCTGCGCTTCCAGAACGGAATCCTGCAACAAGCTACCATCCGCCGCGGCCGCGAGCAGGGCGTCATCAGGTTGCGAGGACCACAGGAAGTAGCTCAGCCGGGACGCCAATTCGTAGGCATCCAGCCGCCACGGCGCTTGGGGATCGCGTTCCTGTTCGATGCGAAAGAGAAACCGGGGTGAGACCAGCACCGCCTTGTAAGCGGTCTTTAAGGCCACTTCGAAGGAGGCGCCGCGGCGGCGTTCCCGTTCGAACAAGCCCACCAACCGGCCTACTTCCTCTTCGCCCGCGGGACGACGAAAGGCACGTCCCGCAAACCACGTCAGATTCAACGCGGCCGTGCGGCGGTCCGACCGGTACCAGACGGGCTGGGCGATCCACAGGCGTTCCGGCGAGGCCACTGACAGCACATCATCAGCCGCCGCCAGATACCGCTCCATCAGGATCGGCGGGACGTACAAGGTGCCGGCATTGTTGTCGAACCCACCGCCGCCGCCGCCATCGGCCGGAAAGGAATCCGCCGGCCGAGTGTCCACGCCCAGCAGATCTCGCAGCGTGTAATTGTACTCCGTGCGGTTGAGACGGTGAATGACCTTGGTGCCGGGATCCTTCACCACGTACTGGGGATCCGGATTGTCGAGCAGATGCGTAAGCGTGTCGTGGAGCTTCAGTCGCTTCTCTTCGGTGGGTAGGTCAGCGTCGGACGGCGGCATCTGCCGTTCCTCCACGAGGCGGACCACCGTTTCCCAGAGCTTGGGATCCTGATACAGCGCGGCGGTGTTGGTCAGGCTGGCGAGGTTGACTCCGGCCTTGGCCTTGGCGCCCTTGTGGCACTCCCAGCAGTATTCCTTGAGCAGCGGCAGCACGTCCTCGGTAAAGGCCTCCCGTTCGGCCTGAAGTGAATTCAGGCCAAGGGCGGCAATCAGACTGAAGAACAAGACAAACCGCATGATTTGAGCGACGAACTTCGGACGCACGCCGCAGGACGCCGATTCAGTTCAAACTGCCGTGAACCCGGATCGCGGCAACCGCGGAATCCGCCCTTCACTCCGCCACGTACACGTTCTTTAACTCGGTGTAGCCTTCCATGGCCGCCATGCCGAGGTCGCGTCCGAGTCCGCTCTGCTTGAATCCGCCGAAGGGGGCCTCAACGTGCACGCTGCTGTGGCTGTTGATGCTCAACACGCCACTCTCCACGGCCCGGGCGACGCGCAGGGCTCGCGACAGGTTCTGCGTCCAGACCGAGCCGCTCAGACCGTAGGGAGAATCGTTGACCTCCTGCAGCAGGGTGGCTTCGTCGTCGAACGGGGTCAGGGCGACCACCGGCCCGAAGATTTCCTCGCGCCAGCAACGGTCCTTCTTGTCGACATCAAGCAGGACGGTGGGCTCCAGGAACCAGCCCTTCGGCAACGGCCGGGAACCGCCACAGGCGAAGCGTGAGCCGCGTTGCCGGGCATCGGTCAGATACTCTTCGACGCTGGCGCGCTGACCGGCGCTGACCAGCGGGCCGAGTTGGGTTTCTTCCTGGGCGGGATCGCCGACCTTGAGCGCCCGGGTGGCTTGAACAAAGCGTTCCACGAAGGGTTCGAAAATACTGCGTTCGACGAAGACCCGGCTGCGGGCGCAGCAGTCCTGTCCGGTGTTGGCGAACACGCTCATGGGCGAGGAATCGGCGGCGCGCTGCCAGTCGGCATCGGCAAAGACGATGTTGGGCGACTTCCCGCCGAGTTCCAGGGAGATGCGTTTCAGATCCCGGGCGGCGAGTTCCATGATGCGCCGACCGACTTCGGTGGAGCCGGTGAAGGATACCTTGCGAATGCGCGGATGCGTCACCAGGGCATCACCGACGGCGGCGCCGGAACCGGGCAAAACTTGGAGCACTCCGGGCGGGAGACCGGCGGCGTGGGCGAGTTCGCCCAACTTCAGGGCGGTCAGTGGGGAGAGGGAAGCGGGTTTGAGCACCACGCAGTTTCCAGCCGCGAGGGCGGGCGCGACTTTCCAGCAGGCGATGGGGAAGGGGAAGTTCCAGGGAACAATGGCCGCGACCACGCCCATGGACTGCCGCAGCGTGAAGTCGAATCCGCCGCGGCTCACTGGCAGGGTTTGCCCGCCGAACTTGGTGATCGCGCCGGCGTAGAATTCGAACACCCGGGCGCCCAGACCGGCTTCATCCCGGGCGTCGGCGATGGGCTTGCCGATCTGGAGCATCTCCAGTTGGGCCAGCTCCTCGATATGTTCGCGCAGCTTGCGGGCAACGTTGAAGAGGATCTCGGTTCGTTTGCCGGGGCTGAGATCGCGCCAGCCGGATTCCCAGGCTTTTTGGGCGGCGCTGACGGCGGTCTCGACATCGGCCGGTTCGGCGGCGGCCACTTCGGTGAAGACCGCTTCGGTGGCGGGATTGATCAGCGGCGTGCGGCGACGAGCGAGGTCATCGGCGTAGCGTCCGTTGAGGAAGAGATGAGTGGGCAGCGTCGGCATTGTTGGAGATCGAGTCTTCCCGGATGGCCGGGGGGAGGCCAGTCGGAATGCGCCCTCCACCCCTGAACATGGGATGGTGGCTGGGGGTGTTCCGGAGGGGAGGTTTTAACCGCAGATTTGGACGATTGGCGAACCGTCCAACAGGCGATAGGCATCTGGACCACGAATTGCACTCGGAAACACGAATAGGAGTTGGGACCTCGAATCGCTCAAAGGGCACGAATGGGAGAGACCACTTCTGCCCGATTGGTTCCCTGAGTTGCTCCTCCTCCGCGTTCTCCGCGTCCTCCGCGGGAGACACCTTCCCTGGGGTGAGTTCGAGGCGGGTATTCGTTCGGCGCTGACCAGCGAAGGCCGCGTTCCGGCGCTGCGCGCCGAAACGCGGGGACGGCCCGGCGGTCCATCCCGTTGGGGAAGTTGAGAGTTTAAAGTTGAAAGTTGAGAGACGGAAAAATGGTGCTGACAACATTCAATATCTCCCCCGACCCTCCTCCCCGTCTTCTTCCTTCTAAGAAACTACCGAGGCGGCCGGGGTGTTTGGGGTGAGTTGGAAGCCGAGGTTTTGGGCGGTTTTGTGGAGGTGTTTGAGGACGCGTTGGCGGTGTTTTTCTTCGTAC
>JAFLEF010000098.1 GCA_017309115.1 Verrucomicrobiota bacterium | reverse complement strand
AGCGTCCAGGGCAGACCTGGAGTCCCCAAGGTTTCGATCGCCTCGCCGCGCTCCGCGCCGCTCGCAGCAATGGCGTCTGGGAGACCGTACTCACTGCCTAGGCCGCAACACCGTCAAGATGCACCCGCTTTCCCAGAAGCCCCAACTTCCGCCTCGCCTCCCAAGGCAACGTCTGGCTTCCTCCACGGGCTTTTCGTTCATGAATGCTGACCTCCTTTCCCGCGCCAAGTCGCTTGGATTTTCCGATCGCCAAATCGCCCACCTCACCGGTCGGACCGAGGATGCGGTTCGGGCCGAGCGGAAATCGCTGGGTTTGGTGCCCAGTTACCGCCTTGTCGACACTTGCGCGGCCGAATTCGAGGCGTACACGCCGTATTACTACTCGACCTACGATCGCGGGGACGACGAGGTGACCGCCACCGCCACGCGCAAAGTGATGATTCTCGGCGGCGGACCCAACCGTATCGGTCAGGGCATCGAATTCGACTACTGCTGCGTGCACGCCGCGTTTGCCCTGAAGGAAGACGGCTTTGAGACGCTGATGGTGAATTCCAATCCGGAAACCGTCTCCACCGACTACGACACCTCGGACAAACTCTTTTTCGAGCCGTTGACCCTGGAAGACGTGCTCCATATTTACGAACGCGAGAAATGCTGGGGAGCGATTGCCCAGTTCGGCGGCCAAACCCCACTCAACCTCGCCTTGGGACTGCAAAAGAACGGGGTCAACATCATCGGCACCTCCCCCCAGAGCATCGAGATTGCCGAAGATCGCAAGCTGTTCGCCGCGATGCTGCATCGGTTGAACATCCCCCAACCGCCCAATGGGTTGGCAGTCAACGTCGAGGAGGCCCTCGCCGCCGCGCACCAACTGACCTATCCCGTCCTGGTCCGGCCGTCCTTCGTCCTCGGCGGACGGGCGATGCAGATCGTCTATTCCGACGCGGAACTGACCCACTACATGAAGTTCGCGGTGGAGGCGTCGCCGGAACGTCCGGTGTTGGTGGATAAATTCCTGGAGGACGCCACCGAAGTGGATGTGGACTGCCTCACCGACGTCGGGCAGTTCGCGGATCCGACGGAAGGCACCATCGTGATTGGTGGCATGCTGGAGCACATTGAGTTCGCCGGCGTGCATTCGGGCGATGCCGCGATGGTCCTACCGCCCCACACCCTGTCGCCGCAGGTCATTCAAACCATCCGGGATTACACCCACGCCATGGCACGCGAACTCCGAGTCGTCGGCCTGATGAACGTGCAGTATGCCGTCAAGGGCGACGTGGTCTACGTGCTGGAGGTCAATCCCCGGGCCTCGCGAACCGTTCCCTTTGTCTCCAAGGCGATTGGCGTGCCCCTGGCGAAGCTGGCGGCCAAGGTGATGGCTGGAAAGACCCTGAAGGAACTAGGCTTCACCGCCGAGATTTGGCCGAAGTACTGGGCCGTGAAGGAATCGGTCTTCCCGTTCAACAAGTTCCACGGTCAGGACATCATTCTCTCGCCGGAAATGCGGTCGACGGGCGAGGTCATGGGCTTGGATGCCGATCTGGGCATTGCCTACGCCAAGGCGCAAATGGCGGCCAATTCGCCGTTGCCGTTGTCAGGCAAGGTGTTCCTGAGCGTTGGCGACCTGCACAAGTCGGGTGCCGCCGCCTTGGGAAAACAGTTCGCTGACCTTGGTTTCGAACTGGTGGCCACTGGCGGGACGGCCACGGTTTTGGAAAAGGCCGGCCTCAAAGTTCAACGGGTCTTCAAATTGAATGAGGGCGCCCGCCCAAATCCCGTGGATCTCCTCAAAAACAAGGAGATCCAGTTGGTCATCAACACTCCCAGCGGTGCCACGCCGCGCGCCGACGAGATCAAGATCCGCACCACCGCCGTCATGACGGGCACCCCGATCATGACCACCCTGAGCGGTGCCCGCGCGGCCGCCATGGGTATCGCCGCCCTGCAAAAGCGCGGCTACACCGTCAAGACGGTCCAAGAGTATCACTGACCCGGGAAAAGCTGAGAGCTGAGAGCTGAGAGGCAAAACCGGAAAGCGGTAAGCGGTAAGCGGTAAGCAGGAACCAGTTGAGAGTTGAGAGTTGAGAGACGAAACCGGTAAGGGGTAAGCGGTAAGGGGTAAGAAAAGGCGTAGCGCGGCCTGGGAGCGCTGGCGTCTCGCCGGCTCCCTATGGAGTGCGGTAAACTTTTTACCGCTTTAGTACCCAAGCCACGAGTGGAGTCGCGACGCGTTGAGGCCCACCGACGCCTCACCCATACCAAAGCGGCAGAAAGTCTGCCGCAGTCCAAAATTTTGAGCTTACCGGTTTTACCTCTCAGCTCTCAGCTCTCAGCTCTCAGCTTTCCCCAGGCCGTTCCACGGAGCGTCGCCCTACCATGCTTCCCGCTTACCGCTTACCGCTTCGCGCTTACCCGTTCCGACCTCTCAGCTCTCGGCTCTCAGCTTTCCCTCGTGAGCGTGCGAAACAGGCCGGCGAGACGCCAGCGCTCCCAGGCGAGCGTCTCGGGAGGTCACTCCCGACAGCCTCCTTGCCTTCGTCTCTCAACTTTCAACTCTCAACTCTCAACTGGTCCCTTCCGACCTCTCAGCTCTCAGCTCTCAGCTTGCCCGCCAGCCCATCTCCGTCTAGGCCTTAGGCATGACTCGCCGTTCGTTCCTCCAATCAGGCACCGCTGCGCTCGCGTGGTCCGCCGCTGCAACCTACGTCCCCACCACGTTCGCCGCCGAAAAACCCCTGCGCGCCGGTCTAATCGGCACCGGCTGGTACGGCAAATGTGACCTGTTCCGACTCATGCAGGTCGCTCCCGTCGACGTCGTCTCTCTCTGCGATGTCGATCGCCGAATGCTCTCCGAAGCCGCCGAACTCGTCACCCAACGGCAAAAATCCGGCAAATCCCCCCGGACCTACAGCGATTACCGCAAAATGCTGGCGGAAAAAGACCTCGACGTGGTCCTAATCGGCACGCCGGATCATTGGCACGCCCTGCCTATGATCGAGGCCTGCAAAGCCGGCGCCGACATCTATTGCCAGAAACCCACCGGCGTGGACGTCGTGGAAAGCCAGGCCATGGTCGCCGCCGCCCGCAAATACGGCCGGGTCGTCCAAATCGGCACCCAACGCCGCAGCACCCCACACCTGATCGAAGCCCGCGAACGCTATCTCCAGTCCGGTAAACTGGGCAACATCGCCCGGGTCAACATCTGCTGCTACTGGCACATGCGGAACCGCGATACCCTCGCCCAAGCTCCGGATACCGCCCCGCCGGAATACCTCGACTACGAGTTCTGGACCGGCCCCGCCCCGCTCCGCCCGTACAACAAAATCGTTCATCCCCGCGGTTGGCGCGCCTTCATGGAGTACGGCAACGGCATTGTCGGCGACATGTGCGTTCACATGCTCGACATGACCCGGTGGATGATGGACCTAGGCTGGCCCAAACGCATTTCCTCGTCCGGCGGCATCCTGGTGGACAAGGCCGCCCGAGCGAACATCACCGACACCCAGGAAGTCACCTTCGACTACGGCAATCTCCAAGTGGTCTGGACGCATCGGACCTGGGGTGCTGATCCCGATCCCAAGTATCCCTGGAGCGCCACCTTCTACGGCGACAAGGGCACCCTCAAGGCGAGTGTTTTCAGCTACGATTACCTCCCGCTGAACGGCGGCACCCCGGTGCATCAGGACGTGGGCATGGAACTCGAGCAGTATCCCGAGGACAAAACCGAGAAGGACCTCGAGAAGCACTGTGCGCCAGCGATCCGCGGTCACATGAAGGACCTGTTGGCGTGCCGTCAGACCCGGGGCAAGCCGGTGGCGGACATCGAGCAGGGCCACATTTCCTCGGCCTCGTGCATTTTGGGCAATCTGGCCCTGCAACTGGGTCGGGAGCTCAAGTGGGATGCTGCCACCCAAACAGTGATCGGCGACGCCGAAGCCAACCAGCTCCTGGCCCGCCCGTATCGCGCCCCCTGGACCCACCCCACGCCGCAGACGGTGTGATGGGGAAGCTGAGAGCTGAGAGCTGAGAGCTGAGAGGTAAAACGGGTAAGGGGTAAGCGGTAAGCGGTAGGGATGGACCGCTGGGCCGTCCCCAATCCGCGGGCGAAGCCAGGCGGATTGGCCTTTGGTGGTCAGCATCAGAACCACTCACGCCCAATTCGCCAACGCAGGTAAGCGGTAAGCGGTAAGGAAGGGCGGAGCCCGGGCGAAGCTCCGCAACCTGGGAGCGCTGGCGTCTCGCCGGCGAGTGTGTAAAAAAGCGTGAGCGTACGAAACAGGCCGGCGAGACGCCGGCGCTCCCAGGGCTTCCCGCTTCCCGCTTACCGGCCTTTTCTCTCAGCTCTCAGCTCTCGACTGCTTCCCCGGTTAATCTGGAAAACAAGAAAACAGGATGAAGAAGGGGAATCCCGCAGAGACGCAGTGGCGCAGAGAAGAGGATTGGAACCACGAATTTCACCTCGGAAACACGAATGGGATTCGGACCACAAACCACACTGAAGCAGCACGAACGGCAGAACAGTGACCGCTTCCCAGTCTTTCCTTACCGCTTACCCCTTACCGCTTACCGGCCTTACCGGTTTCGTCTCTCAACTCTCAACTTTCAACTCTCAACTGGTCCCTTCCGACCTCTCAGCTCTCAGCTCTCAACTCTCAGCTCGCTCCGGGCGCCTCTTGACGGTCAGGCGGTCGATCCGTAGCGTCTCCGCCCGGGTTGGTGGTCGTAGATCAATGGTAGATCCCCAGATTGTGATTCTGGTTGTTGCGGGTTCGAGTCCCGTCGGCCACCCCAATTTTCCCGTTTTCCTGAGGGAAAACAGTTGAGAGTCGAAAGTTGAGAGTTGAGAGACCGGACGGGGCGAGGTTTCTATGGAGTGCGGTAGCCATGCTACCGCTTTCCCATTTTCCCAGGCTCGGGTGCTGTGGTGACGCATTGATTACCGCAGATACCTCGCCCGGAAACCTGGGAGCGCTGGCGTCTCGCCGGCGAGTGTCGAAAAGGCGTGAGCGTGCGAAACGTGCCGGCGAGACGCCGGCGCTCCCAGGCGGCTCCGCGGAGCCTCGCCCTACCGCGCTTAGCCTTTCCTTACCGCTTACCCCTTACCCCTTACCCGTCTTGTCTCTCAACTCTCAACCGCCTTTTTCCGACCTCTCAGCTCTCAGCTCTCAGCTCTCAGCTTTCCTGTCACCACCGATCCGGCGACAGCAGGGTCAAATCAAACGAAGGCCGCTCCCGCAGGACCAACTCGGAAACCAGCTTGCCCGTGATCGGTCCCAAACTCAGACCCATCATCGCGTGCCCCGTCGCCAGGGTCAGATTCCGATACTGCCGGGTCCGACCCAGATACGGCAAACCATCCGGGGAACACGGTCGCAATCCCCGCCACGGCTGGATTCCCTCGAAGTCCCCCACCCGAAACTCCGGGAAATACTGCGGCACAGCCTTGATAATCCCCTGCACCCGCACCGGATTGATGTCCTCGTTCAAACCCGCGATTTCCATGGTCCCGCCCAAGCGCAGGGACGGACCCATCGGCGTTACCGCCACTCGCGCTTCCGTCAGGATGGAACACAACCGCGGCAACTGACGCGGCTTCGGCAGGGTCAGGCTGTAGCCCTTGCCCGCTTGCATCGGCAACCTCAGACCCAGCCGTTCGGTCAGCTGCGGCGACCAGGATCCGCCCGCCAGCACCAATTCTTCCACCGGTACGGCGCCCTGCGTGGTCACCACCTCGTCCAATTGCTGTCCAGACCGTCGCAACTCAGTGACTTCCGCGTTCCACAGGAACTGCACTCCCAACCGAATGCACTCCGCCTGAATACCCGCCATAAACCGGCCGGGCGACAGATGACAATCCTTCGGAAAATACACCGAACCCGCCACCGCCATTGTGATGTCCGGATCCAGCGCCGCCGTCTGCCGGGCATCCAACACCTCCGCCGGAACCCCCAGGGCGTTGGCCTGAGCCGCATATTTGGCCTCGTCATCCAAGGCATGCGGGGTCCGACACAGCATCAGCAACCCCTGGCGCACGAGTCCGAAGTCCTGCCCTGGCTCGCCGGCGAACCGCTCGTATTCCGTGCGGCTGGCGAAGTTGAGGTCGCGCAACAGCGGGGCGGATCGGCGAACGTGTTCCGGCGTGGCCGCCCGCCAGAACTTCCAGCCCCAGTCGAGCAAGTCGCGGTTCAGCCGGGGCTTGATGTAGAACGGCGATTCCGGGTTCCACATCCACTTCAGGCCCAACGCCACCATGCCGGGAGCGGCCAGGGGCACGAAGTGGCTGGGGACGATCATGCCGGCATTGCCGAACGAACAGCCATCGTGCTGCGCGGGCTGACGGTCGATCACGGTCACCGTCAGACCCTTCCGGGCGCAATACAGCGCCGAGCAAAGCCCGATGATCCCGGCACCGACGATGACCACGTGAGGAGAAGACGACATGCAAATCTGTTCCGGAGACATCCTAGGCCGAATCGGCCCGGAAGCTTGTCCACAACGCCCCGCCGAAGCTCCATTTGGAGCACAGAACAGCTGAGAGCTGAGAGGAAAAAACGGTAAGGGGTAAGCGGTAAGGGGTAAGCATGGTAGGGCGACGCTTCGCGGAGCCGCCTAGGAGCGCTGGCGTCTCGCCGGCTTCCTATGGAGTGCGGTAAACTTTTTACCGCTTTGGTATCCCCAGGGCGCGATGAGGCCTGCTGATGCGGCACGATTCCACCCTCGCCTGGGGAAAATGGGAAAGCGGCAGAAAGTCTGCCGTAGTCCACAGCTCGGCGGAGCCTCGCCCAACCGGGCCGTGCCTGCTCTTTCCGGTCTCTCAACTCTCAACTTTCAACTCTCAACCCGCCTTTTTCCGACCTCTCAGCTCTCAGCTCTCAGCTCTCAGCTATTTCCGGTGGGGCGACGCTCCGCGGAGCCGTTCGCGGGTGGACTGGCGACACGTCGGTGGTTCCTGACGCTGACCACCAAAGGCCAATCCGCCTGACTTCGCCCGCGGACTGGGGACGGCCCAGCGGTTCATCCCTACCTTCCCGCTTACCGCTTCCCGCTTACCGGCTTTTTCTCTCAGCTCTCAGCTCTCAGCTCTCAGCTCTCAGCTTTCCCCGGTGGGGCGACGCTCCGCGGAGCCGTTCGCGGGTGGACTGGCGACACGTCGGTGGTTCCTGACGCTGACCACCAAAAGCCAATCCGCTCGGCTGCGCCCGCGGACTGGGGACGGCCCAGCGGTCCATCCCTACCCCGCTTCGCACTTCGCAGATACTCGCCGGCGAGACGCCAGCGCTCCCAGGCGAGCGTCTCGGGAGGTCACTCCCGACAGCCTCCTTGCCTTCGTCTCTCAACTTTCAACTCTCAACTCTCAACTGGTCCCTTCCGACCTCTCAGCTCTCAGCTCTCAGCTCTCAGCTGGCGCCTCCGGCGCCTTCGGCACTCGACACTCGGCCAAATTACTGATTCTCTGGCAGCAGGTCGTCGGCGGACCAACCCAGTGAAACAACCGGCCGACACACCCCACCAGCAATGACTTACGCCGATTGAAGAACGGACCCAGGCCCTCTCCCCTGGCTCACCCGACTCTACCGTGCCTCACCAGACCCAATCCGCCGCCCACCGCGCCGTCTCCGCCCTCGCCGACGGCGCTCGCCTCGTTGCCGGAAGTCAGGTCGTTCCCCGCAGCGAACGCCGCTTTTCCGCCGATACCGCCAACCTGATCGCCATGGGAGGCGACCTCGCCATGGTCATCGCCGGCCTGATGCTCGGCTTCTGGCTCCGCTTCGAGTCCGGTCTCATCCCCCGCACCAACACCTGGTGGACCACCGGAGACAATTCAGTCATCACCTTCCGCGACTATTCTGGGCTGATGGCCATCGGCGCCTTCATCCTCTTCGCCAGCTTTCTCAACCAGCACCTGTACCGACTGCAAAACCTGCTCCGCTTCCGCCGGGTCGTCCGCATCGTCGTGCAAAGTTCCATCGTCTGGCTGATGGCCTACCTCGGTCTGAGCCTCGCGCTCAAGTTTTCGCCCCCGATCTCCCGGATCTACGTGATCCTGTCCTTCCTCTGCACCCTCACCACGGTGCTGACTTGGCGGTACTTCTTTCATCGATTGCTCCGGTTCGCCCCCATTTCCGCCGCGCTACGGCAACGTCTGATCTTCGTGGGCTGGAATCCCGAGGCCGCCCGTTTGGCCGAAGTCATCCACGCCGACATTGCCCAACCGTACGAAATCGTCGGCTGCGTCCCCTCGCCCAATGGTCGCTACCTGATGGCTCCCACTCGGAACTTGAAGACCCTGGGGGATTACCAGCAATTGCCCGACCTGCTGCGCACCCAGGCCGTTGATATGGTGGTCCTCGCTGATTTGGACACGCGCACCGGCGAAATCGTTGGCCTAACCAATCTCTGCGAACGGTTGATGATCCAGTTCAAGGTCATTCCGTCCTATTTCCAGATCATGGTTTCCGGTCTGGCGCTGGAAACCATCAGCGGTGTCCCGATTCTCGGCGTCGAGGAACTTCCCCTGGACCGGATGCACAATCGGCTACTGAAGCGGATCGTGGACATTGTTGGTGCTCTGGTCGGCCTGATTGGGTCCGCGCCGCTCATGCTGTGGTTCGGCTTCCGCATTAAATCCGAAGATGGCGGTCCGATTTTCTTCAAGCAGGAGCGGGTGGGCCGACTGGGACGCACGTTCCCGATGTACAAATTGCGCAGCATGAAGATGGGCGCGGAGAAGTCGGATCACCTCAACCAGAGCACCCTGCGGGAAGATCCCCGCTTGCTGAAGGTGGGCACGTTCATTCGTCGCTGGAACATCGATGAAGTCCCGCAATTCTGGAACGTGCTCAAGGGCGACATGAGCTTGGTTGGTCCGCGTCCGGAGCGCCTGTTCCACTCGGAGAAATTGGCCGATGAGATCCCCCACTACAACGCGCGGTACGCCAGTAAACCCGGCATAACTGGCTGGGCCCAGGTCAACGGCCTGCGCGGCGAGGGGGACCTCACCGAGCGCGTCCGCTACGACCTGTTTTATCTGGAGAACTGGAGCCTCTGGCTCGATTTCCAGATTCTCACGATGACCCTGATCTCCCGAAAGAATGCGTACTGAATCAGCTGAGAGCTGAGAGCTGAGAGCTGAGAGACCGGAACGGGAGAAATCCATCGACGCTGACGCGCCTAGGATCTGGTCCCCGAAGCCGCTCGCGTTTCGGAAGGTTACTTCCGACAGCACGTTCCTTGGATCTACCCCTCAGCACTCAGCTAGCATCTTCCTTCCCGCTTCCCACTTCCCGCTTACCGGTTTTACCTCTCAGCTCTCAGCTTTCCCTCGTGAGCGTGCGAAACAGGCCGGCGAGACGCCAGCGCTCCCCGGCGAGCGTCTCGGGAGGTCACTCCCGACAGCCTCCTTGCCTTCGTCTCTCAACTCTCAACTTTCAACTCTCAACTGGTCCCTTCCAACCTCTCAGCTCTCAACTGTTTCCCCGGTTAATCTGGAAAACAAGAAAACAGCGCCCACCTCCTGTGAGGAGGCTAATGGTGAAAGAAACTGGCTTGGAGTGCGAAGTGGCGGTACTGAGTTGACTGGGGGCTCCCTCGGCGAGCTATGACCGGTTCTTTCCCTGGTGCAT
>JAFLEF010000097.1 GCA_017309115.1 Verrucomicrobiota bacterium | reverse complement strand
TAACGCTGCATCCGACCAAGACGCGAGTGGTGGACTGGGGCCAAGGGCAGAGCTTCGAGTTCCTGGGTTGGCACTTCGAGCGCGGCCACAAATGGCCTCGGGAAAAGAGTCAGGAGAAGCTCCGGGAAGTCATCCGGCAGAAGACCCGTCGCACCTCCGGCCAGAGCCTGGAGAGCATCGTGGAGGACTTGAACCGGACCCTGCGGGGATGGTTCGGGTACTTCGGTGCGAGCGTGAAGAGCCGGCTGCGCGAGCAGGATCAGTTCGTGCGACGTCGCCTGCGGGCGATCTTGTGCAAACGCCAAAAACGACCGGGATCGGGACGAGCCCAACTGGCCCACCGTCAGTGGCCCAATGCTTGGTTCGCTCAACAGGGGCTGTTCAGTCTGGAACACGGCTCCTGTGAGTACGGCTAGTCTCACAGTCAGACCCCACCGACTGGAGAGCCGGATGCGGGAAATCCGCCCGTCCGGTTCGGAGGGAGGGGTGAGGTTCTATCCCTCATCCCTACCTCTATCCGGTGGGTTTGGTTTAAGTCTCTCAACTTTCAACTCTCAACTTTCAACTCGGCTTCTGCTTCGGCTCCAGAACTCTTCCTTGCCCCCACCCGGGGCGCTCGTACGCTGGCCGGACTTTCGTATGGTTGATCTGACAAACGAGGAAATCCGTCGCTACTCGCGACATCTCATCCTTCCCGAAGTTGGCCTCGCCGGGCAGCGCAAGATCCGTAATGCCTCCGTCCTGTGCATCGGCGCGGGTGGTCTGGGCTCGCCGATCGCGATGTATCTGGCCGCGGCGGGTATCGGCAAGCTGGGCATCGTCGACTTCGACACGGTCGATTACTCCAATCTCCAGCGGCAGATCCTCCATGCCGACGCCGATGTCGGGGTTTCCAAGGCGGATTCCGCCAAAGTGAGCATCAATGCGCTCAATCCCAACGTCGAAGTCGAGCTCTACAAGACCCGGATCTCCTCCGAGAACGCCCTCGATCTGATTCGCCCCTACGACATCGTGGTGGATGGCACGGATAACTTCCCCACCCGTTACCTCACCAACGACGCCTGCGTCCTGCTCAAGAAGCCGAACGTTTACGGGTCCATCTTCCGGTTTGAAGGTCAGGCGAGCGTCTTCGCCCCGCATCTGGGCGGGCCGTGCTACCGCTGTCTGTATCCGGAACCCCCGCCGCCGGGCATGGTGCCGAGCTGCGCCGAAGGCGGCGTGCTGGGGGTGTTGCCCGGCATCATTGGCTGCATTCAGGCCACCGAGATTCTCAAGCTGGTCCTCGGCAAGGGCAGCAGCCTCATTGGACGGCTCCTACTCTTCAATGCCTTGGACATGAAGTTCCGGGAGTTGAAGCTGCGGCGAGATCCGAAGTGTCCGGTGTGCGGCGAGAATCCGACCGTCACGGAGCTGATCGATTATGAACAGTTCTGCGGCATTGTGCCCGAGCCGGTGAATTCGGGTCAGAACCCCGACGAAGTCACCGTCGAGGACATGAAAAAAGCGCTGGAGACCCCCAATCTGGGAATCCGGGTCATCGATGTCCGCGAACCGGACGAACAGGAAATCGCCCGGGTGGCCGGCGTGCCCCTCTTTCCGCTCAGCCGCTTGCCTCAGCAATTCACTGAGTTGGATCCGAACACGCAGATCTACATCCACTGCAAGTCGGGCAAGCGCTCGATGAAGGCCCTGGAGTTTCTGCGTCAGCAGGGCTTCAAGTACGTCAAATCGGTCCAGGGCGGCATTGAAGCTTGGTCCGATCGCATCGATCACAGCGTGCCGAAGTACTGAGCGGCCATCCGGCGTTCAGGCCGGTTGCCTTTTCCCGGGGGCTCTGGATAACTGAGGTCCTTCCATGCAACCTGAATTGACTCGTCGGGAGGCGCTTGCCGGCCTCGGAATGCTTGCTGCGGGATGGCGGCTCGGGGCCGCTTCGGTGACGCTGCGTCCGCTGCCCGCCGGGGCGTTCAACGCGACGGCGGGTCCGACGAATTCTGCCATGACACTCGATAAAGCTTCCTTTGGTCGCCTCCCGGATGGGTCGGAGGCGGATTTGTTCACCGTCCGCAATGGCCGGGGACTGACCGTGAAGTTCACCAATTACGGTCTGATCGTTACCGAAGTGTGGGCGCCGGACCGGAAGGGGCAGCCGGCCAATGTGGTGTTGGGGTTCGATACCCTCGATCGGTATCTCAAGGGCCATCCGTTCTTCGGCGCGATTGCCGGTCGCGTGGCTAACCGCATTGGCAAAGGAACCTTCACCATCGACGGAAAAACCTACCAACTGGCGGTGAACAACGGTCCGAACCACTTGCACGGCGGCAACGTGGGGTTCGACAAGAAGCTGTGGAAGGTCGAGGGCTACGAACTCACCCCGACCCAGGCGTCGGTGCAGTTCAGTTATCTGAGTCCGGATGGCGAGGAGGGGTATCCGGGCAATCTCAAGCTGCTCGTCACCTATACCGTGAACCAGGACAACGAGTTGCGAATCGACTATCGGGCCACTACGGACCGGGCGACGCCGATCAATCTGACCAATCACAGCTACTTCAATCTGGCCGGAAAAGGCGCCATTGACCCCCAGGTGGCACAGATTTTTGCCTCCAAGTACACCGTTACGGATGACGGTCTGATTCCCACCGGGGAACTAGCGCCGGTGAAGGGAACGGCCCTGGATTTCACCTCGCCGAAGCCGTTTAGCGCGGGAATTCAGTCCACCGGACTCAAGCCGCCCGGCTACGACCACAACTTCGTGCTCGATTCCGGCGGCGGCCGCAGGACGTTGGCAGCCCGGGTGACCGATCCCGCCAGTGGACGCGTGCTGGAGGTGGAGACCGATCAGCCCGGAATCCAGTTGTACACGGCCAACCACTTCCCGGCCGATGGCTACGAGTGCAATGGCGGGCTGAAGTTCCCGCCGCACGGAGCGTTCTGTTTGGAGACCCAAAACTTCCCCGACGCGATCAACAAACCGAAGTTTCCCAAGGCGGTGTGGCGTCCGGGGGAGACCTACGAGACCACCACGACCTTCCGATTCCTGGCGCCTTCGGCCTGAGGCTCGGGATTAGTTCGCAGTTTTGACGGTGGTTCTTGGGGTTGAGGTCGGATTCGGGCGCTTTGCCGGACTCCCGAAGAATTCGTGACGACGGGACACCGGATTCGGTCAATCTTGCGAACGCGTGAAAGTCTCCCTCGTCATTCCGGCCTTTAACGAAGAGAAGCTGTTGCCGCAGACTCTGGCGGCCATTGAGCGGGCCCGGGCGGGATTCACCGACGCCGGCTGGGAGTCGGAACTCATCGTCTGCAACAACAACTCCACCGATCGCACCGGCGAGGTGGCGGCCGCCAGCGGAGCCCGGGTGGTGTTTGAACCGGTGAACCAAATTGGCCGGGCCCGGAATACCGGCGCCGCCGCAGCCACCGGGGACTGGATTCTGTTTGTCGATGCGGATTCCCGCCCGTCCCGGGAGCTGTTCGCGGCGGCGGCGACGATGGCGGCGTCGGGTCGGGCCATCGCCATTGGCAGCACGGTGCGCCTGGATGGCGGGGGACGGGCTTGGCGAATGCTGGCCGAAAGCTGGAATCGATTGAGTCGATGGGCGGGTCTGATGGCCGGGTCCTTTATCTTCGTGGAACGCGCGGCCTTTCAGGAAGTTGGGGGATTCAATTTGCAATTGTATGCGGCGGAGGAGATTGACCTGACCAAGCGGCTGCGAACTTTGGGTCGAAAGCAGGGTCGGCGGATTGTGATCCTGCACCGCACTCCCTTGGAAACTTCGGCCCGCAAGACCGAACTTTATTCCTTTCGGGAGTTGTTCTCGTTCTTCCTCCGCGGCCTTTTCCGGCCGTTCTCAACTTTGAGCCGGCGCGAGGCTTGCTCTCCGTGGTATGACGGTCGGCGTTGAGGCGCAGGCGAAGTCACCCAAACACTCCGGGCGGAGGTACTTCCCGGACGGGCGGTTTCACCACCCATCATCACCTGAACGACCCGAACTCGGAGTTTCGGGTGAAGATCTCGGGGCGTCCCCCTTGGGCGTTGCTACTCGATCGACCGTTTGAAAAGGTCACCCCATGACGAAAGTCTTCTGGTTGTTTGGACGATCCGGCGCCGGCAAAACCACCTTGGCGAACCGGTTGCGCGACGGACTGCGGGATCGGCGCCTGCCCGTGTTCTTCATCGATGGCGACCTGGCCCGATCCGGACTGAGCTCGGATCTGGGGTATCATCCGGGTGCCCGAACCGAACATCACCGCCGCATTGCGGAAGTGGCCCGAATGGTGGCGGAACAGGGAATCATTCCGGTCGTCGCGACCATGGCGCCCGAATACGAGCAACGCGATCAAGTGTCCAAAACCCTTGGTGACCAGTTGGTCTGGGTTTTTGTGGATGCGCCGCTGGATGAATGTTTGCGCCGCGATCCCAAGGGTCTCTACAAGCAGGCCAAGGAAGGCAAGATCCGTAACCTGATCGAGTATCCGTTCCAGACGCCCCGGCCGGAGGAGCGTCAGATCATGATCAATACCACGATTGGCGGGGTGGATGAGTGCTACCAGCGTCTGCTTGATGAAACGCTCGCGAAGTTGAGCGACTACATGATCTGAGTCTCGGAGGCGGCCGGTCCGAAACCGGCTCCCTTCGCCCCCTTTCGCCCTCCCGTCCTTCGAAGCGGCAGTTCTCCTGCCGGGGCTGAGATCCGTCTCGGCCCGCCACGCCACCCCGCGGTAAACAAAAAGGAAGGTTGAGCGGCAACCCGGCCCGCTGGAGCGCTCTGACTCCGGCGGGCCGTCGTGTTCCGACGTGCTGAACTCGGCGGCTCCGCGGAGCGTCGCCCCACCGGCATTTCTCTACCCACAAACCGGTTGAGAGTTGAAAGTTGAGAGTTGAGAGAAAAGTCCTTGAATTCAGCACGTTAGAAGTGCAGACGGGTTTGTGGCAGCAATGCGGATCCGGTTTACCGGTTTTGGGTGCTCTCAACTCTCAACTTTCAACTCTCAACTAGTTTGCAGGCAGGTTCCCCGTGACAATGGCGCGCACTTGCTCGCGAACTCGGTCCGGTTCGAAGACGTCCTTCCAGTTCGGTTGCAGCAGTCGCTGACGCCCATACTCGGCGATCAACCGCGCGCCGTCACTGAAAGGAAATCCCACCCGCTCGAAGGCGATGCCCAATGGCACCTTAATGTGCCCATACATGAAGTCCTCGGCCGCCGCTCGTGGAACGCCCCGGCGAATCGCTTCCTCCATGGCCTCCCGCAGCGCTTGAATCAGGGCAATTCCGCAGACCTCCGCCATGGTGGGTTCCAGAATGGCCATCTGCTCCAGCGTGATGCGGTGGGAGCGGGTGATCGGCGAATAGAGGTCCCGGGCGATGCGTTCGCCCAGCGTGAAGGCTTCCTCCGGACCTTGAATCAGCGCGCACACGATCGCCTGCCGCGCATGAGTGCCGCCGAAGAAGTCGTTGATCTCCGCTTCGGTAACGAAGTGGTCGAAAACGTTGGGATGGCAGGGATGACTGACGAAGTAACTCACGTCGGCGCGGTCCGGCAGTTCCCCGGCAAACGCGGCGGCGGGGTCCAACATAAAGATCAGGCAGCCCGGTTTGACCGCGGGGACGACTTCCCGGGCGACGGCGCCCAGTGCGCGATCGGGCAGCGCCAGAATCACCACATCGGCTCCCGGCAAGGCGGTTGCCAGATCGACCGGGGCGAGCCCACGTTCGGCAAGGCGGGATTGTCCCGCTGATCCAGTCTCGACCAACCGCAGGGAGTATTCGGGAAGCGAGCGAAGGTGGTCGGTAATTCGACAGCCCATCTTTCCACCGGCACCTAGAAGTGTGAGTTGGATCATGGCGTTCCGGGAGTAACGAGTCGTTTCCCGGCAACCCGATGCCGGCGTCGGTGGGATTGTCGCGTTTGACTGGGGGGCAATCCCCAACTTAGGGCGCCGTCCCAACCGATAGGCGGGACCCCTTGCCATTGGTGAACCATGGGGGAAGAGTTGAGTCCGGGTCCCAATCCTGACTTGGACCGGGTTCGCAAACTTTCGGACAATGTGGACGACTGTTCCCGGAGAGTTCGGATACCTCGGATCGAGCGGGCGAGCTTCCGACGCCGAGGAATCCGTGTCCGGCGAAAGCCGCGAAGTCTCCATCGGGTCCGGAATCAGTCGGCCTTCACGGACTCGGGGCACAATCTGATTGACGCTTACAGGAGGCGTCGGCTTTGTGTTGGGGATATCGGTTTAGGCCTGCGACCCACAGGCGCTTCACTCAACCAAACATGAGCCATGCCCTCCCGGAGGAAGATCCCACGTACATTGTTGGAATTGGTGCTTCGGCCGGAGGACTGGAGGCCCTGCAACGCCTGTTTCAGGCACTTCCCAATGATTCCGGCATGGCGTTTGTGGTGGTTCAACACCTGTCGCCCGACTTCAAAAGTCTGATGCACGAGTTGCTGGCCCGGCATACCCGGATGCCCATCGCGCTGGTGAATGAGTCCGTCCGACTTCGACCCAATACGGTGTTCCTCCTGCCGCCGCGGAAGGAGATCTTTGTTAAGGGAGATCAGTTGCATCCCGTGGACCGCTTGGCAGACGAGCGGATCAACATGCCCATTAATCGGTTCTTTCAGTCATTGGCCCGGGAGAAAGGGGACAAGGCGGTGGCCGTCATTCTGTCGGGCACCGGGTCTGATGGCAGCTTGGGGATCATGGACATCCATGATCTCGGCGGGATGGTTCTGGTACAGAGTGGGGAGACGGCCAAGTTCGACGGCATGCCCCGCAGTGCCATCGCCACGGGCGCAGCCAACTGGGTCTTGTCGCCTGAGGAGATGGCGACGTTGCTGGAGCGTTACGCGCGAAATCCCGCCCTCACGGTGGCTCCGGTGGGTTTGCCATTGGCCGATGCTGAAGACGGTCTGAACGCAATTTTTGCTGCGTTACAGCAGTCCTCCGGGATTGATTTCAGCCAATATAAACCGGCCACCATCATGCGCCGGATCGAGCGACGAATGGCTTTGGGGAACTTCGCGTCGGTGGAGCTCTACGCGCGACGGGTCCAGGAAGATGCGAACGAATTGGACCAGTTATCCCGTGATCTGCTGATTGTGGTCACTCGGTTCTTCCGCGATCCCGAGGCGTTTCGAATTCTCGAGGAACGCGTCATTCCTGACCTAGTCCGGTCAGCGTTGCCCCAGGAGGAAGTCCGCGTATGGGTTCCGGGTTGCGCCACCGGGGAAGAGGCGTACTCGCTCGCCATTCTGTTACTGCAAGAGTTCGACCGTCAGCAGCGGCCGGCGCTGCTCAAGGTTTTTGCTTCCGACATGCATGCCGACTCCCTTCGTCAGGCGACGGAAGGGCTGTACACCGAGGAAGCGTTGCAAGCCGTTCCGCCCGATGTGCGCGAAGCTTTCTTCACGCGCGAAGCCGATGGCCGCTATCGGGTGGTTGCCCGGTTGCGCCGCTCAATGTTGTTCTCGAGTCACAACGTCATCAAGGACGTCCCGTTCAACCGCATCGATCTCGTCAGTTGCCGCAACCTGCTGATCTATCTGCAACCCGCGGCTCAGACCCGGGCGCTCACCGGCTTTCATTTTGCCCTCAAGTTAAAGGGAACGCTGTTCCTAGGCTGCAGCGAATCAGTAGGTGAGTTGGAAGCTGACTTCGAGTCATTGGATCACGAGTGGAAGATCTTTCGAAAGGCATCCGAGACACGGCTGTCGCTCAATCTGCGGGTCCGGCCCTCCACGCTGCTCAATCCCACCAAGGCGGTTCCCGCGGGTGACCCCCGCTTGACCCGGGTCTATGAGGAGCTGATGAACCGTTATCTGCCAGCCGGCGTGCTGGTGAATGATCGGCGCGAAGTGTTGCACCTGTTTGGGGACGCCAACCGTTTTCTCCGGCCCGCAGTGGGACGATCCACTCAGGATCTCGTGTTGATGTGCGAAGGGGATTTGCGAGTGGCGCTGTCCTCGGCTTTGCAAGGTGTGTTCCAGCGAAGGGAGCGGGTGGAGCTACGCCGAATACCTGCCCAAACACTTCAGGGCGCATGTTTGGTGGATCTGCGGGCGGATCCGCTCGAGGATCGGTCCACTAAGAGTCTGTTCGCCGTGGTGCTGTTCCATTCCGAACCGGTCGCCGAGACGTCCTCAGGTTCGGGGAATGAACTCGAACTCGATACCGAAGCCCGCAACCGCGTTCACGATCTGGAGACGGAACTCCGCGACACTCGGGAGTCGTTGCAGTCCCTGGTGGAAGAACTCGAAACCACCAACGAGGAACTTCAGGCGACCAACGAGGAACTGCTCGCCAGCAACGAAGAGCTCCAAAGCACCAACGAGGAGCTGCATTCGGTCAATGAAGAGCTGTACAGCGTCAACGCCGAGCACGAGCAGAAGATTCGTGATCTGGCCGCCTCCAGCGCCGACTTGAGAAACCTCATGGCGGCCACCCACACGGGCATCATCTTCACCGATCGGGACAAGATCATCCGCACCTTTACTCCCGGCGCCGGGGAGATTCTGAATCTGCTGCCGCACGACATCGGACGCCCGCTCGAACACATCACGTCCCGGATCAAGGATGATGAAATGATCTCCGATCTGCGGCAGGTGGAGGAACAACAAGAGCCGCTGGAACGCGAGTTGGTCAGCCCAGAGGGACACTGCCTGCTCCGGAGAATCCTCCCGTATCAGGATGGGGACAAACGGCCGGGTGGCTTTGTCATCACGTTCATCGACATCACGGCGCGGAAGCAGGCGGAGTCGGCGGAAGAGGAGAAGCGAACCCTGTTGATGGCGATTCTCAATGCGTCCAAGTCCAACATGGCGGTGATCAACCGGGACGGCGTCATTGTCGCCACCAACGACGCCTGGAGTCGATTTCATCAGGAAAACGGAGGCATCGGGGAAGGGGCAGCAGTTGGGGTAAATTATCTTAAAGCCTGTCAGGCCTCGGTGGAGGACAGCTATGCCCGGGAGGCCATCAGCCTCATTGCCGACGTAATTGAGGGTCGCCGTGTCGAGGCCAACATGGATTACCCATGCCATTCGAAGAGCCAGGAACGCTGGTTCTGGATGAACGTGTCCTCGTTTCCCGCCGCCGGGGGAGGGGCAGTGATCACCCACACGGACATCACGGAACGGAAACAGGCCGAACACTCGCTTCGGGAAAGCGAACTGCGCTTCCGTCAAATGGCGGATGAAGCGCCCGTGCTCATCTGGCAATCCGACAGCAAGGGACAGCGGACCTTCTTCAATCGGACGTGGCTCAAATTGACCGGCCGAACTTTCGAACAGGAGGTCAATGACGGCTGGTGGGATGGCGTGCATCCTGACGACCGGGATCAGTTGAAAATGGCCTACACCCAGGCCATTGCCCGGCGGCGGGAACTCAAAACAGATTACCGGCTGCGCCGGTCCGATGGGACCTTCGCGTGGATCCAAGCCCATGGGACGCCGCGTTGGGATGCCCAAGGCAGTTTCCTGGGGCTGATTGCCTGCTGCACGGATGTCACCCAACAGCGCCGTTCCGTGGAGGAACGCCAAGAGATGGAGCAAAAACTCCAGGAGGCGGCCAAACTGGAGAGTTTGGGCGTCTTGGCCGGCGGAATCGCCCACGACTTCAACAACATCCTCACCGGCATCCTGGGCAACGCCACCATGGCCCTGATGGATCTACCTTCGGGGTCCCCGGTGCGGCCGATGTTGGAGGCGGTCAAGGATTCCTCCCTGCGCGCCGCCGATCTGTGTCAGCAGATGCTGGCGTACTCCGGGCGGAGCCGGTTTTTGATCAAGGAAGCGGACTTGGGCTGGGTGGTCCAGGACTCGGTGAATCTGATTCGGGCTTCGATCAACAAGAACGTCACCCTGGAATTGAACCTCGCTCAGGGCAATCCGAAGGCGGAAATGGACGTGTCGCAGATTCAGCAGGTGGTGATGAATCTGGTGATCAACGCGTCCGAAGCGATTGGGGATCGGGGAGGCACGATCCGCATTTCCACTGGAGCGATTCGCGGGGTGGATTCCTTCGAGGGCGAGGAAATCGTGGGGCCGGAAGCGACCGGGGATTTTCTGTTCCTGGAGGTTGCGGACAATGGTTCGGGCATCAGCAGCGACCACATTCGCCGCATCTTCGAGCCTTTCTTCTCCACCAAGTTCACGGGTCGCGGCTTGGGCTTGGCGGCGGTGTTGGGCATTATTCGCGGACACAAGGGCGGGCTGCGGGTCCGGTCGCATCTGGGCCAGGGAACGGTCTTTCATTTGTCCATTCCGTGGCGTCCGGGCCGCACGATCGAACCGACGGCGGATCGGTTGCCCGAACTGGCTCCCGGCAATGGGTGCGTGCTGGTGATCGACGACGAAGAGTCAGTACGGACCGCCATCGGCCGGATTTTGGAGCGCTTTGGCTATGAAGTGGTCCTGGCGGCCAATGGCACGGATGGGGTTCGCCTGTTCAGTGAGGCACCGGCTCGATTTCGGGGGGTGATATTGGATCTGACCATGCCGGGTCTGAATGGAGTGCAGACCTTTGCGGCGTTGCGCCAGGTGAGTCCGGGGGTGCGGGTCTTGCTGGCGAGCGGCTATAGCGAAAGCGAGGTCAGTGATCTCTTTGTCGAAACGAAGCCGGCGGGATTCCTGCAAAAGCCGCTGTCCTTGGATCAGTTGGTTCGGGCGGTTCAGTCAGCGCTTTAGCGCGGAGCTGAGAGCTGAGAGCTGAGAGCTGAGAGCTGAGAGCTGAGAGGTAAGCGGGAAGCGGTAGGGCGAGGTTACACCGAGCCGTTCGGGTAACCCGGACTGGACGTTTAGGAATCACCCCGCGCCGCAGCGAACGCGGAGCGTTTGGACTGCGCCAGCCCTCTGGCGCTTTGGGGCGCGTGGAGGGCGGGAAGCGGTAGGGATGGACCGCTGGGCCGTCCCCGGTTGGCCGGCGCAGCGAGGCCGACCGGAGTTTGCTGGTCAGCCTGGGATCAACGAGGCGCGACCCCGGGGAATGGGGACGGGTAAGGGCGGTAGTGGGCGGTAGGGCGAGGTTACACCGAGCCGTTCGGGTAACCCGGACTGGACGTTTAGAGATCGCCCCGCGCTGCGGCGAACGCGGAGCGTTTATAGAGGTAGGAATGGGGGATTGACCCCACCCCTCCCTCCGAACCGGACGTGCGGATCTCCCGCATCCGGCTCTCCAGTTGGTGAGTCACCCGCAGGTGGCGGGACTGGAGCGCT
>JAFLEF010000096.1 GCA_017309115.1 Verrucomicrobiota bacterium | reverse complement strand
CTCGTCGCTGGCTGCTGCTCTTCAATTCGAAATACACGAGCGGCGAAATGAGCACGAGAACTCCCGCAATCAGACCTGAAACTATGATGAGCGCGACTTTGGCCATGAAGGTGGAACGGCCCAACGCTGCGGCTCACCGACCCGGCGCCGAGGGTGGCCGACATGAAATGGAGGTGCTATCGCCGGGTTCGGTGCAGTCGCCTGGTTGGGCAAACCGGAGCTGTTCCAACAACTCCGACTCAATCCTTGAGGCGACCAAGTCGGCATTCGGATCGGGCTTATGCCACTCGTCATCGATTCGCGAAGAAACGTTCAGATACACGACCCTCCGGTTGGTAAGTACCACCTGCGCTCCGTCAATGTGAAATTCGACACCTGGGTTGCGGGTGACAAGTGTATCCGCGATCACAATGGCTAGATCGAGAAGCAAGTCTCGGACGTCGGCGCCCTCATACAGATAATAGTCCACGAGTCCTATCAACCCAGAGTCGATACAATCCTCCTGCGGAGGCGGCTTCGGATATACGTATTCTAGAATCCGCCGCTTCGCGTTATTGCTGGTGGATGTGTCAGCAATCATTCTCCCGCCCAACGTCGCTGCTCAGTGACACGCCGAGAATCGTGTCCAGAATCGAGCAGAGGCGCAATCGGCGAGTTCACTGGAGCAGCCGGGTTAGCCGGTCGGTATGGAGATCATCAGTCGTAAATACCCCCTCGGGTCCACTCCACTGCAACCGTCCACCCAATCACCGCTGTTGCCAGAATCGCTAGCCCCCAAACACGGCGCTGCGGCTGACGCCCTGCAGAGACAACTGTGATGCAGTAAAGGAACCACGACAGAAAAATTGCCGGCGTCATGAGAGTTTCCTCAAGGTTTTGCCTTAGCCAACCGCTCGTGTAGGCGTGAATCATCACTTGCGCTCCGAGGAAGAGGATTCCGCCAAGCAAGGCACCGGAGCTAACCGACCGAATCCAACGCTCAGGTTCTCTTGGTAGCGGGGTGAATCGCATAGGCGGCTAACGTCAGAGCTCACCGACCGCCGCCGGAACCGGGCGCTGGCAGCGAATCCAGCGTCCGATGAACTGGCACGCCCGAAGTCGGAACGGGCGGCGGTTCGTGTGAAGCGAATTTGTTCGGCGACATGTTCACTCCAGCCTCAATGTCTTACGAATCATCTGGTGAATCGCGTCCGAATCGCTCTGAGCAGTCGCGATGTAGTTTACGCCCACGCCGCGGCCATCGCGGTTGCGGACGATGTAGTTGTAGCTCCTGCTCTCCGTGACGCGCCCATCTTCTTCGGACTGCTGGCTGTAGGAAGCCCGAATGCCCTGCAAACCACTCTCGGTGGTGAACTGCTCCTGCTTGAACGAATCTTTCACGGCCTTCGTGTTTGCGTCGAAGGCGGCACGCAAACCTTTGACTGCAACCTGTGGATCAGAGCGGTCGGGCGGTAACACAAGCACCTGAACCATGCCACCTGTGCCGACAAGCGTCGGCGGGCACTGACCTGGGCCAGCGGCAATCTCGATTCGCTTCCATCCATCGCCGGGCGTGAGTGTGATACCCGAACCGGAAAAAGCGACCGCGCCTGATGATGGCGGTGTAGCTTCCGTGCTCTGGCGATTGCAAGCGACGATGACGACTCCGACTGCGATCAATACGAATATGAGAATTGTGGGTTTCATGCTGTGTTTGCGATTGTCGCCGAACGTCAGAGCTCACCGACTGCCGTCGGAAACAGGCGCTGCCAACGGATGCAGCGTCTGAATACCCCAACGTATCGAAAATGCAGCGCGGGGCGGCAGTTCGGTGCAGTGACTGGTTCTGCGATCATTTTTCCATCCTCTCTACAAACTCAGCCCAAGTATCTGCCACAGGTCTCGCCTCGTCCGCGGTCATCGGGACGAATGGAATCATGAACACGCGGCCGCCAGAGTCGAAAGCCAACAACTCCCCTCCGCCGTTCGAGCCAAAACCGCGAAAACCGGGAACAAACTCCTGAACGTGATAATCACGATTCAACTGCTCAACCTCGGCAGGTGGCCACAACTGAAACCAGCCAGGCTCTACAGAAAGGCCTCCTTCTTTCGGACCATCGCCGGCACAGTAGCGGAGATATTCGTCAGGGAGCGTCATACTTCGCAGAACGATTGAGCTCACCGACCGCCGGCGGAAACGGGCACTGGCAAAAAATCCCGCGTTTGATGAAACGGTACGACCATAGTCGAGATGGGCGACGGCGGTTCGGGTGGAGCGATTTTGTTCGGCCGTCGTGTGCTCATGGGGAAATCCAAATCAACGAGAGTGTGAAGATTGCAGACGCGATACTCAACGCCGACGCCACACAAATTGCAAAGAGCCAGCGCATCATCGGCGAGGCAGAAGCGAGTCGATGAGAACGCGAAAGAACCCACGAATACCCAACCAATGGGAGCCCAAGGAGCCAGAGGTAAAGGGTGATGCTCTGGATGCGTGAATAATCTAAACCGACTAATGAAAGAACGATGCGGTCGAGAAGGAACAGCATCGCAGAGAGAACCGCGATTCCGAACACGCGAAGCGCGACTGCCGGACAGCTAAATGTTTTAGGAGTGGTCATGCGGCCGAACGACAGAGCTCACCGACCACCGCCGGAGCCGGGCACTGGCAGCGAATCCAGCGTCCGATGAATCCGGACCTCGAACCCGTAACGGGGAGCGGTGGTTCGTGTGGAGCGATCGTGTTCGGCTCTTTGGTAGATGTCATGTCGTCGTCCTTCGCCAGTAGGCGAGTGCTGGCTCCAACTCCCCAGGAAAAGACCAATGTTGTCTCTGCGCAACCGAAGTGAAGAACTCAATCTCCTTTTCCGTCAACGGTCGCCAAATCGAGTCGCGCTGATACTTCTGAATCTGCGTTGCGTTCCAAGTGGCAGAACTCCTCTGAAACTCGGCCAAAGACTCCCTGTTCGCGCCGCCGCCGGAACATGGATTGGCGAGTTGGACCGCATCATCTTCCCAGCCGCAGACCGGGCAAATTAAATACGTGCCATAGGAGTCTTCATCTATTGTCCGAAATCCGCACCCTGGACACGCGAGGCTCATCGCTTTGCCGAACAGTTGATTCACCGAAAGGTCGTCTGTCGGTATATTAATATCACCGCAAGGTTGGTGTCTATGTAACTCGCTGTCGAGGGCTTTCTTACATCGATGAACCGAAAGGCAGTCTCCGCAATATCCGACACGGGTTGTCGGTATATTAGTATCACCGCAGAAATGGATTTCTGGAAACGCCTGAGATCAAACCGGTTCGAGAATCGGCCTGTCGGATATTGCGCAATATACCGACAGGTGGCCGCCAGTGACCGGCCCACTCACTCCTTTTAGCGAGGAACGGAATGCTCTCCGGTCTGTCAGGATCAGGCGTGAAATGGAACGGGCAGCCCCGGAAAAGGGAATCCAGCGGAAACGGCGAACGCCCTCCACGGGAGGGATTTGTTCCCAATCCGCAAGCCCCCCCCTCAGGGAACAAGTCAGGAAGGTCATGCGCTTCCATCACTATGCCCTCCGGACCTAGCGAGACTATTGGCAATAGATTGTCCGGTTTCGGCGGCATCTGAAGAAGCTGAGAGGTAAAGCAGGAAAGCAGGAAAGCGGGATGCGGCTCAGTGGGAACTTCGCCCTACCGGGGAAGCCGAGAGTTGAGGGCAAAGCTGGTAAGCGATAAGCGGTAAGGAGGAAGGGGTAAGGTCAGGGATTCGTGCCCTTCGTTCGATTCGTGGTTTCGATTCTCACTCCGCGGCCTCCGCGGGAGATCTTCGAATATTTGTTGGCGTGTTGATGGCGGGTGGACGGATGGGGCTGTTCGACGCGCCACTCGCCGGTACGAAAAGCGGTAGCTCCACTGCGTTACGCGACCGCACTCCAAACGCTTCGCGCTCCCTTTACCGCCTCTCCAAGTCTCCCTCTCCCACTTTCTCACCTTCTCTCCTCCCCATCTTTTTCCTGTTTTCCTGCGTTCCAGATTAATCACTGCGGGAGTTGGGAGAAAAGGTGGGTAAGCGGTAAGCGGTAGGTTCAGGGATTCGTGCTCTTCGTTCGATTCGTGGTTTCAAGGTTCGTCTCGGCGCCTCAGCGCCTCCGCGGGAGATTCTTTCCCTGGGGTGTGGTCGTTGAGCTGAGAGCTGAGAGGCAAAAATGGGAAGCGGGGACGGCTCGGTGTAACCTCGCCCTACCCTCCTTGCCGCTTACCGCTTCGCGCTTACCCGGCTCCCCCTCCGCGCCTCAGCGCCTCCGCGGGAGATCCTGTCGTTTTCCCGTTTTCCGGCGTTCCAAACTCATCGATTCCGACGCCATCCCGCGGCCAGCGCCTCACCCGCCGAGCAGGTTAGTCCCATGCCCAGAAGCATTCCGACCGTCATGCCCGTAAAGGCGCCGAGGAACTGCCACGGATGACCCGGTCCCAGCAGCGCCAGAACGGCATCGGCTCCCCACATCATGCCCCCAACCATGCCGAACCCCGCCAGAATCAACCGGGGCACCGGACCCAACCTGCCCAGCAGCAGGGCACCACCAGTCCACATGAACGGCAGACCCGCCGCCAGCATGCCCAGAATCATCCAGGGAATTTTGCCGCTGCTGAGCGCAAAGTAATGATGCGACTGGCAACACAGGCAAACGCCGTCCTTCATGACCGGCCCCCCGCCCGCCTCCAACCACCAGCCCAGCAGCATTCCAAGATTGCCCGGACCCAGCATCGCGCCGGTCATGAGAATTCCCGGCGCCCACCACCGGCCGGCGGTCACCCAATTCCGACCCCACGTCCACGGCGCCACCGCCAAGCCCAAGCCCAAGGCAATCACCCAGCCGGACGCGATGATCGACAGCTGGCCCAGATACACCAGCAGGGGAAGTTGCAGGAACACAGTGACCGCCCAGATCCAGGCCAAGGCCCGGGTCGAGAAGCCCGGCCACAACGGATGACAGTCCAGCCCACCCCGAAAAGCCCGCCACGCCACAATCGTGCTGCTGCCGACCATCAAGAGCGCCGCAGAAATCGGCCCGATGCGTCCGGTCGCCGCCAACGCCACGCCCAGCACGTTGTAGGTCAGCGCGAAGAGCAGATTGGACCGAATTCCGGATTGAACCCGGCGAGCCAGTTCAATGGCCCGGGGAACCTCCCGCAAATCGCCGCTGCACAACACCACTTCCGCCGTCGCCGTTGCCAGAGCCGAGCCCGAGTTGAGCGCCATGCCCACCGACGCTGCGCGCAGGGCCGGCGCGTCATTCACGCCATCCCCGACAAACACCACCGGTTCTCCCCGCTGCTCGAACGCTTCCACCCGCTGGGCTTTGGCGGATGGACTGAGCGCTCCCTCCACCACGACGTCCCCCACCGGCCCCAGCAGTTGAATCGCGCGTGCTCCCTGATCGCCGGTGAGAACGCTCAAACCACAGCCCAGTTCCCGCAGATGCTGCCACGCCTCCTGAGTGGAATCCCGCAGGCGTTCGCGAACGATCCCGACGCCCACGAGATGGCCATCTTGAGCCACGTACACCCGCTGATCGGTGGACTGCGCCCGAACCTCCTTCAACAGGTGCGTCTCCTCGTCCGACTCCGGTCCGGTGCCGACCACCCATTCCCGGCAACCCACCTGGAGTCGAAACTCCACCCCGTTCTGTTCCACCCAGGCTTCCACCCCGCCCGCCGGAATGGTCTTCCACGATCGGACCGACACCTTGGAAGCCACACCCGAAGTGGCCCGGCAGAACGCTCGGGCAATCGGATGCGCACTCCGGGTCTGCACTTCCCGCAGCAGTGCCAGCAACTGTTGCCGTGGCGCCGGGCCACCCACCGCCGCAAAATCAATTAGTGATTGTTCCTCTTCACTCAGCGTTCCGGTCTTGTCGAACATCACCTGCCGCACCGCCGCCAGCCGTTCCAACGCCTCACCCGACCGGCAAACCACGCCCCGTGCCGCCAAGGTCGCCAGGGCATTCCACCACGCCAATGGTGCGGCCAATCCTAGCGCACACGGACACGCCACCAGCAGGACCGCCAGGGCGTTGAACAATCCCTGGGCCCACAGCCCCCGCGCTCCCCAGTAGGCCAGGGTCAACACGGCCACCGTCATCACCGCCGGCAGAAACCAAGTGGTCAACCGATCCACCAGCGGACGCAGCCCTGGCACGCCTCCGGGCGAAGCTTTCACGCCGGACTTCGCCTGCTCCACCCATTCCAGCAGACGATCCAGTTCCCGGGATCGGCCTGCCGCCGTCGCCTCGAGGACCAATTCGCCGTCTTCGGCCCAGCTTCCGGCCAACACCCGATCGCCCAGCCGGCGAACCACCGGATGCGGTTCTCCGGTCAGCGGTGTTTCGCGCACGAACGAAACACCGGAAATCACCCGGCCATCCACCGGCACCGGTTCTCCGGGTCGGACTCGAATCCGGTCACCCGCAACGACCGCGGCCGCCGCACAACGCTCCACGGTTCCGTTGGGCAATAGGCGATGGCACTGATCGAAGGTGTCGCGCAAACGCGCCGTTTCCGCCAAGGCCCGTTCCCGGGCCCGGGCGGTCAGCGTCTTTCCGGTCGTGTACACCACCAGCAGCACCGCCACGACTTCGTAGTACACCGCCCCAATTCCCGTGAGACTGCTGAAGACCGACGCCCCGAACGCACCCACGATTCCCGCCAGGAACATCAGTTCGACCGTCACCCGCCGCTGACACGCGCAATCCCAAGCCGCACGCACCAGCGGCCAGCCCAGAATGGCCAGAACCAGTAACGCGGATCCGGCCAGCACACCGTGCAGGACACCTCGCATAGGGCCTTCCGGAGGCGTCAGATTGACCGCAAAGCCCAGCAGCATGGCCTGACTCGCCAGAGCCACGCCGATACCAATCCGGAACCAAGGCGTTCCCCGGTCGACGGCATCCTCATGATCCTCGCGCCTTCCGGGTCGCTGCTCCCCCAGAATCCGGCAGCCGTAGCAGCAGAACCGCGCCCCCGCCGGCGCCGACTCCACTTCCGGAGGCACCGGAGCGCCGCAATAATCGCAGCGTACCCCGGCAGGCGGGCGGGAAGTTGGAACCGAACTCGGCATCAGCAGCGAACGCTACTGCAAGATTCGTCTCAAGGAAACTGCCCAACTGCCTCTGGAGTGCGGTAGCGAACCCAGAGGGCTTCCGCTTTTCGTCCCGGATGCTGGGGCGTCAGGATATTCTGAAACCCCACCCGCAATCAACGCCCCCGGTGGGGCGACGCTCCGCGGAGCCGTGACCCTGTGGACTCCCAGCGCGTCGTTTCGCCGAGACACGAACGGCTCGGTGGAACCTCGCCCTACCAAGCTTTCCCTTCCGACCTCTCAGCTCTCAGCTCTCAGCTTTCTCACCCCCGGTGGGGCGACGCTCCGCGGAGCCGTGCCCCTGTGGACTCCCAACGCGTCGTTTCGCCGAGACGCGAACGGCTCGGTGGAACCTCGCCCTACCGCTTACCGCTTACCGCTTACCGCTTACCGCTTACCGCTTACCTCTCAGCTCTCAGCTTCCCCTTGCTTCGTGTTGACCCCTTTGCCTCCCGCTCGGCAGGCTTCCCGCGATGGCCTTGACTCAATCTGTGGTGTCCGAGTTGCAAACGCGCCTGGGATCGGCGGTGCTGACCTCGGCGGAGGATCTCATTCCGTATTCCTTCGACGGCACGGCAGCGATGACCCAAATGCCCGGCGCCGTGGTGTTCGCCCGCTCGGTGGCCGATGTGGTCGCCGTGCTCGAAATCGCCACCCGGGAAAAGATCGCCGTGGTCACCCGCGGCTCAGGCACCGGCCTGAGCGGCGGCAGTCTGCCCTCCCCGGGATGCCTAGTGTTGTGCACCGTCCACATGAACCGCATTCTGGAAGTGGACCGCGCCAACCTCACCATGCTGGTGGAACCCGGCGTTACCACCCTCCAGGTCGCCGAAGCGGCGGCGGCAGTCGGCCTCTTTTATCCGCCCGACCCGGGTTCGATGAAGATTTCGACCATTGGCGGCAATGTGGCCGAGAACTCGGGTGGTCTCCGCGGACTTAAGTACGGCATCACCCGCAACTACGTGATGGGTCTGGAAGTGGTCTTGCCTAATGGGGAAATCCTCCGCACCGGCAACAAATGCGTGAAGGATGTTGCGGGCTATTCGGTGAAGGACCTGTTTATCGGCAGCGAAGGCACCCTGGGCGTGATCACCCAAGTCCTGCTCAAGCTCATCCCCAAACCCGCCGCCAAGAAAACCCTGGTGGCCACGTTCAACGCCATGGATGCCGCGGCCCAGACGGTCAGCGATCTGATCGCCGCCCAGGTGATTCCCTGCACCCTGGAGTTTCTGGATCGCACGACGATTCGTTGCGTTGAGGATTTTGCCCGCATCGGCTTGCCGACGGACTGCGAGGCGTTGCTCCTGATGGAAACCGATGGTCACCCTGCCCAGGTAGCGGACGAGGCGCGCATCATGGAGGAGATCGCCCGCAAAAACGGGTGCCGGGAAGTCCGGGTGGCCAAGGACGAGGCCGAAGCGAACAAGCTGGCCAGCGCCCGCCGCAGTGCCTTTAGCGCCCTCGCTCGAGTGGCGCCCACGACCATTCTGGAAGATGCCACCGTGCCCCGGAGTGAACTCGCCCGGATGGTCCGCTTCGTGGAACAGGTAGCCCAGAAGTACCGACTGCGGGTCGGCACCTTCGGCCACATGGGCGACGGCAACCTGCATCCCACCTTCCTCACCGACGAACGGAACCACGAGGAAATGGAACGCGTCCACGCCGCCTTCCGGGAAATCTTCGACGAAGCCATCCGACTCGGCGGCACCATCACGGGTGAGCACGGCGTGGGCGTGGCCAAGAAGGACTTCCTGCCCAAATTCGCCGGCGACGCCCAAATGCGCGTCATGCGCGAACTCCGCCGCGCCCTCGACCCCGCCGGCATCCTCAACCCCGGCAAAATGCTGGAATAACGGGTAAGCGGTAAGCGGTAAGCGGTAAGGGACCGATCCGCGCCTCCCGGTGGGGCGACGCTCCGCGGAGCCGTGATCCTGTGGACTCCCAAAGCGTCACCCGCCGGGACACGAACGGCTCGGTGGAACCTCGCCCTACCGCTTCCCGCTTCCCGCTTCCCGCTTCCCGCTTACCGCTTCCCGCTTACCGCTTACCGCTTGCCGCTTGTCTCGCTGCATCCGGCTTCCTACTCTGGCCGCTCACAGCAAAACTTCTCTTCTCGACACCATCCCATGGCAAAGAAATCCCTGCGCATCGGTCTTATTGGCTACGGCTTCATGGGCCGGGCCCACTCCAATGCCTTCGCCCGAGTCGGCAACTTCTTCGACTCCGAATACGAGCTCGTCCGTCAGGCGGTTTGCGCCCGCGATGAAGACAAGGTCAAGGAGTTCGCCAGCCGGTGGGGCTACGCCAGCGTTGAAACCGACTGGCGCAAGCTGATCGCCCGCGACGACATCGACCTGATCGACATCGCCGTTCCCAACAATCTGCACGCCGAGATCGCCATTGCCGCCGCTAAGGCCGGCAAAATGATCCTGTGCGAGAAGCCGCTCGCACTGAACGCCGCCGAAGCCGAGAAGATGGTCAAGGCCGTCGAGAAAGCCGGCGTGCCCAACATGGTCTGGTACAACTACCGCCGCTGCCCGGCCGTGGTGCTCGCCAAACAACTCATCGACGAGGGTCGCCTGGGCAAGATCTTCCACTATCGCGCCAATTTCCTCCAAGACTGGACCATCAATGCCGATCTCCCCCAGGGCGGCACCGCTCTCTGGCGCTTGGATGTGAAGGCCGCCGGCTCCGGCGTGACCGGCGATCTGCTGGCCCATTGCATCGACACCGCTCTCTGGCTGAACGGCGGCATCAAGGACGTCAACGCCATGACCGAGACGTTCATCAAGGAACGGAAGCATCAGCTGACCGGCAAGATGGAAAAGGTCGGCATCGATGACGCCTGCGCCTTCCTCTGCCACTTCAACAACGGTTCGCTCGGCCTGTTCGAGTCCACCCGCTACGCCCGCGGTCACAAGGCGCTGTACACGCTCGAGATCAACGGCGAGCACGCGTCCATCAAGTGGGATCTGCATGATCTTCACCGGCTCCAGTGGTTCGACCACAAGGACGAAAGCAAGCTGCGCGCCTGGCGTTCGATCCACGTGAGCGACGGCGATCATCCGTACTGCGGCAAGTGGTGGGTGCCCGGACTCCAACTCGGCTACGAGCACAGCTTCGTGCATCAGGTTGTCGAGTTCCTCCAGGGCTTGGAAAGCGGCGTCCCCGCCCGGCCGAACTTCCGCGACGGTCTGGCGACGGATTACGTCGTCGACGCCGTCCTCAAGTCCGCCAAGGGCCGCAAGTGGGAGAAGGTCAAGCAGGTCAAGGCCTGAACCAGCTGAGAGCTGAGAGCTGAGAGCTGAGAGAAAGAAAACTCGCGAAGCAGGGCCGGGAATTTGTTCCCGGCCTCTTTTTTTTCCTACCCGGTGGGGCGAGGCTTCGTCCGAGCCGTTCGCGTCCCAGCGAATGACGCGTCAGGAGTCCACCCGCGCACGGCTCGGTGGAACCTCGCCCTACCAAAGCCACCGTAGCCGCCAAGGGGACGAGGCGCTGACTTTCCCGGGACTACTTCACAGGCGGATTTGCAAGGAACGCGAAGGGAGCAGAATGGCGCCTCCTGCCGTCGGCGGCTACGCCCCCCGGTGGGGCGAGGCTTCGTCCGAGCCGTTCGCATCCCAGCGAATGACGCGTCAGGAGTCCACCCGCGCACGGCTCGGTGGAACCTCGCCCTACCAAAGCCACCGTAGCCGCCAAGGGGACGAGGCGCTGACTTTCCCGGGACTACTTCACAGGCGGATTTGCAAGGAACGCGAAGGGAGCAGAATGGCGCCTCCTGCCGTCGGCGGCTACGCCCCCCGGTGGGGCGAGGCTTCGTCCGAGCCGTTCGCATCCCAGCGAATGACGCGTCAGGAGTCCACCCGCGCACGGCTCGGTGGAACCTCGCCCTACCAAAGCCACCGTAGCCGCCAAGGGGACGAGGCGCTGACTTTCCCGGGACTACTTCACAGGCGGATTTGCAAGGAACGCGAAGGGAGCAGAATGGCGCCTCCTGCCGTCGGCGGCTGCGCCCCCCCGGTGGGGCGACGCTCCGCGGAGCCGTTCGCGTCCCGGCGAATGACGCGTCAGGAGTCCACCCGCGCACGGCTCGGTGGAACCTCGCCCTACCAAAACCACCGTAGCCGCCAAGGGGACGAGGCGCTGACTTTCCTGGGACTACTTCACAGGCGGATTCGCAAGGAACGCGAAGGGAGCAGAATGGCGCCTCCTGCCGTCGGCGGCTACGCCCCACCGGTGGGGCGACGCTCCGCGGAGCCGTTCGCGTCCCAGCGAATGACGCGTCAGGAGTCCACCCGCGCACGGCTCGGTGGAACCTCGCCCTACCAAAGCCACCGTAGCCGCCAAGGGGACGAGGCGCTGACTTTCCCGGGACTACTTC
>JAFLEF010000095.1 GCA_017309115.1 Verrucomicrobiota bacterium | reverse complement strand
TCCCCCGCCCCGCCGTCTCCCGTCAGGGCCGCCGCCGCCGTGGCTCCGCCGCCACCCGTCGTCAGTCCAACCCCGGTCCCGACCCCTTCCCCGGCTCCGTCCGCCCCGGTCGCCCCCCCGACGCCTCCCGCGCTTCCCCCAACGCCGTCGACTCCCCCACCCGCGTCGTCGACCGCCGCGGCCTCCAGCGCCGACGGCACCACCGGCTTCGTTAAGCTCGATACCCGGAAACTCGACACCCTTGTGGATCTGGTGGGCGAACTGGTCATCGCACAGTCCATGGTGATTCAGGATCCCGACGTCCAACGCCTGCCCAGCCGGCAACTCGCCCGACGCTTGCGTCAACTCGGTCGCATCACCACCGAACTTCAGCGCAACGCCATGTCCCTGCGCATGGTTCCCATCCGGGGCCTGTTTCAAAAGATGGCCCGTCTGGTGCGCGATCTCGCCGCGCAACAGCAGAAGCAGATGCAGCTGGTGGTAGACGGCGAGGAAACGGAACTCGATCGCAATATCGTCGAGGAACTCGGAGACCCCCTCATCCACATGATCCGCAATTCCGCGGACCATGGCTTGGAACGCCCCGCCGACCGGACCGCCGCCGGAAAGTCTCCCTTGGGCACCATTCGCTTGTCCGCCGCGCATCAACGCGGCGGCATCGTCATCCGTATCCAGGACGACGGGCGCGGTCTGGATCGAACCCGAATTCTCCACAAAGCCCGGGAAAAGGGACTGCTTCCCGCTCAGGGCGCTCCCACCGACGCCGAGATCTTCGCGCAGATTTTTGCCCCAGGATTCTCCACCGCCGAAACCGTCACCGACCTCTCCGGCCGCGGCGTCGGCATGGATGTCGTCCGGCGCAACATCGACAAACTCCGCGGCAAGATTGAAATCCAATCCCAGCCGGGACAAGGCACGACGATTTCCCTCGTGCTACCCCTCACCCTCGCCATCATCGACGGCATGCTCGTGGGTGTCGGTGAAGACCGCTACATCATTCCCACCCTGTCAGTGCGCGAATCGTTCCGACCGCGACCCGGCATGGTGTCCACCATTCAAGGACGGGGCGAAGTCGTCAGTGTGCGCGGCCGTCAAACTCCGATCCTGCGTTTGGGCCAGCACCTTGGAACTCCCGCCCGCGCCGCCGATCCAACGGAAGGCATCATCGTGGTGGTGGAATCCGGCGAAGAAGCCCGCGGGGTGCTGGTGGATGAACTGATAGGCAAACAGGAGGTGGTCATCAAAAACCTCGGTTCCACCTTTCGAAATCAGGATCTGCTCGCGGGCGCCGCCATTCTGGGGGACGGCCGGGTGGGCTTGATCCTCGACGTGAACACTCTGGTCCGCTGCCGGATTTCCCCTCCCGAGCCCGCCCATCCATGACTCCGGATTCCACCTCCGCTCCCGTTGCCGCCGCCAAGCCCGGCCGCTATCTGACGTTCCGACTGGGTCGGGAATCCTATGGCGTGCCCGTCCTCAGCGTGCGGGAAATCATCCGGCTGTGCCCCATCACGCCGGTTCCCCGAATGCCCGCCTACATTCGCGGCGTGATCAACCTGCGGGGCAAAGTCATTCCCATTCTGGGTCTCCGCGAGAAGTTTCAACTGCCGGCGGCTCCCGATCACGAACGGGCCTGCATTATAGTCGTGCAGCTGGGCACCCCACCTGCACCGGTGACCTTGATGGGGGCCATTGTGGATGCCGTGGAAGAAGTGCTGTTGCTGACTCCCTCCCATTTGGAGGCCACCCCGGATTTCGGTGGATCACCCGATACCCGTTACCTTCTGGGCCTGGCCACCGTGCCGGGAGGCGTGAAAACCCTGTTGAACCTGGATGCCATCTTTCTGGAGGAAGGAACCCTCACCCTTCCCCCGCAATCTCACCCGGAACCCTCCTCATCGAAATGAATACGTGGACCATCTCGCGTCGCATCATCCTGGGCTTTTCGGCCGTCTTACTCATCACCGCCGGCCTGGGGGTCTTCGCCCTCTGGCATCTGAACGGACTGAGCGAGGACTTGGAAACCCTGGCCGACAATACCCTACCCAGCGTACTGCTCATCAACGAAGCCGCCGCCTTGTCCCGGGAGAACATTTCGCTGGCCCAGCAATTGACCCTCACCGATTCCGACGAACAGCGAGTGCGCGACGGCAACCAGATTGCGGCCAACCGCGATCGAATCAGCGAATTGTTTCGTAACTACGAGTCGCTCATCTCCGATCAGGAGGACCGACGGTTGTTCGAAGACGCCAAACAGTCTCGCAACAAGGTGGCGGAGATCCGGGATCGATTGGTGGAGATCTCACGTCAAGGCGGCTCCGAGGCGAACCGCAAGTGGGTACTGGAAACTGTGGTGCCCGCGTATGAAGCCTCCATCCGTTCGCTTCAAGCGATCGTGGAGTACAACAACCGGCTGGGCACGGCGGCCGGCAACGAAGGCAAGTCCTCGGCAAAATCGAGCATTCGTCTCATCAAAATCGCCCTGGTCGTCGCCCTCGTGGTGAATGGTCTGCTGGCCTGGCAAGTCTCGCGCTCCACCAATCAGGTTCTCTGTGACCTGGCCCAAAACCTGGACCAAGGCGCCCTCCAAACCGCCGCCGCCGCCCGACAAGTCTCAGCCTCCAGCCAGACGCTCTCCTCCGGTTCCAGCGAACAGGCAGCGTCGGTGGAAGAAACCAGCGCGTCCCTGGAAGAAATCTCCACCATGATTCGGACCACCTCCGAGAATGCCCAAAAGGCCAAGCAACTCGCCGGCGAAGCGCGGTCCGTCGCGGTCACAGGCTCGCAGACCATGGTGGAAATGACCCAGGCGATGGCCGCCATCGACGCCTCCAGCGCCGAGGTGGCCAAGATCGTGAAGAACATCGATGAAATTGCGTTTCAGACGAACATTCTCGCGTTGAACGCCGCGGTCGAAGCCGCCCGGGCCGGAGAGGCAGGGGCCGGGTTCGCGGTGGTAGCCGATGAAGTGCGCTCCCTCGCCCAGCGCAGCGCCGCCGCCGCCAAGGAAACCGCCGACAAAATCGAGGCCGCCATCGCCAGCAGCCGAAACGGTTCCCGAAGCTGCACGCGCGTCGGCGAATCGCTGGGCCAAATTGCCGACAAGGTGTCCGCCACCGACGCCCTCGTGGCCGAGATCGCGACCGCCGCCAAGGAACAAGCCCAGGGCATCGAACAAATCAACGTCGCCATCGCGCAAATGGACAAGGTCACGCAGAGCAACTCCGCCAGCGCCGAGGAAAGCGCCAGCGCCGCCGAAGAACTCGACGCCCAGGCCGAGTCGCTCAAGGACATGGTCGGCCAACTCCGCCACTTGGTGGGTGCCTCCGGTCTGGCTGGGATCACGGCCTCCGCAACTGCGCCCAGTTCCCGGTCCCACTACACCATCTCCCAATCACCCGTGAAGCCGGCGCCCCGGCCGCGACCCTCCCGGAATTTGCAAGGCTCCGGACGCAAGGCGATTCCCATGCCGGGTGATGCCGATGCCGGAACGGATGACGACAACTTCCGCAATTTCTGAGCGGCGTCCGCCCATGGACGCCTTCTTCGCCGCCAACCTGTCCCAGGGGGCTTACCGGCTACTCGTGGATTTGGTGTACCAGCACAGCCGCATCCGGGTGGGCTCGGACAAGCAGCCCATGCTGGCCAACCGGCTGCGCCGACGGCTGCGGGAACTGCATCTGACCTCCTTCGACGAGTACTGTGCCCGGCTTCAATCCGCCGACGGCGCCGAGGAGATTGAACACTTGGTGGACCTCATTTCCACCAACCACACCCGCTTCTTCCGGGAACCCGAACACTTCACCGCCCTCAGCGAACGTATCCTTCCCGAATGGACTTCGCGGCTTCTGGCTGACCGCAGTCCCTTGCGAATCTGGTCAGCCGCCGCTTCTTCGGGGGAGGAACCCTACACCTTGGCTCTGACCGTGGCGGACTTCGCCCGAGCCTTTCCCACGCTGGACTGGCAGATTGAAGCCACCGACATTTCCCAGCGCGTGTTGCAACGGGCCCGGGCCGGCATTTACCCGCTGGAAGCCGTTGAATCAATGCCCCCGGAACAACTGAAGCGTCACTTCCAACGAGGCGTGGGCACTCGGGAGGGAACCGTCCGGGTAAAAGCCGAACTCCGCGATCGGGTCCGGTTCCAACGGGTGAATCTCTTCCAACCCGAATACCCCGTACCGCCGGAGCAACACGTGATTTTCTGCCGGAATGTCATGATCTACTTCGATCTGCCGTCCCGGGCCACGGTGGTCCACAAACTTAGCCGACACCTCGCGCCCGGCGGGTATCTGGTGATCGGACACTCCGAAAATCTGCTGGGCATTCCCCACCGGCTGGAACCCCTGCGCCACGGCATCTATCGCGTCTCATGAGCCCTTCGCACAAGATCCGGGTGCTGGTCGTCGATGATTCTGCCGTGGCCCGAAGGTCCATCATGGAAGCCCTCAGTCATGATCCCGAGCTCGAAGTCGTCGGCTCCGCGTGTGACGCCTACGACGCTCGGGAAAAGATTCTCGCCCTGGAACCGCACGTTGTAACGCTGGATCTGGAAATGCCCCGAATGAATGGGCTGACGTTCCTGCGCATTCTCCAAGAACATCATCCGATTCCCGTGGTCGTGATCAGTTCCCTCACACCGCAGGGATCCGCTAACGCGCTCGAGGCGTTGGCCAGCGGCGCAGTAGATGTCCTCGCCAAACCCCACGGCGGGCAATCCCTGGGCGAACTCGCCCCGCGGCTGGCGTATCACGTCAAGGCCGCTGCCCGCGCTCGGCGCGCCCCGCGAGATGCCGAGCCCGCCGCGAATACCCCGGGAGCCGGCTCCGAGACCCTGCTGAACGTCTCGAACATTTCGCCGCGCCGAATACTGCTCATCGGCTCCTCCACCGGCGGGGTCGAAGCATTGCGTTTCCTGTTGCCGCGCCTGCCCGCTGGCCTGCCGCCCATCGTCGTCGTCCAACACATTCCGCCGATCTTTTCCAAGAACATGGCGGACCATCTCAACGCGCTCTGTCCCTACGAGGTCCGGGAAGCCGCTGACGGCGACGAACTGCGTTCTGGCCTCTGCCTGGTGGCCCCGGGGGATTATCACCTGGTACTTACCAACGGCAGCCGCGGATACCGCGTGCGGCTGACCCAGTCGCCACCGGTTCACTACTGTCGTCCCGCCGTGGATGTCTTGTTCCGGTCGGCCGCCGAATGTGCCGGCCGTTTCGCCGTGGCGGCCTTGCTCACCGGCATGGGTTCCGACGGAGCACGGGGTCTCCAAGCCTTGAAAGCCACCGGCGCACGAACCCTCGCCGAATCCGAGGAAAGCTGCGTGGTCTTCGGCATGCCCCAGGCCGCCATCAAGCTGGGGGTCGTGGATCAAGTCGCGCCCTTGACTCAGATGCCACAGGCTATCTTGAACGCCCTCGTCCAACCGGTCCCGGCATGAACACTTCCCTCCCGGCTTCCGAACTCACGCGCTGGATGGGAACCGCTCTGACCGAAGTGGTGGAGACGCTCCTCGGTGGGTCAGTGACGAACTCCACCCAGGTTCCCATCCCACCGACCCCAACGGCACTCGTCGCCGAGATCGCCTTAATCGGCGCAACTTCGCAGGGCGCCGTCCGGCTGATTCTGCCCGACGCCTTCGTTCGATCTGCGGCGGCTGCCTTGCTCGGAGGTTCCGAAGCCGATCCCCGGTCGGAAGCTCAGCTCAAAGACTTCGGTGGCGAAGTGGCCAATATGGTCGCCGGACGCCTGGCTTCAGAACTTCGCCGCGTTGGATTCCCCTGCACTCTGGGAACTCCCTCGGTCAGCCGGGGATGGGTCGCCCCCTCCGAAACCATCGTCACCGGCGAATGGCTCTGTCAGGGATTTCCCCTGCGCCTCGAATTCAGTTCTCCTCTTCCCCCCGCATGACTCCCATCATCCTCAGCGTGGACGACAGCATCACGATCCGCTCCGTGTTGGCCCGCTTGTTCCGTCCTTTCGACTGCGAATTGTGCGAGGCGGCCAACGGGGAGGAAGGTTTGGCCGTCGCAGCCCTAAAGCGTCCCCACCTCATCCTGCTTGACTACAACATGCCCGTGCTGGATGGCATCGCAATGCTCCGACGGCTGCGCGAGGATCCCGAACTCAAGCGCACCCCGGTCATCATGCTGACCGCCGAAGCCGGACCGGAGAGCATCGCCACCGTCGCGCGACTGGGGGTCCGGGATTACGTCACCAAACCCTTTCGTGACGAACAATTGCTGGCCAAGGTCGGGCGCATCGTTCCTCTGGTCCCTCGACTGAACTCTTGAACGCTTTTTCCGCACACCGTGAACGACACCACTGCCCCTGACCTCGGTTCCAACTTCCCCACATCCGCGGAATCCAGCGTCTCGGTGGACGCCGCCGCCCTGAAGCGGGCCGCCGTGCTCGTCGTGGACGACAGCCGGACCATGCGCCTGGCGCTCATTCGCGCGCTGAACGGACTAGGCTTCTCCAACATTACCGAAGCCACCAATGGCCGTCAGGCCCTGGAACTGATTCAGTCCCGGCCTTTCGACGTCATGTTGCTGGACCTCGAAATGCCCGAGATGAACGGCATGGAAGTCCTGGTCGCGGTAAAGACGAATCGAGACTGGGCGGGCCTGCCCATTATTGTGATCTCCGGTGCCGAGCAAGTGGATGCCGCCGTTCATTGTATTGAGCAGGGCGCCGAGGATTATCTACCCAAGCCATTCAGCCCGACGTTGCTCCGCGCCCGGGTGACCTCCTCGATTGAAAAGAAGCGCCTGCGCGATCTCGACCGGCTCCGCTTGGCTCAGTTGCAAGCCGAGAAGGAACTGCTCGAGATCGAGAAGGACAAATCCGAGCGACTGCTTCTCAACATTCTCCCCAGTGTTATCGCCGAGCGATTGAAACGAGGAGAGCGGACCATCGCCAACGGTCATCCAACCGTCACCGTGATGTTCGCCGATCTGGTGGGCTTCACCGCCATGTCCCGTCGCACCCCACCGGCGGAATTGGTGGGCATTCTCAACGGCATTTTCACCACCTTCGATCTCATCGTCGAGAAACACCGCATCGAGAAAATCAAAACGATTGGGGACAGTTACATGCTGGCCGGCGGAATTCCCCTGGCTCGGGAGGACCATGCCCAGGCGGTGGCTGATGCGGCGATAGAAATGATTGCCGCCCTCAACCGACTCAACACCGCCAACGGCACCGACCTCAAGATTCGCATCGGGATGAACACCGGACCCATCGTGGCCGGGGTAATTGGGAAACGGAAGTTCACGTACGACCTCTGGGGCGACACCGTGAACCTCGCCAGCCGAATGGAATCCTCCGGAGTCCCCGGCGTGATCCATGTTTCGGAATCCACCTACGAGGCGCTGAAGAACGACTTTGTGCTGGAGCAACGGGGCATCACCCATTGCAAAGGCATCGGCGACGTCACCACGTATTTCCTGAAGGACCGCAAGACCCTGGTGTGGAATTCCCCCGACGGAACTCCGCCCCGCTAAGCAAGCGGTCCACTCAGGGGGGAAAAGGGGGTGCGATTCGGTAGGGCGAGGTTCCACCGAGCCGTCTTTCCCGCCTGAAGCACAGGCCCCCAGGACAATTGCGCAACAGGTTGTTTCGCAATCGGACCTTCGGGAAAGCCTGGGCCAGTTACTTCCAACCACGCTTCTCGCGGCGATCCGCTTCCTTGCGGGCCTTCATGAGGCTGCCGGTGAACTCGACCACCCGGCCCGTTGTTCGTAGTACCGCCTTCAGGCGGCCCCTCGGGGTAAGTCGGCGCTGGGGGGACGGGATGAATCCCGCACTACCAACCGGTCGGACGAACTCGAAGCTGCGTCCGCTTACCCGGCTCGCTAGATTCCCCACCCGCAATGACCGCCTACGCCAAGATCTACCGCGACACGTTGCTCGACGACGTCATCCCGTTCTGGCTGAAACACGGTCTGGACCGGAAGTACGGCGGGATCATCACCGCGCTGGACCGCGACGGCGAGGTGCTCGACACCGACAAGTCGATCTGGTTCCAGGGCCGCGCGGCCTGGATGTTCGCCACGCTGTTCAACACCGTCGAGCCGCGCGCCGAATGGCTGACCGCCGCCAAAAGCTGCGTGGACTTCCTGCGCGCGCACGGCTTCGCGAAGAACGGGAAGATGTACTTCACCGTCACCCGCGACGGGAAACCGCTGCGCATGCGCCGCTACGTCTTTAGCGAAAGCTTCGCCGCCATCGCCTTCGCCGCCTATGCGAAGGCCACCGGCGATAAATCCGCCGCCCGAGACGCGGTTAAAACCTTCACCACCTTTCTCCGCTACTCCACGAAGCCCGGCCTCATCGCGCCGAAGGTGGATCCCGCGACGCGACCCATGAAGGGCCTCTCGCCGCTGATGATCACGATCGCCACCGCCCAGGAAGTCCGCGCCAACCTCGGCGACGTGAAGGTGCTCGGCCAAACCTGCACCCAGTGGATTGACCAGAGCATCGCCGAAATCCGCCGCAACTTTCTGAAGCCGAAGCTGAAAGCGCTGATGGAAACCGTCGGCCCGAACGGCGAGATCTACAACCACTTCGACGGCCGCTTGCTCAACCCCGGCCACGCCCTCGAATGCGCGTGGTTTATTCTGCACGAAGCGAAGCTGCGTCGCGACGCGAAGCTGAAACAGATTGGCCTAAAGATCCTCGATTGGATGTGGGAACGCGGCTGGGACCAGGAACACGGTGGCCTCTTCTACTTCCGCGACGTGTACGACCAACCCGTGCAGGAGTACTGGCACGACATGAAGTTCTGGTGGCCGCACAACGAGGCGATCATCGCGACGCTACTCGCGTCGCAGATGACCGGCGACCGGAAGTACGCGCGCTGGCACCAACGGGTTCACGACTGGTCCTTCCAACACTTCGCCGATCCCGGCCACGCCGAATGGTTCGGCTACCTTCACCGCGACGGCGAACCCTCCAACACGCTCAAAGGCTCGCTGTGGAAGGGCCCGTTTCACTTTCCGCGAATGCTGCTCTACTGCTGGAAGCTGCTCGACGAACGCGCGGGGGAGCACCGATGAAGCTTTGGTCGTCATGGGTCACTCGTCACGTTCCCTGGGTGATCCGAGGCATCGCCGCACTCGTCCTCCTGACCGGTTTCCAAATACGGGAACTCTCCGCCGCGGACATCTCCAAGCACTGGAAACGCCTGCCCGACCTGCCGGACCAGATCGGCGTCGCGGGTGCCTTTGCGGGCGTCAGCGGCGGAGTGCTCATCGTCGCCGGCGGCGCGAATTTTCCCGACGCTCCGCCGTGGGAAGGCGGAACGAAGGTCTGGCACGACACAATCTGGGCCCTGGAAAAACCCGGAGGCGAATGGCGCAAGGCCGGAAGACTTTCGCGACCGAATGGCTATGGGGTCAGCGCCACTTCCCGTCTGGGGCTGATCTGTCTCGGAGGCGGCGATGCTGCCCAACACTTCAGTCACGTCTGGTCGCTGAACTACCGGGCCGGAACCGCTACGGCCCTTCCACTCCGGCCAATCCCTTCCCCGCTCGCCAACGCCTGCGGACTGTTGATCGGCGAACGAATCTACATGGCCGGAGGAATCGAATCGCCGACGTCCACTGTCGCGAGCGCAGAGTTCCTCAGGCTGGATCTTCAGTCCTCCCCGATGGAATGGAACAGACTGCCCACCTGGCCCGGACCCGCGCGCCAGCTTGCGATTGCCGGAGCGCACCACGAGGAGTTCTACCTCTTCGGCGGCACGTCGCTGGAGGCCGGACCCGACGGCAAACCGCGCCGCACCTACTTGCGAGATGCCTACGTGTTCCAGTCTGGCCGCTGGAAGCGCCTCGCCGATCTTCCGTTCCCACTTGCCGCCTCGCCGTCGCCCGCCGCCACGGTGAACGGGAAGCTGATTATCTTCGGCGGAGACGACGCGCCGAGTACGGACCCAAAAACGCACCCGGGATTTCGCGATGAGATGCTGGAGTACGATCCGAAGACGGACCGGTGGACCGTGATCGGCCGGTTGCCCGCACCGCGCGTGACGACGCCAGTGGTGTTCTGGAACGGAGGCTACGTCATTATCAGCGGCGAAATCCGGCGCGGCGTCCGCTCGCGCGAGGTCTGGATGTGGACGCCCTGAACTTCCCACCGCGGCAGAACTTCATCGCCCGACACGTTCACCGCCCACCGCCGCAGAAAGAGTGTGAAAAATCCGGACTGGTGCTGTGATCCGCGGGCCGGGATCTGAAAGAGAACCATGAAGAATCTGAAACTAAACGGCCTCGTGGCCGCCACACACTCACCGTTCAAAGCCGACGGCTCGGTGAACTACGCCGTCGTCGAACAGCAGGCGGCTGGATTGCTGAAGAACAAGATCAACTTCGCGTTCATCAACGGAACCACCGGCGAGAGCCATTCGCTGACCTTGGAGGAGCGCAAGAAGCTGGCGGCGCGTTGGCTGGCGGCGACAAAGGGAACGAAGTTAAAGGTCATCGTTCACGTCGGTTCGAATTGCGTGGAGGATTCGCGGGCCCTGTCGGCGCACGCGCAGAAGATCGGAGCGGTTGCGGTCGCGGCCCTGTCCCCGTCGTACTTCAAGCCGCGCCATGTCGGGGTGCTGGTGGACTGCTGCGCGCGCATCGCCGACGGCGCACCGGAGCTGCCGTTCTATTACTACGACATCCCGGCGCTGACGGGCGTGTCGCTCTCGATGCCGGACTTTCTGGCTCAGGGCCGCGCAAAGATCCCGAACCTCGCCGGCATCAAGTGGACGAACCCGGACCTGTTCACCTTTCAGCTTTGCCTCAACGCGCATCCCGACATGGATCTGCCCTGGGGCAACGATGAGTTCCTGCTGGCCGGTCTCGCGCTCGGCGCGAAGGGCGCGGTGGGCAGCACCTACAACTTCGGCGCGCCAATTTATCACCGCCTCATCAAAGCCCTCGGACGAGGCGATCTGGCCACCGCTCGGGTCGATCAACATCGCTCCTGTCTGCTCGTGAAAACGCTGGCCGGACAGCCATATGGCTACATGGGCGCGGCCAAGGCGGTGATGGGGATGCTCGGTATTCCCGTCGGTCCCGCGCGACTTCCGAATCTTTCCCCGACGCCGGAGCAGGTACAGCAGTTGCGCGCGGAGCTCGAGGCGATCGGATTCTTCAGCTGGACCAAGTGAAGCTGACCGCGAAACCCACCTAAGACACGCAACGAAATACCTCATGACCCTGTTCCCAATACTCTTCGCCGCCGCAGTCCTCGTGGTGACCGGCGTGGCTTCCCTGGCGGCCGAACCGATCGTGGTGTTCGCGGCGGTCGAGGGTGGCTACGAATCCATCCGCATCCCAGCGGTGATCGCGGCGAAGGACGGGACGTTGCTGGCGTTCGCGGAGGGCCGCGTTAGGCCAAAGGATCAGGCGGAGAACGACATCATCCTCAAACGCAGCACCGATGGCGGGAAGACCTGGGGTCCTTTGCAGGTGGTCGCGGAACAGGGAAAGGACTCGCTCAACAACCCGAACCCGGTGGTGGATCAGAAGACGGGGCGAATCTTTCTACCGTTCCAACGCTACCCGGCTGCGGCCCACGAAACCGCCCAGCTCTCCGATGGTCTCGACGGCGAGAACACGGTTCACGCGCTCCTCTCCACGAGTGACGACCACGGCGCGACCTGGTCGAAGCCCCAGGATGTCACCCGCGGGATGAAACACCCGAAAGGCGCCACAACCCTCGCCGCCGGGCCGGGCATCGGCATCCAGCTCCAGCGCGGCCCACACGCGGGACGACTACTGATCCCATTCAACGAAGGACCATTCGGTCGCTGGCAGGTCTATGCCGCTTACAGTGACGACGGCGGGGCGACGTGGAAGCCCGGCCAGAATGCGCCGTCCTACGTGACCAACGCCGCGGGGAAGGTGCTCACACGGGCCAACGAAGTGCAGTTCGTCGAACTTTCCGACGGTTCCGTGCGCCTCAACTCGCGCAACTACGATGGCAGCGCGCGCCGCTCCACGGCGGTCAGCCAGGACGGAGGCGAAACGTGGAGCCCGCTCGTACCGGTTCCCGAGCTCGTGGAGCCGGTCTGCCAGGCGAGCCTCCTGCGCGTCGGCGACGAGATCTACTACAGCGGTCCGCACGACCCCAAGCGTCGCGTGAACGGTGTGTTGTTCGTCAGCCGCGACGACGGCGCGACGTGGACGAACGTCCGCACCCTGGTCCCGACCGGCTTCGCCTACAGCTGTCTCGTCGCGTTACCCGGTAACGAACTCGGCTGCCTCTACGAAACCGACGGCTACCAGACCATCTCCTTTCTTCGCACCCCGCTCGCCCCGAAGAATTGAAGCAGGTTCCGAGAGTGATAGGGTGTGCAGGCGGTAGTCCACCAAGGCGCAGTCATTCAGCTGACAACGAAAGGCAGAACTAATAGCAACGTGAGTCGAAATCACCGGAATGGCGATCCCAGAGCGGATACACCCTCCTGATTACCAACCGGTAACAATACTTTTTAAAATTCCAGTGTCACACGTCTATTCCCCTACAACATTAAGTAGCCTCAATATGAGTTTGTGTGGGTAGCTGGGAGGGGATCCGGGAGGTCGAAGTGAAGGTGGGAGGCGACGAGATAGATCATGGTGGTGAAGTATTCGACGGTGCGGAAGCCGCGGGATTTGCGCTTC
>JAFLEF010000094.1 GCA_017309115.1 Verrucomicrobiota bacterium | reverse complement strand
GAAGAGTACGAAGAAAAACACCGCCAACGCGTCCTCAAACACCTCCACAAAACCGCCCAAAACCTCGGCTTCCAACTCACCCCAAACACCCCGGCCGCCTCGGTAGTTTCTTAGAAGGAAAACAGGAAGGGAACTGAACTTGATCAAACCCATCCCCAGGGCCGCAATCCGATCCGACCTGAAGGTCCCCGGCAGAGCCTTGGAATCGGCCAAACCCTTCACCGAATCCTTCTCCCTGAACCGATCCAATCGCCCCGTTCTTTTTCCTGTTTTCCTGTTTTCCAGATTCACCAAGTGCCATGGGGATCGAGGACATTCCCGTCGGGCGATGATACGGGGTGGCTCGCCAAATTTGGCGATGTCCAACTCGCAGCGAGCCGGGAGACCATGCCCGTTAATGCTCGATCAGTCCGAACTCACCCACCACATCATTGCCGCCGCGATTCAGGTCCACCAAAAACTGGGACCAGGCTTTCTGGAATCCATCTACGAAAACGCTCTCGCCATCGAACTCGAAAGCAGCGGTCTCCGATTCGAGCGGCAAAAGACCATTCCCATTTTCTACCAGGGGCGCCCAATTGGAGAACATCGGGTCGATCTACTCGTGGAAGCCCAGGTCCTCATCGAGTTAAAGGCGGTTGCCGCGATCGAGCCCATTTTCTTCGCTGTCGTCCGTTCGTACCTCAAGGCACTCAACCTGGAAGCCGGACTCATCTTCAATTTCGCCGCTATACCGCTCACCGTTAAACGCGTCGGCCGGGAACAGCGGGTTGGGACCTCGAACTCCGGAAAACAGGAAGGGATCAGAATTTGATCAAACCCATTTCCAGTGCAGTGATCCGATCCGAGCTGACGGTGCTCAGCCGAGCTGCCGGACCGTCAAACCGCTTCGCCGTGAACTCCCCCCAAATCCAACTCAGCCGCTCCGTTCTTTTTCCTGTTTTCCTGTTTTCCAGATTCACCGCTTCCCCTTTTTCAAATGTTCGCTGCGTTTGACCCTTGGATTCTTTCGTTCAGCGCGATCACGGTGCTCGCGACGATCTGGATGGGGTATTGGGCCGCCCAAAAGGCCCGGACCGCTTCCGATTTCTTTGTCGCCGGTCGCGGCGTCTCGGTCGGCTGGAACGCCTCCGCCATTTCCGGGGAGTACCTCTCAGCCGCCTCCTTCATGGGCATCGCCGGCATGGTGATGAGTTCCGGCTACGACGCCCTCTGGTACCCGGTCTGTTACGCCTGCGGCTACCTGTTCCTCCTGCTCTTCATCGCCGGACCCCTCCGCCGCTTCGGCGCCTACACCATTCCCGACTTCGCCGAAGGCCGCTACGACTCGCCTGTCTTCCGCAAGATCGCCGTCATCTTCGTCCTGTTCATCGGCTTCTTCTACACCATGCCCCAAATGAAAGGGGCCGGCACCACGCTCTCCTACATTTTCCAGGACATCACGTGGTTCGGTCAGAAGGGCCTGCCGTACTGGGTCGGTGTCGTGCTGGTCGGCGCGGTCATCACCTTCAACGTGGCCGTCGGCGGCATGAAGGGCATCACCCTGGTCCAGGCGTTCCAGTATTGGCTGAAGATGTTCGCCATCTCGGTGCCGATCTTCGTGCTGATGGCCGTGTACGGCGGCTATGGGCGGCAATTGCAGGAACAGAATCCGCTGCCGCCTCCACCTCCCTCCGCTCCGCTGCCGGCCCGCGTGGATGCCGTGAACGATCCCGGCCGGTTGCGGCGCGCCGAACTCCACGTGTCCGACGCCGTCTTCGAATACGCCACTCTCACCGGTCGGAAGATTCAGCAGCCTGGAGGCGAGTTCCTCCACGAAGCTGACCTCGCCCTGCACGGATGGCTGTCGCGATGGAAACTGATTCCCAGCCTCGAAATGCCGTCGGGGGTCATCCTCCGTTTCGACGTGCCCGAAACGCCGGCGGTGGATCTCTCCGGGAACTACCTCAAATCGGCCCCGTCTCTGGATCTCTCTCCGGTTCCCAGTGCCGGTACCGTGCTTGGATCGGGAAAGATCATTTACGGTGAGAATCCGACGCCGCTCGTCCACGAAACCGCCTCCCAACGGGCCGCCAAACTGTGGCACGCCTTGCGGGAGGTCGGCGTCGAACTGAATCCGGTCGGCGATCAAGACCTCCGCGTCGTGTGGCATCGTTCCGGAATCCCTTCCGACGCCAAGCGAGTGGATCCCACGGTGCAGCTATTGCGACCACTTCCGATGGGCCAGATCCGCGGTCAGAACACCTCTCCCACCGAGGACCTCCGGGCCGCCGCCGCTAATGCGTCCAGCGCCCCCAACCTCACCCTGCGCCAACCTCTCCCCGCCAAAGCTCCGGCGGACGCCACGTGGCTGAATCCGTTCGGCCCGCTCACCACCAAGGCCGCCAAAGCGGCCAAATTGGAAGGGGACCAAGTCAAACCCTACGCGCTGCTTTACACTTACTCGCTCATCATCGCGCTGGTCTGCGGTACCGCCGGACTGCCCCACATCCTGGTGCGCTTCTACACGAATCCCGACGGCGTTGCCGCCAAACGGACTACGATGTGGGTGATGATTCTGATTGGGGTGTTCTACGTGTTCCCTCCGGTCTTCGGCGTGATGGGCCGCAATCTAATGCCCGCGCTCTACGAAGGAACCGGCGCCAAAGGCACCGACAAAGTCGTGCTGGAGTTACCCAAGGTTCTGGACACCTCGGCTCCGGGTGCGGCCGCCGGAATGACCGGGACGACGCCCCGCGCAACCGCGGCCGAACGCGGCTCGCTCCCCTGGGGCAGCATTCTCAGCGGCATCACGTGCGCCGGCGCGTTTGCCGCGTTCATGTCCACGTTCTCCGGATTGTTGGTCTCCATGACCGGCGCCCTCGCGCACGACGTTTACGGGCGAATGCTCCGACCCCAATCCTCTGCCGCTGACCGCATGCGCATGTTCAAGTGGTGCGCCGCCCTGATCGGCGGGGTCGCCACGCTCCTCGGCTGTTTCGTCGAACCCCTGGAGATCAACTTCATGGTCGGACAGGCCTTCGCCATCGCCGCCGCCAGTTACTTCCCGCTCCTCTTCATGAGTGTCTGGTGGCGGGGTATGACGATTCGCGGCGCTGCGACCGGCATGCTCGTCGGTGGGATTTGCGCGTTGTTGGCGGTGGCTCTCACCAACGCCAGCAATCTCGCCCTCGACAAAGGACCCATGGGCCACCTGTTCAGCGCCTTCGCCCCGCTCAATTCCTTCTGGGCCGCGCATCCGCTCTTAAGGATCCTGTGCGAGCAACCCGCGATCTGGACCGTGCCCCTGGCGATTCTGCTCATGATTGTGGTCAGCCGCCTCACCGCCGCGACCGCACCGTCCGACATCCGGCTCAAAATGCTGGTGCTGCACGCCCCGGAAAAACTAGGCCTCAAGCAGGACTACATCCGGGAACACGAAGGCGCCGGGCATTGAGGAGAAGCGGGTAAGGGGTAAGCGGTAAGGGCGGAGGAAAACCAGTTGAGGGTTGAGAGGAGCGAAAACCGGTGAACCGGATCTGCATTGTGTCCACAAACCCATCGGCATTTCTAACGTACTGGAATTCAGGTTTTTTCTCTCAACTCTCAACTTTCAACTCTCAACTGGTTTGTGGGTAGTTGAGAGTTGAGAGACCGGAACGGACGGCCTCGCCCCGGGCGGAGCCCTATGGAGTGCGGTAGCCATGCTAGCCATGCTACCGCTTTCCCATTTTCCCAAGGCGTGGGTGGAGTGGCGACGCGACAGCAGCTACCGACGCGTCACCGAAAAATCGCACACCCAACGGTGCGCCTTCAATTCCAATGGTTTCCTCAACTTCTGACCCATTCTTCCATCATCTCAAATTCTCCGCCACCAACCGGGAAATCAGATCCGGGAGGTTGCATGAACTGGTTCGAGCGCCCATCGCTGAGACTGGGACCATGGAAACTAACGCTCGGTAATCCGCTCCAATCCAATCCGCAGCTTTATCCAGTCGCTCGAGGTCGCCAACCTGGTAAGGAGCTGCTGCTGAACGATTCTACGAATCAATTTGCAGATTGAATACGTATTTTCATTCTGCAAATCAACGGTCAACCTCAACCCTGAACTCTTTCACCGGTGGGGCGACGCTCCGCGGAGCCGTTCCCGCGTGGACTCCTGACGCGTCATTCGTCGAGACATCAACGGCTCGCCCTACCGCGCCTTGCGTTTCCTCTGCCCTTACCGCTTGCCCCTTACCCGTTTTGCCCGTTTCCCCCTCACGTCCGCACCGGCAACACCATCGAGATCGAAGTACCACCACCCGGACGGGACCAAATCCGCACCTGACCTTCGTGCGCTTCCACCACCCGAGCCACCAGGGCCAGTCCGAGTCCGGTTCCCTTGGGCTTGGTGGAACTCAGCAGGGAACTGAACGCGCGGCTGCGCTGCTCCTCCGGCATTCCGCTGCCATTATCGCGGAATCGGACCACGACATGCGTCGGTACCGCAGCGCGCCGACCCAACGGCAGGGAACGAGTTTGAATCCGGAGCTGACCTCCCGTCGGCATCGCCTCCAAAGCGTTCAACGTGAGATTCAGAAACGCCTGCTCCAAAAGAGTGGGATCTCCCTGCAGACTGGGAACGCGCGGATCCAATTGTCGGATCAATTCCACGTTCTGGGCCCGGCATTTGTACCGGGTCAAAATGCCCAAGTCGTCCAACAGCGCGTTGACATTGACCTCGGTGAGCACGGGTTCGTTGCGCCGGGCCAGATCCAACACCCGATCCACGATGCGATTCAGGTGGTCCATCTTTTCGCCCATCACCCGCAAATCCGTCGCCTGCGCTTCGTCGCCCGGGAAGTTCGCACTGACGGAGTGATGCAACATCTTCATCACCGTCAGCGGATTTCGAATCTCGTGGGCCAGCTCGGCCGCCAGCAATCCCAACGACGTTAGCCGCTCGCTTTCCCGCAGCTGTTCCTCCACCACGACCGTCCGGTCATACAACCGCGCCTTCTCCAACGTGAGCGCCGAAAGCTCCGCATACGCCGACAGCACCCGGACCTCTTCGTCGGAAAAGGTGTGCGGATCGCCGGTATACAGGTTGATCGTTCCCGTCGCCCGCCCGCCATAAAGCAAGGGCACGCTCAGCAGCGACACCAGCTTTTCATCCCGGGCCACGGAGATGTGCTGATACCGACCCGAGACCTGCACGTTCTCGACCTGCATCGGTTTGCAGCGGCGAACCACAATGCCGGCGAAACTCTCGGCCACACTCAGCCGCGGCTTGTTGCGGTAACGCTCGCCCGCCCCGTGACTCGCCCGCAAATCCAGCCAGGTGCCGGTCTCATCGAGCATCATCAGCGAACACATTTTCGCCTTCAGCAGATTGCGGGCCTCGCGAGTGATCACCTGCAGCGCTTCATCCAGACTCAACGTGGAATTGATGATCTGCCCGACCCGGACCAGGGATTCCAGAAAGCGGGCTTTCAAGCGGGCTTGCTCGTAAAGCCAGGTGTTGCGGATGGCCGGACTCGCCAACAACGCCAGTTCCTCGAGGAGATCCAGGCTGGCACGGTTGAAGGCGTTTCGTTCGTTGGACTGAATCGCCAGAACGCCCCGAACCTCACCCGCGACCCGCATCGGCACACCTACCTCTGACGCCACATCCCGCCGGAGCTGAAGGTAATCGGCATGCTCGGTCGTATCGCCAATCAGCGCCGGCCGTCCGGTCCGAGCAATGCGACCGGGCAATCCTTCGCCCACCCGCAGACGCACCGCCCGCGCTCCGGCGGGCAATCCCTGGGCCGCTTCAATTTCTAGAAATCCAGTCGTGGGATTGATCAGCGCCAGCAGTCCGCTCGTGCCGTGCACCAGCCGAATGGCCTCCCCGAGGATCAGCTCCAGGGATTCCCGCAGTTCCAGGGTGGAGTGAATCACCTGGCTGACCCGGAGCAGCGAGGCCAGCCGGGACACTTGCGCCGAGAGTTCTTCGGGAGTGGACATGGATGAATCAGCGAACCCGGGAGATCAGCCACAGGCCGACCACCCCAAAACCCACATTGGGCAACCACGCCCCGACCCACGCTGGGACCAGACCGCTCTGGCCTACCGCGAATCCGAGGCGTTGCACGGCGAAGAACAGGAACCCGAGCGCCAGACTGCCAGCCACGCCGTAGAAGATGTTGCGACGTCCCGAAGGCGCCCCGAAGGGAATTGCAATGAACGCCACCACCAGACAGGTCCACGGCGCCGCAATCCGCGCATGCAACTGCGTCTCCAACAGGTCGCGGTCCCGCTTAGCGAGATTCGGATGCAGATGTAGATAATCGAGAATGTCACGAACCGGCAGTTCCGGACGGCGCATCGCTTTGGTGCGCGAGAGCAGTTCGCCCACTTCCACCTCGCTCCGAATCATCTCGGGCGTCTCCTCCAGCTCCGGCATGTCCAGTTCGAGATGGAACCAGTCCGGCACGTCGCCGTCGTCCGCCGCCCGATACAGCCACTCCCGGGCCCCAAACAACTTCCACATGCCATTCGTCCACACCCCCCGCTCGGCAATAATCACGCGGCGGGCTCCGGCTCCCAGCGGGGAGCTGAATTGAAAACCGGAAATCAATTCATTGGTTACGGAGTAGTTCTGGATTGTCCACCGTTGGTTCCAGCCCACCTCGAGCCGAATCAAATTGGTGAAGCCGATAATGGTGTTGGATTCTATCAGGGGCGTGCCAGGCCAGTTGGTGAGCTCCGCCGGGGTCGCTCCCATCTCCTCGCGCTTTAGATTGGTTTGGGGCCTTTCTCCGGGCAATGGATCGTCCCCAGCCCGGAACACCCGTTCAAAGCCGTTGGTCAACAGCCAAAATCCATTGGTCCATTGCCCGAAATCCGCCGTGATTTCCCGGCGGGCGTCCTCCGGCAACGGCATCGCCAACCGCAGTTCCCGCATCTCCCCGGAATCCAGCTGGAACGCCCCCAAACTCCAGTCGCGCTGAGCCACGGGATTGCGGAAGTTAACGCCTTCCTTCCAGCGACCCTGACCCCGCTTCTCGTTCAGATAGCGTTGCGTCAGTTGCTCCCGCCGATTGGGACCGTCCACCATCCACTTCTCATTGATGCCCAGCAGCAGCAGCGACAGGAAGGTCCCCATGAAGAAGTAGGGCAGACAAATCCGCCACAGACTCAGCCCCGCCGCCCGCATGGCAATCAACTCGTTGTACCGGGAATGCGTGGTCAGCGCATACAGCATCGCCAACAGCAACGCCACGGGCAGCGCCGTGTTGAGCAGGGTGGATAGATCGTAGAAGTAGTACAGGGCGACATCGACGGGGCCGAGCTTCCACTTTTGGAAGTCGTCGAGGTTCCCGAACACGTCGAAGGCGATCCAAAAAATCAGAAAGCCGCCGAGGCAAAAGCCCAGCGGGATCAACAATTCCCGGAACAGGTAACGATCAAGCAGACGCATCCGCCAGCTCCACACTACGGTCGCAGGCGCTCGGCCCAAAGCTGAATTCGCGTCTCTCCAAGGCTCAATGGCAGGGCGTCACCGGGGCCGTCCGGGGCGACTCCTCCACCGCCTGGTGCCGCGGGAACAGCAACTTGGTGATCAGTCCCGTCCAGCCCGTCTGATGATTCGCCCCACAGCCTCGACCGGTGTCGCCATGGAAGTACTCGTGGAAGAGCACGTAATCGGCAAAGTGCGGATCCGTCGCCAGCTTTGAATGGCTGTTGAGGACGGGACGAATCCCATCCGGTCCCCGGAGAAACAGTCGGGACAGCCGCAGGCCCAACTCACGAGCGATGGCGTCCAGGGTCAGGTACTGGCCGCTGCCGGTCGGACACTCCACCTTGAAGTCGTCGCCGTAGTAATGATGAAACCGCTGGAGCGACTCGATGATCAGAAAGTTCACCGGCAGCCAGATCGGCCCCCGCCAGTTCGAATTGCCACCAAACAGCCCACCCGCCGATTCACCGGGGCAGTAGTGAACTTCGTGCCGCTCACTGTTGCAGCGCTCGAACCGATACGGCTCCTTTTCGTGAATCTTGGACAGCGAGCGAATGCCGTACTCGGAAAGGAACTCATTGGGATCCAGCATCCGACGCAGCAGGCACTTCATCCGGTGTCCGCGCAGCAGCGACAGCAGATGCCGCTCGCCCCGTCCGCATTCGTGCCAGCGGGACACGAGGGCCGCCAGGTCAGGCCGATGTTCCAGGAACCAGTGCATGCGTTCCTGAAACTCCGGCAAGGCGCTTAACAACTCATCCTCCATCGTTTCCACGGCAAAGAGCGGGATCAGACCCACCATGGAACGGACCTTCAACGGAATCGCATGACCGTCCGCAAGGTGTAGCTGATCGTAGTAAAACTCGTCCTGCGGATCCCACAATCCGAGCGTTCCTTCGCCCACCCCGTTGATCGCGGCGGCAATGTTCAGGAAATGCTCAAAGAACTTGGTCGCAATGTCCCCGTAGGAGGCATTGTGCCGGGCCAACTCCAGAGCAATCCGCATCAGGTTCAACGAGTACATCGCCATCCAACTGGTGCCGTCGGCCTGATTGATGTGGCCGCCGGATGGCAACGGAGCGCTGCGGTCAAACACGCCGATGTTGTCGAGTCCCAGGAACCCGCCCTGGAATATGTTGCGGCCTTGGGCGTCCTTCCGGTTCACCCACCAGGTGAAGTTCAGCAACAGCTTGTGGAAGACGCGTTCCAGGAAGGCCAGATCCCCGGGATCTCCCGGCGCAATCATTCGCCGGACTTTGCGGTCGATTTGGAACACCCGCCAGGTCGCCCAAGCGTGCACCGGCGGATTCACATCGCCAAAGGCCCACTCGTACGCCGGCAACTGGCCATTGGGATGCATGTACCACTCGCGCGTCAGCAACACGAGCTGGTCCTTCGCAAACTCGGGATCGATTAAGGCCTGGGGAATGCAGTGGAACGCCAGATCCCAGGAGGCGAACCACGGGAACTCCCACTTGTCCGGCATCGACAAGACATCGCCGTTGTTCAGATGCGTCCAATCAGCGTTGCGTCCTCGCTTCCGTTCCGGAGGCGGCGCCGGTTGGGCCGGATCTCCCATCAGCCATTTGCGAACATCGAACCGATAGAACTGACGCGACCAAATCAGTCCGGCGAAAGCCTGACGCTGCACGGCCCGGGCATCCGCATCCGTGATGTCCCGCTGAACGGAATCGTAAAACTCATCAGCCTCCTGCCGACGCTGACTCAGGATGGCCTCGAAGTCCGCGAAATCCGAAACGGGAGCCTTGGTTGCCGTTGGATGCGGATGTTCCGCCGAAGCCAGAAAGCCAGCCACCGACGTCAGCCGAACCCGCACTTCGCGAGACTCTCCGGCGGGGATTTCCAACAGGTAGTGCGCCGCCGCCTTGGTTCCCACCAATGCCGGATTCACCGCTTCGGGATGATTCCGCACCACGCGCTCGTGAATGCCATCCTTGAAGAAGCGCTCCTCCGTCTCGTGCCCGAATAATCGCTTCGTGTTCGTGTCGTTCTCCGTGAAGAGCAGCGGGGGCGCGCCCTCGCAGTCCCAACGGTACTCGCCCAGATGAATGCGCTCCGCCCGCACGCGTCCCGGGCCGACCTGACGCAATTCCGGCCGGGTGACCCCAGTCCGCCACGACCAGGTGTTGCGATACCACAGATGCGGCAGCACATGCAGGGACGCCGCCTCCGGCCCCCGGTTGTGCACCGTAATCTTCATCAGCACATCCTTCGGTGAAGCCTTGGCGTACTCGACGAACACATCGAAATAGCGGTTGTCGTCGAAGATCCCCGTATCCAGCAGTTCGAACTCGGGATCCAACTTCCCGCGCCGGCGGTTCTCCGCCACGAGTTGGGCGTAGGGAAACTCCCGCTGAGGATACTTGTAGAGATACTTGAGGTAGGAGTGGGTCGGCGTTGCGTCGAGGTAGTAGTACAGTTCCTTGACGTCTTCGCCGTGGTTGCCTTCGGAGTTCGTGAGGCCGAACAGGCGCTCCTTGAGGATCGGATCCTTCCCGTTCCACAGCGCCAGCCCCAGACACAGCCGCGAGCGCTCGTCCGAAAACCCGGCCAAGCCATCCTCCCCCCAGCGATAGGCCCGGCTGCGGGACTGCTCATGCGAAAGGTATTCCCAGGCCTGGCCATCGGCGGAGTAGTCTTCGCGGACCGTTCCCCATTGGCGTTCCGAAAGGTACGGACCCCAGAACCGCCAATCCTCGGATCCTCCCCGGGAAGCAACCAACCGGCGAACTTCAGCAAGTGCAGGTGTCATGATCAGGCCGTCGAGTGCGGTGATCTAACGCCGGTTTTCGGAAAAGGTCTGCCGAAAACACCATTAAGGAAACACTCCCGCTACCGTCTCGGCTACGGTCAGCGAGTATTCCGCCAACTTGCCGTCGTCGGTCAACCGGACGGCCAGGGCGTCCGCGCGACGCTGCGGCGACCTCGGGGACGGCCATTCGATGCGCAGCCACACCAAGACCAGATCCCGTTGCAACGTCAGCATCTGCACCGCCGGGTCGCCCAACTGCGCCACCAGATCGTGTTCGGACGTTTCATTCTGACGCCACGCCGACGTCAGCGCCGGACTCAGCGGTCGTCCCGCCCGGACACCGTCGAGTCCGCCATCCACCGCCAACACGTTGTACGAATTCAGCTGCGCCTGGAGCACGCGATCCGATCCGAACAGAAAGCTGACTGCGCGGACCCGCAGCATGCCCGGATTACCCGCCCGCCACCCCATGAGTTTCCCCTCCGGCGTCAATTCGTCTTCACTGTCGAAGTAGCGGATCAGCAGCCGTCCCGATCCATCCTGAACTCGGAAATTCGGTTGGCCCAGGCGTTGAAGCACGTCCACGAGCGTGGTTTTCCCCTCGGTAAATTCCGGCAGTTTGGCCCGGGTGAGTTCGGGATTCGAAGCACAGCCCGCACCGAACAGCGCCATCCAACACCACAGGAATCCTCTGAGAATTGCGATCCGATTCATGCCGGCTCCGAGGGTCATCCGGGAAGCCGCTCGAAGGGAAGTCTGCAACGCACTCCAACCGCAACTTGCGTCGCTTCGCAGTCTCCCCAAGGCTTTCTTCATGCACCCTGCTCCCGGCCAGAACCGCCTTTGGGTGATCCTCGGAATCACCGTCGTCGTGGGCCTGGTGATGCTCGTGATCTCGCGCGGGATCGAAGGTCAAGCGACCCTGCCCACGGTCACCCGAGGCAACGGTCAGCAATGGATCATTGAAGCCGTCACGTATCAGACCAATGTGGTGCTGGGGCATCGCAGTCTGTTGGTGGAGTGGTTCGGCCGATGGTTGCCCCAGCCGATGACGGACTGGCTGAGTCCCGCGCGGGGTCGGACGGAGTGGAGCAGTGAACAACCCGAACTCGTCGTGTGGCTCAACGGCTTCGACCCGGCCCAGAACAGTTTCATCGACTGTCAGGAGTGCCGGCTCGAGTTCGTCGACGAGTACGGCGACCGCTACCCCGCCAGTCACAAATCCTGGTACGGCTTTAACAGGGGGTCGCGGGTGGCGTCCGGGTTTCCGGCATTTCCTCGTCGAAATGCCATCCTGAAACTGCGGCTGACGTCGCGGAAAACTTTGGAATCGCAAACGGTGACATTCCCCAATCCGAACTGGGTCACCAATATTCCCGCTTGGACTCCGACTCCCCTGCCTGCCGTTCACTCAGAGCGGGAGGTGGACCTCATCCTGAGTGGATTTGACCGCAAGACCAATGGGGGACCTGACAAACCGTGGGAGACTCCCAGCCAACACTGGATTCCCCGAATTGAACTCCGCTCGGGCGGCCAACTGGCCGAGGGCTGGTTGACTCCGGAATGGTCCGCCGAAGATCCCACCGGCAATCGTGGGCAGGCGCTCGGCCTGCATGAACCCATTCAGCGCTTCCACGTTCTGGTATTCCCCAGCGTGACTAATTCGCTGCTTAACGAGGTGGCGGTGGCTCTGCCCCAGGTCAATCTACGTCAACTGGGATCCGGCCTGACCTGGTCGTTCAGCGGCACGACCGGCCCGGTGGCGTTTGATGCGTTGGGTGTGCTGCCCGCCGGAATGTACACGTTCACGGAACGTCAGCTCACGACCAACCCACCGCCCTATGCCCGAATGGCTCCAGTCACGGGCGGTTCGCCTTCGGGTTGGGTTTCCATGACCGCCTCGGTGACGCCCACCCGCAAACAGGCGTGGTACGGACATTACACGCCGGTCCCCACCCTCTACCTGCGAGCCCCCACCATTCCCGGCGACGATCGGATGGGTGTCCGCGTGCGGGACGAGCAGGGTCGCTTGTGGGCTGCGGAACCTGAGGAACAAGGCCGTCGCGACGACATCCGACCCTTCCTCCTCCGTCTTCCACCCGAGGTCCAAGTGGTCACCCCGGAAGTCGTCTTCCTCCGCCCCCTCGCCGCCGATTTCACCGTCGCAATGCCCCCACCGTAGTGGGAGCCGCGCTGGGGGCAGTCCGAAGGGGAGTTTTAAACCGCAGATTCAACACAGATTATCGCAGATTTTTGTCGAGGTCTGGAAACAAGGGTGGGCAGGGAGGCCGAGAAACGTCCACCGCGCTCGGGCCAACGGCCTCCCAAAAAGAATCTGCGTCAATCCGCTTAATCTGCGGTTAAAAATTCCCCTCCCCGATCTCTTCAGAGCGCGGTCTTCATGGTGTCCGGATCGACGCCCTGTTCGCGGCACCAGTCGGCGTAGGCGAACGGGGAAATCTCGCTGGGTTTGATCTCGCTGCGGCCGCCCCAGAACACATTGGTGTAGCCCACTGCAATCCCCGCTTCCTCCAAATGCCGATCAATGGCCGCCTTGTGGGCCAACACCATCTCTTTGTCCGTGCCATGCGCCACCCCCATGATGTTCACGTTGCGGAATTCCGGACCGCCCTCCCGCCAGTACGCATGGGTCATGATGTGATGTCGCCCCACCTCGCTGCCGGCCTCCAGTTCCCGCCCCGGCGGCACCGCCCAATGGAAGAGCGCGTTGAACTTGGTCACCCGTTCGCCGGTGGCGAGGGTCTTCACATGCTCCAAGAAGGTGCTGAACCGTCCAATGACCTTCCGGGCATTCAAGTCCTCGGCGACTTCAATAAACACCTCCAGCGGAACTCCCGCCTCCCGGGCCCGCGCCGCCCAGAGTTCCGGCCCCAATTCACCCACGGCAAACTCCCGCTTCAAGGCCGTCAGAACCCGCCACTCCAAATCGTTCAGCTGCGTCACCTGCACCTCCACCGCCTCCGCCGGCACCTCCGCCCGACTGCCCGGTTCCATCCCGCGCCGACGCACATGACCCACCCCCAACGCGAACAGTCGCTTCGCCGGCATGAGTCGGAATTTCTCCGCACCGATCAAACGCGCGAGCAAGGTCGCGTGACGCTCCAGCGAGTACCCCTGGGGAACCTTCAGCGTGGTCCAGAGCCGATAGTTGGATCCCGGAGTCGCCGCGTCCGTGGACCGAATGACCACGTGGCCGCTAAACGGATCCTTCTGGAACAGAAAATCGAAGGCGGCATCGGTCTTCTCGATGGGCACCTGCCAGGCGCACAAGGCTCCGTCGGCCAGATTGGTCGCCAACAACGTCTGCCGCACCCGTCGGATGATCCCGGCCTCCAGCATCGCCGCAATCCGCTCGGTCACGACCTCCACCGGGACGTCGGACAGCCGGCTGATGTCGCCCAAGGGATCCCTGGAAAACCCCTGAATGCGGTCCTCACTCACCGCCAGAATGCGGGCGTTGATGGCATCTGTCGTCTCGACCGGCACGGTGGCGTTCATGAACCCCACCAAACTGCCCCACCCAATCCGCGGTTCAAAGCAAAAGGTCGCGGGGCAAAGCTGAGAGGAAAACCGGTAAGGGGTAAGCGGCAAGCGGTAAGGAAATCCGAGAAGTCGGTCACGCGCGGCAGCGTCTTGGACTGCGGTAGCCCTCTACCGCTTTTCGTCCCGTGACGTGACGCGTCGAGTCTCGCTGAACCCCCACCCG
>JAFLEF010000093.1 GCA_017309115.1 Verrucomicrobiota bacterium | reverse complement strand
CTTCCGGCTGCTCTCCACCCCGCCTTGCGGCGACGCAGTTGCCTTCAGCTACACGACGCCCTGTCGGCATCGTACTCAGTCTTTCACTGGTTAGTCTCATCAGTTTCACAAACGCACGGACTGCGCCTGCCCTCTGGCGCTTTGGGGCGCGTGAATGGCGGGAGAGGGTTGTGGATGAACTGACGCGTCAGCAGCCGTGACAAAAAGCGGTAGCTTCGCTGCGCTCCGCGACCGCAGTCCAAGACGCTTCGCGTGGACCACGCCAGCGTGAAAACAGACCTCAAGTGTCCATTGAGCAGAAGCTCGCTTCTTCTACTTCTTCCCGGTGGGGCGACGCTCCGCGGAGTCGTCCGTTCGTGGACTCCTAACGCCTCTTTTCGCCGGGACGCCCACGGCTCGGCAGAGCCTCGCCCTACCAACTCTCCCCGTTCCGACCTCTCAGCTCTCAGCTCTCAGCTCTCAGCTTTTCTACAGCCCCAAATTCTGCACCACGCGGACCGTCGAATGCGGCTTGTTCAAGGTGTAGAAGTGGATCCCCGGCGCCCCGCCGCGAAGGAGTTCCTCGATCTGCTTCGAACAATACTCAATGCCGAAGTCCGTTACGGCGGCATCATCGTCGCCCAGCGTCTCGAGCTTCGACAGGAACGCTTCCGGCAAGCGCGCCCCGCACATCTGCGTGAATCGCTTGGTCTGATTCCGCGACAACACCGGCATGAGCCCGGGAATGATCGGGACCGTCACGCCGAGCTTCTGCACGAGGTAATCCCGGAACTCGAAGTAGTCGGCGTTGTCGAAGAACAGCTGCGTGACCACGAAGTCCGCACCCGCCCGAACCTTCTCAGCGAGATGCGCCCAGTCGACATGCTTGCCCTGAGTCTGCGCAATGTGCCCTTCCGGAAAGCCCGCCGTGCCGATGTCGAATCCGCCCAGTTCCCGCAGATACGCCACCAACTGACTGGAGTACTCAAAGCCCCCTTCGGTCTTCACCCACGGCCCCACCACACCCGGCGGATCACCGCGCAGCGCCAGAATGTTGCGAATGCCCCGGCCGCGGGCGTCTTCGATGACCTCGTGCAACTGCTCCCGCGTGGCGTTCACGCAGGTCAGATGCATCATCGCAGTCAGATCAAACTCCTTCTGGATCCGCTCCACGATCGACAGCGTCTTGTCCCGGGTGCCGCCACCGGCGCCGTAAGTCACGGAGCAATACGCCGGACGAATCTTCAACAATTCTGGCAGCGTTACGGTGAACAGATTCCGGTCACCGTCGTCGGTCTTGGGCGGAAAAAACTCGATCGAAATGGCCGGCTTACCCGCCGCCGCCGCCTCGACATGCACGTCGTGGATGTTTCGGATCATGGAAAAGAGATTTGGAGGCTTCGCAGGAACTCTCAAGAATTAAATCAACGCATCAGGATGTTTTGATTTGAACTTTGGTTCACCCACAGGATCGACTCGGTCAGGGTGGAGTCCGTAGAAGTGAAACGCGTTTCCGAACTTGCATGACCCCTACCGAAGCCAGCCGATTGCTTGATGCGTTCGCCCGCGGAGAAACCACTCGCGACGAGGTCCTGCGCCGATTTCAGGCGGCGCCAGTGGCGGATCTCGGGTTCGCGTCGGTCGATCTGCACCGCGAACTGCGTCAGGGCTGTCCGGAAGTGATCTTCGGGGCGGGCAAGACTCCGGCTCAGGTCACGGCGATCGCCCAGAAGATCGTGCAAGCGAGCGGCCGGGTGTTGGTCACGCGGATCACCCCAGCGCACGTGCGTCCGTTTCAGCGGAAATTTCCCCGGGCGAAATACCACGAGGCGGCCCGCCTGTTGGCCGTGGGACCGACTCCGAAGCCCCAAGGCCTGGTGGCTGTGGTCTGCGCCGGCACCAGTGATCTGCCCGTAGCCGAAGAAGCCGCCATCACGGCGGAATTCCTGGGCGCCCGGGTGCGGCGGGTGTTCGACGTGGGCGTCGCAGGACTGCATCGGTTGCTGGCGCGCTTGCCGGAGATTCAAGAGGCCAAGGTGGTGATCGTGGTGGCGGGCATGGAGGCCGCGTTGCCCAGCGTGCTCGGCGGTCTGGTGTCCCGACCCTTAATCGGTGTGCCGACCAGCGTGGGATATGGTTCCAATCTCGGAGGGTTCACCGCGTTGTTGGGAATGCTCAATTCCTGCGCCACCGGACTGACCGTCGTCAACATCGACAATGGATTCGGAGCCGGCTTCGCCGCCAGCCGGATCAATGCGCTGGCGGCGGACTGATTCCCCAGCCGGCCCGGTCGATCAGATCGAGCACCAACGAATCAGCCCGCAGGCGCGACATCAAGCCCGGATCCCGCTAGGCTGCCTGCGTGCTGCCGGATGTCCGCCGTCAATCTCGCGAGTCGTTGCTCGCTCAGTTCCAATCCTGGGAAGTGCCAGGCTATCGCTTGGATCAGTTGCTCGGCTGGCTGTATCCCCGCCGCGCCGCCTCCTGGGACGAAATGACCAATCTCCCCAAAGCGCTGCGCCAGAGACTGGCGGAGACGTATTCCCTGACGCTGCCCCAGGTCGTTCGGGTTCAGGGCGCCCACGACACCACCCAGAAATTCCTCTGGCGCCTAGCCGACGGCAGCTTGATCGAGAGCGTGCTGATTCCCGCCAATCCCGCGCTGTACGGCGAACGCAGCGACCGTCATACGCTCTGCATCTCCACTCAGGTCGGCTGCGCCTATGGCTGCCGCTTCTGCGCCAGCGGACTCGACGGTTGGAAACGCAATCTGGAACCCCACGAGATTCTCGGTCAGGTGTTGGCCGTGGAACGGTGGCAACAGGCCCAGACCTCCTCCCCACCTTCCGACCCAGCCACTCCCACTCCGGCTCCCGCCCGCGTGCCGGAACGCTGGGTCAGCAACATCGTCGTCATGGGCATGGGTGAACCCATGGCCAATTACGCCCATCTGATGACCGCGTTGCGAATCCTCAACGCTCCCTGGGGCGGCAACATTGGCGCCCGCAAGATCACCATTTCCACCAGTGGCGTGGTGCCCGGGATTCGCGATCTGGCCGATGATCCGTTGCAGTTCCGCCTCGCCATTTCCCTGCACGGCGCCACCGATGAGGTCCGCGGCCAGATCATGCCGGTGAACCGCAAGTATCCCCTGGCCGAACTGACCGCCGCCTGTGAGCACTACGTGGCGCGCAAGGGCAAGATGATCACGCTGGAGTACATCCTGATCGACGGGGTCAACGCCGCCCGGGAGCAGGTCGAACCGCTGGCGAAACTGGCGCGCCGGCTCCACGCCAAGGTAAATCTTATCCCCTACAACCGGGTAGAAGGACTGCCTTGGAACCGGCCACCGGAACCGGAGTGTCGGGCCTTCTCCAAGGCGCTCGAAGGCCAAGGCGTCAACACCACCTTGCGCCTGGAAAAGGGCCACGACATTGACGCCGCCTGCGGTCAACTCCGACTCCGGACCGAACGGGAACTTGCCTCGTCCGAGCCAACCCCCACTGTTGCCGGGTGAACCCGGGGTTCACGCAGCCCTCATCCCGCATGCTCGCACTCCTCGACTACGGCGCCGGCAATATCCGCAGCGTCGAAAAAGCCCTTCGCGCTGCCGGCGCGGAAGTTCAACGAGTCAGTGACGCCGCGCAGTTCCAACACGCGCACGGTGTGGTGCTCCCGGGGGTCGGCGCCTTCGATGATTGCCTCAACGCCCTGCGCCGTCAGCAGTTGGACGCCGGAGTAAAGGCCTGGATCGATTCCGGGAAACCCTTCCTGGGCATCTGCGTGGGCTATCAGGCGTTGTTCGAACACAGTGCCGAGTTCAATTCGTGCGCCCGGGGTCTGGGTGTGTTCGCCGGGCCGGTCGTTCGCTTTCAACCCACTGAACAGGAACCGCACCTGAAGATTCCCCAGATCGGCTGGAACGAGGTCGAGATCACCCAGCCGAACTGCCCGCTCTTCGCCGGCATTCCCAACCGGAGCCACTTCTACTTCGTTCACAGCTATTACCCGCAGCCCGCCGACGATTCGATCGTGGCCGGACGGACTGACTACGGCGGGACCTTCGCCGCGGCCATTCGACGGGATCACATCTGGGCGACCCAGTTTCATCCTGAGAAGAGCCAGTCCGTCGGGCTCCAACTGCTGCGCAATTTCGTGGCGTTCGCCCAGAACTGACCCGGCCCGACGCCGGTCAGGGAATGGCGGCTCGCGAACGGAACGGGGTTTGCTAAGTTTCGCCCGCCAACCTCGAGTCTTTCCATGCGACGCCTCCTGATCTGTCTTCTCCTCTGGGCCTGCGCTGCCGCCCAGGCCGCCCGACTTCCCGGTCCCACCGAAGTCAGCGTGTTTGTGATTCTGGAGGGCGAACCGCTGGTCGCGGACTCACCCAGCGGGGTCCGACCCGCCGCCTCCTTCCTCCCCTGGCCCGACCGCAAACAGGAGATCGCCGCCCAACAGCGGTCCCTCGAAACGCAGTTGATCCTTCTCGGCGGCACGGTCACTGATCGCTTCGACACGCTGCTGAATGCGCTCCTCGTTCGCCTTCCCGCCGCGCAACTGCCGGCGGTTCGCAAGCTCCCCGGAGTCCGCGCCGTCCGGGCGGAAAACCACTTCACTCCCTTGGTCTCCACCAGTGTTCCTTGGGTTCGCGCCCCGGAAGGATGGTCCTTGAGCACCGGTCCCTGGACGGGCAGTGGCATCCGCATCGCCATCATCGATTCCGGAATCGACTACAATCACGCCAGTCTCGGCGGCAGTGGTAATCCGGATGACTTCGCCAACAACAATCCGGCGGTGCTCGAAGCCGGCACCTTTCCCACCGCCCGGGTCATCGGGGGAACCGATTTCGTGGGCGACAACTACGACAGCCGCGGCGTCAGTGGCTCGCCCACGGCCCGACCCGACCTCGATCCGCTGGACACCTTCGCCAACACCCACGGCACTCACGTCGCCGCCATTGCCGCGGGCAACGGCGTTCGGCTCGACGGCACGCCCTACACGGGTCCCTACAACGATTCCTTGGATTTCACCCAGCTCAGCCTCGGCCCCGGCGTGGCTCCCGAAGCCAAATTATATGCCTACAAGGTCTTCGGCAGCGCGGGGAGCACCTCGGCTGCGATTATCGTCCGGGCCTTGGAACGAAGCCTGGATCCGAATCAGGATGGCAACTTCAGCGATCGCGTGGATGTCGTGAATCTCTCCCTCGGAAGTCCGTTCGGCATCATGGACGGAACCGATCCCGAAGCCGAAGCCATCAATCGCCTCGTCAACCAAGGCGTCATCGTGGTCGTCGCCGCCGGCAACAACGGCAACACCTACTACACCATGAGTTCCCCGGGCATCGCCAACAGGGGCATCACCGTGGCCAACTCGCTCGACGACGGCGCCACCTTCTCGACCATCAAGGTCCTCGCCCCCGCCGCCGTGGCCGGTGACTACGCGTCCGCCGAGGGCGTCTTCACGCCGCCCCTGAAAACCCACGGACCGGTCTCCGCCCAAGTCGTCCAGACCGACCCTCCGCTGGCCTGTGAAACCCTGAACAATACCGCCGCACTCCAAGGCAAGATCGCTCTCATCGACCGCGGCACATGCTTCTTCGTGGACAAGATTCGCCGCGCCCAGGCCGCCGGTGCTATCGGGGTCATTGTGGTCAACAACGTGGACGGTCCCCCTATCGAAATGGGCGGCCAAGGCGACACCAGCGACATCGACATCCCGGGAGTCATGATCTCCCAGCTCGATGGCTCGATTCTGAAGGGTCAACTCGCCAATGGCCTCACCGCCACACTCGACGCCTTCGCCGCTGTCGGACGTCCGGAACTGGCCGACCAAATCAGTGATTCGTCCTCCCGCGGACCCAGCATCGGAGACAACCGCCTGAAACCCGACCTCGCCGCACCTGGCACCGGCATCGTCTCCGCCAAGGCCGGAACAGGTTTCGATACCACCAGCCAAACCGGCACCTCCATGTCCGCCCCGCACGTCGCCGGCGCCGCCGCACTGCTGCGCCAGGCTCATCCCACGTGGACGGTGGAGGACATCAAGACTGCCCTGATGAACACCGCCGCGCCGATGCTGACCGGCTCCAAGATCCCGTACCCTGAAAGCCGTATCGGAGCCGGCCGTCTCAACGTCGAAGCCGCTCTCCGAACCCAATCCCTGGTGCGTGCGGAAACTGGTCAGGGCGATGTCTCGCTATCCTTCGGAGCCTTTGAGTCCTTCGAGCCCGTTAGCGTCACCCGCAACGTTCGCGTTGTGAACCACGGCGCCCTGCCGGTCACGTTCCAGATCAACGCGCGTCAGACCCTCACCAATCCCGGGGTCACCCTCACGCCGCTGGCCACTTCCATTACAGTGGCCGGACGCAGTTCCGCCCAAGTCGGAGTTCGAATGGAACTCGATCCGGCCCAACTGTTGGTTCAGCCCGATCCCACGTCGGGCTCGGCCATTGGCGACAAAATCCGCTACTATCTGAATGAAGTCAGCGGGCAACTCTGGTTCACCAATGCCACGCAGCAGCTGCATCTGCCCTGGCATTTGACAGCCCGGCCCAACTCGGCCTACAGCGTCGCCGCCACCACCGTTGGCGTCCCGGCTGGTTCCACGGTCACCGTCCCCTTCCCGACCCGGGGTACCACCCATCACCCGGAACCGTTGGCCTCGATTTTCGAACTCGGCTATCTCGACCTCAACGGCGGCAACACGGCTGGCGATCTGCTCGCCGCCGGTGTCACCAGCGACTACTCCCGCACCCGGAACCTGGATCAGACCCGGATCTATTTTGGCCTGGTGACCGGCGGGAAATGGGTCACGCCCCAGTACGAACTGGTGGGACTGGAAGTAGAAGTGGACACCGATCTCGACAACACCGCCGACTTCCTTCTGCTCAACGCCAGCAGCGGCAATCTCAACGGCCAGGGCATCGATCCCGATCTCGCCAACGACGCCCTGCTCACCCTGGTGGCCGACATGCTCCTAGACGATGATTACTTCGTCGCGAGTTCGCCGCTGAACATCCTGCCCCCCACCGTTCGGGATACGGCCCCCTTCCACAACCGGGTGGTGTTGCATTCCGTGGACGCCTCGGTGCTCGGGCTGACCGCTGCCCAACCGCGGATCAAATACCGCCTCACCACCACCGACTCGTTGAGCGGCGGCCAAACCGAGTCGCCGTGGATTGAATTCAACGTCACTGCCCCCCTGGTGGATCCGACGCCCTACGGATTGAGTGGTTCACCGTTATTTGATGAAGGCAGTTCGCCCCGCGCCGAAGTCAACCGCACCGCCGCCACCGCCGCTGGATTCAACGCCTCCAAACCGCTCCGAGCCCTGGTCCTGCATCAGCACGGCCAGGCGGGTCAGCAAATCAATGTTGTCACCCTGAACCTCGCTACCGCCGACACTGACAACGATTCCCTGCCCGATGCCTGGGAACTCGAAAACCTCGGCGACCTGGCGAGCACCGCCACCAGTGATCCGGATGGCGATGGCCAGAACAACGCCGCCGAATTGGCCGCCGGAACAAATCCGCAGGATGTCCGGATGCTGCTTCCCGATGTGACCAACGGTTCCTTGCGCTGGCTGGGGTTCGCTGGACGCCGGTACACCCTGGAACGCGCCGCCAGCCTCACTGGCCCCTTCGAGCCGATCGCCCAGCGGTTGAACGGAGTCAACGGCATCAACTCCTTGGTCGATCCCTCCCTGTCCACGGGAAATCAGTCCTGGTTCTACCGAGTTCGTCCGGAGTGATCGACGGCAACAGCGAACCTGCGCCGCTTCCGTCTTTCCACCGCGCCGCGCCCGTTCCACCTTAAGCCGACATGGCTGACCGGTTGGTAAGTGACGTCCTGACGAAACCCGATGCGGCGCTGGAAGCAACGCTGCGTCCCGCCGCGTTCGCGGAGTTCACTGGCCAAGCCAAGACCCGCGAGCGCCTGGAGATCGGCGTGGAAGCCGCCCGTCGCCGCGGCGAATCCTTGGATCACGTGCTCCTGAGCGGTCCGCCCGGATTGGGCAAGACCACGCTCGCCAACATTCTGGCCAAGGCCATGGGCGCCAACCTCCGCGCCACCAGCGGTCCCACCATCGAAAAGGCCGGAGACTTGGCCGGACTGCTTACCAATCTGGAGGAGGGAGATGTCCTCTTCATCGACGAGATCCATCGGCTGCAGAAGACCATTGAGGAATACCTCTATCCGGCGATGGAGGACTTCAAGTTGGACATCATCATCGACCAGGGTCCCAACGCCCGCAGTGTCCGGCTGAACCTGCCCCGCTTCACCCTGATTGGCGCCACCACCCGCGCCGGACTGTTGAGCGCCCCGTTGCTCACCCGGTTCGGCATTCGCGAACGCCTCGACTATTACCCCGCGACCCAGCTGCAGCAGATCATTCAGCGCGCCGCGGGTCTCATGAAGGTGAGTCTGGACGAACAGGGCGCCCTCGAAATCGCCCGCCGGAGCCGAGGCACCCCGCGCATTGCGAACAACCTCCTGCGTCGGGTGCGCGACTATGCTGAGGTCCGGGCCGACGGACGAATAACCCGGGATCTGGCCGACCGCGCGCTGGCCATTCTTGAGATCGACCAGCACGGCCTGGACGAAATGGACAAGCGCATCCTGCAGGCCGTGATCACGAAGTTCGGCGGCGGCCCGGTTGGCCTGAATTCCCTGGCCGTGGTCGTGGGCGAGGAATCCGACACCCTGGAGGAAGTCTACGAACCCTACCTGATCATGGAGGGGTATCTGCACCGAACGCCCCAAGGTCGCGTGGTAACGGAGCTGGCCTACCGACGACTGGGACTCACCCACAAGGGCGGCGGTCAAAGCACCCTGCTGTAGCTGATTTGAAACAGCTGAGAGCTGAGAGCTGAGAGGAAAAGCCGGGAAGCGGGAAGCGGTACGGATGGTAGGGTGAAGCTCCGTAGAGCCGCTTTCCCATTTTCCCAGGCCGTGGGTTGGAGTAGTGACGCAGGCGACGCGTGGTAGGGTGAGGCTTGTCGGCCGTCATACTTCTCGGTAAAGTATGACAATGAAGGATCGCTTGACCGTCACCATCGATTCAAGCCTCGCGGCGAGAGTCCGGCGTACCGCTCACCTGCGGAAGACAAGCGTCTCCGGTGTGGTGGAAGATTCGTTGCGCACTTCATTACAGGGCGGTCAACGGACCAGGCGCCCCTTTGTTGAACGCTGGGCCGGGCGATTCTCCGTCGCCGCCACGTCCTCGGACTCCCCCCGCCTTAATGCCCTCAAATCCAAGTATGGCTTGAAGTGAAGGTGCTGCTCGACACCGATGTCCTCTTGGATGTCGCCCTGCGGAGCCGCTTTCCCATTTTCCCAGGACGTAGGTGGAGTAGTGACGCGTCATTCGTTGCCGGCGCCTCGCCCATAGCAAAGCGGCAGAAGGTCTGCCGCACTCCATAGGCCGAGCGGCTCGGACAGAGCCTCGCCCTACCACGCTTCGCTTCCTTACCGCTTACCGCTTACCGCCTTCGCCCCTCACCGCGACAGCGCCACCAGGTACCGCTGCAGCCGTTCGGCCTCCGCCGCTTGCCGCCGCTCTTTGTAGATCAGATGCAGATTGGCGATCATGCGCTGGAGAATTCGCCGGTTGCTCACCGGTGAAAGCAGCTTTTCATCGAAGTCCGGGGAGTCTTCCAACAACCGCTTCCGGCAGTCCAAACGGCTGAGCAACTGACCGCCATGGAAGGGATCAATGAAGATCTCTTCCGTCGCGGTCTGATAGCGGCAGATGAAATGCCGAGGCATACCGATCCCCACCAAGGGCAGCCCGAGACGACGGCCGACAAACAGGTAAACCGCACTGAGCGAAATGGGGATCCCCAGCCGTCGATCCATGACGCGGTTGAGGTAACTGTTGGCCGGATCGAAATAATTCTCGGAGTTGCCGCGAAAACTCAACTGGTTGAACAGCACGTCATTGAGGGCATCCACGGCCACTCCCGGTCCGTACACCGGACCCAACTGCGTCTGCACCAGAGCTGCCCACTCATCGAGTTGGGCGCGAAAGGCGGCGATATTGACGTCGGGATATGTCGTGAGGGTGAACTTCCAAACCCCTTCCTCGAGGTCGAAGTGTTCGCCCTGCGACAGCACGAAGGCGAGAAACTCAGAATCGAACTGATTGGCCGCTCGGGCGTTAAGGATCTCCCGAACCCGCCGCCGGATCGCCGGATCGGGATGCAACCGGCTCTGTTCCAACAAGCGGAGCGCCGGCTCCCCGGCCGACAAAAGCTGCTCCCGAATAGTTTGGAACACCCCGGGATCCTCATCTCCCAGCAAGGTCAACATTGCCCGGAGTTGAGAGTCGGAGAACGTCGCTGCGGCGGAAGCACGCGGGCTCGCGTTCACTTCGCCACTCTATCTGCAGAACGGGGAATGGCGAGCGTCGAGTTGAATTCGACCGGGTTTGGACGGGCTTGGACGGGTCCAAACGACAAAAAAGGCGGGCCCGAAGGCCCGCCTGAGACAGAAAAACTTCGCTTACTGTCCGATCACTGGAGGCGCTCCGGTACCGGCATTGTCGGGGGCCGGGGCTTCCGCAGCCGCAGCAGGAGCGGGAGCGGGAGCGGCTTCGCCCTCCGTCGTCCCATTCTGCTGTTCCCGTTCTTCCATGGCCGCCTTGCGGCTGAGGCGAACGCGACCCTTCTCGTCCACGCCCAGGCACTTGACCGTGATCTCGTCGCCCATCTGGACGATGTCTTCGACCTTCTTCACGCGGAAGTTGGCCAGTTCGCTGACGTGCACGAGGCCTTCAGCTCCGGGAGAGAATTCGACGAACGCGCCGAAATCCTTGATCGAAACGACCTTGGCCCGATAGATCCGACCCGGTTCGGCAGCCGCCGCAGCGCGCGCCTTGTCTTCCGGCGAACCCTGCTTGTTGCCGCGAGGCTTGCCGTCCCCTTCGGAACCACCTTCCGCCGGAGCGCCTTCGCTGCGCGGAGCGCGTTCCCGACGTTCCGGACGATCTCCGCCCCGGCCACCACGATCGCCCCGGTCGCCACCACGATCACCACGATCACCGCGATCACCGCGATCACCGCCGCGCGGCGGGCGTTCCGGACGCTCCGGACGCTCACTGCGTTCCGGACGGTCGCCCGCCGGTTCCGCCGTGATTGATTCTCCGGTCGACGCCAGTTCGCCCCGCTCTTCCATCGCGGCCTTGCGGCTCAACTTGACCCGGCCCTTGTCATCGACACCGATGCACTTGACCCAGATCTCGTCGCCCACTTTGACCACGTCTTCCGGACGGTTGACGCGCTTGTTGGAGAGTTCGCTGACGTGCACCAAGCCGTCCTGGCCAGGGATCACTTCCACGAACACGCCGAACTCCTTCAGAGTCACCACGCGACCCAGGTAGATCTTGCCCACTTCGATCTCGGCGCCAATGGCCTCGATCTCCTTCTTGGCAATCTCCATACCCTCGGCCGAAACCGAGAAGATCTTCACCGTGCCATCGTCTTCGATGTCGATTTCGCAACCCGACTCGTCGACGAGACGCTTGATGTTCTTGCCACCAGGTCCGATCAGCATTCCGATCTTCTCCGGATTGATGCGCATCACGGTGATCCGCGGGGCGTACTTCGAGATGTCCGTGCGCGGCTCGGCCAACGTGGTGGCCATGTGCTTCAGGATCTCGAGGCGCGCCGCGTAGGCGTTCTGGACCGCTTCGGCCATGATGGACAGCGGCAGGCCCTTGAGCTTGAGGTCCAGCTGGAAGCCGGTAATCCCCTTCTCGGTGCCCGCGATCTTGCAGTCCATGTCGCAGAAGGCGTCTTCCCAACCAATGATGTCGGTGAGCAGCTGATACCGGCTGATGTCGCCGTCGTCACCGTACTCGGTGCAGATACCCACCGAGATGCCGGCGACAGGTCGCTTGATCGGCACGCCGGCATCCATCAACGCCAAGGTGGCGCCGCAAATGGAGGCCATCGAGGTGGAGCCGTTGGACTCCATGATCTCGGCGGTGACACGAACGGCGTACGGATATTCCTCCACCGGAATCATCGGACGAACGGAACGTTCAGCCAGAGCGCCGTGACCAATCTCGCGGCGACCCGGTCCGGAAATACGGCCGGTTTCGCCCACGGAGAAGTTGGGGAAGTTGTAGTGCAGCAGGAACTGCTTCTTGGTTTCGCCGCCGGTGTAAGCGTCGAACTCCTGAACGTCATCGCTGGTGCCTAACGTGGCCAGACAGACCGCCTGGGTTTCCCCGCGCTGGAACATCGCCGAACCGTGCGCCCGGGGCAGGAAACCGACCGTGCTCTCGAGAGCTCGCACCGCGTCGAAGCTGCGGCCGTCCAAACGCTTGCCATTGTCCAGGATCAGCGCGCGAACCGCTTCCTTTTGTAGATAGTATTGCGCGTCCTTGATGACGAACTCGGTCACCTTGTCGGCGCCGAACTTGGCGACCAGCTTGGCGCCCACATCCGCGAAGATGGCGTTGACCGCGGCTTCCCGGGCCAGCTTCTGGGGGGTCAGCAACGCCGGAACAATCCGGTCGCCGGCCAACCGCTTGGCTTCGGCCAGGATTTCGTCGGGCACCACCTTGACGGTGATTTGACGCTTGGTCTTGCCCATCTTGGCCGCCAGTTCCTTCTGCGCTTCGATCAGGGGTTGAATCGACTCCTGACCAAACCGGAGCGCCTCAATGAAGTCGGCTTCGCTGATTTCGTCAGCGGCACCTTCGTACATGACGACGTCGGTGGCATTACCCACGTAGATCAGGTCCAGATCGGAATCCGCCTGCTGATCGTGAGTCGGGTTGGCGACGAACTTGCCATCAACGCGGGCGACGCGAACCGCCCCGATCGGACCATCCCAGGGGATGTCCGAAACCATCAGCGCCGCGGAGGCGCCGAGAATGCTGAGAATGTCGGGATCATTCTGGCCGTCGGTGGACAGCAGAATGGTCTGCACTTGGACTTCGTTGTACCAGCCCTTGGGGAACAACGGACGAATCGGACGATCGGTCAGACGGCAGGTGAGGATTTCCTTTTCCGTCGGACGTCCTTCGCGCTTGAAGTAGCCGCCCGGAAACTTTCCAGCAGCAGAGGCTTTTTCCCGGTAATCCACCGTCAGGGGGAAGAAGTCTTGTCCTTCCTTGGCCTTGGTGGCCGCCACGGCGGCGGTCAGGATGATGGTTTCTCCCAGTTGAACGGTAACAGCACCGTCGGCTTGGCGAGCGTAGCGGCCGGACTCGATGATCACGTCCTGACCGCCTACTTTTACGATAACTTTCTCTGGCATATGCGGTTGTGTCCGCACACCCGCGAGAAACTTCAGTCAACCGCCCCGACCTGCCGCTGGCGATACGCCGGCGAAGTCGGGGTCGCTGAGTGAAATCGCCCGGGAGCGGGCGGACAGTTCTATTCTTCGACGCAACTGTCTGGTTTTCGAACTGGCCGAACGCGGCTGCTGGGTTGCGTCGGATCAGCAGCCTGCCCCTCTGGGGGATATTGAACGGCCAAAAGCCGAAGCCGGGCGCAAGGCCCGGCTTCTTAAAATCTATTTCCGCAGCTTCAACTTCTTGGTGAGGGCCTGATAACGGCCTTCATCCTTCTTCTGCAGGTAGTTCAGCAACCGACGGCGCTGACTGACCAAGATGATCAACCCGCGGCGCGAGCCGTGGTCGTTCTTGTTCTTTTGCAGATGCTCGGTGAGGTTGTTGATGCGGCTCGACAGCAGCGCGACCTGAACTTCCGGGGATCCGGTGTCTTTGTCGTGCGTGCGGTGATCGGTAATTGTCTTTGATTTGGCTTCCATGGTGATCTCGGTGTTGGGCAGCAAACCACCGCCCGGTAAAACGTCCGTTAATCGAAGCCGGGACCGTAGAGGGCACCGGTTTAAGTGTCTAGGGATAGTTTGAATCGACGCAGGTCCCCGGAAGAATGTGGAGGGCGGTAGATTTCGAACGGGTAAGGGGTAAGCGGTAAGCGGCAAGGAAACGCGAAGATGACGAATCGGCGAAGGCCCCAGAACAGGAACCACGAGTCCCCTCCTTACCGCTTACCGCTTACCCCTGACCCAGGTACGCTTCGCAATTCAGCTTTGCCGGCAGGCCACCCCGACCGCCATGATCCCGGCATGTCAGCCCCGGAACGTTCACCGCACGACTACACGCACAGCGAGGAGTTCCTCCAGACCCTGATGCGTCGTCAGTTACGGCTTTCGGTGGCCTGTGCGCTCACCTTCCTCGTCGCCCTCCTCGGACTGCCGGTGCTGAACTACTTCGTCCCGGAGCTGATGGCCCGTCGGATTGGAGGGTACCCGCTGACCTGGTTGCTCCTGGGAGTGTTGTTCTTCCCCTTCGTTTGGGTCATCGCCTGGGTCTTCATCCGCCGCAGCATCGCCCTCGAGGAAGCCGAAGTCCGCGAAGTGAAATCGAGAGAAGAGAACGAGACAGGGAGAAAGTGAGAGGGGGAAAGACAGAAGAAGGAATCTGGAAAACAGCGCCCACCTCCTGTGAGGAGGCTAATGGTGAAAGAAACTGGCTTGGAGTGCGAAGTGGCGGTACTGAGTTGACTGGGGGCGCCCTCGGCGAGCTATGACCGGTTCTTTCCCT
>JAFLEF010000092.1 GCA_017309115.1 Verrucomicrobiota bacterium | reverse complement strand
AAGGAAGAATAAGGGGAAGGGGACGAATCTGGAAAACATGAAACCAGGAATGGGAAAAGGAGAGGGGGAGAACGTGGGAGGGGGAGACTGGGAGAGTCGGTGAAGGAAGCGCGAAGCGTTTGGAGTGCGGCAGCTCTCTGCCGATTTGGGGCGCGTTGGAGGCAGGTGGGGCTCGACATAGGCCACGCTCCAGCCGCCGAGCCGTTCGACTAGCCCGGGAAGGGGACGAATCGAGAAAACATGAAAACAGGAACAAGACGGGGAATCGGGAGGTGTCTCTCAACATGGCCCCGGTTGGGCGAGGTTACACCGAGCCGTGCGCATCTCGGCGGATGACGCATCGGGAGTCCACGGGTGAACGGCTCCGCGGAGCGTCGCCCCACCGGTAGGGATGGACCGCTGGTCCGTCCCCGCGATTCCAAGCGAAGCGAAGGAACGCGGCTCTTGCTGGTCAGCGTAGAAGGGACTGGAAGGCAGGTAAGGGGTAAGCGGCAAGGGTTAAGGTAAGACGGGGAAGGGGACGAATCTGGAAAACATGAAAACAGGAAAGGGAACAGGAGGTGGAGAACGTGGGAGGGGGAGACTGGGAGAGACGGTAAAGGGAGCGCGAAGCGTTTGGAGTGCGGCAGCCCTCTGCCGCTTTGGGGCGCGTTGAAGGCGGGTGGGAGAGAGACGACGGTCGGGCGAGGTTCCATCGAGCCGTTCGTGTCTCGGCGGGTGACTCGTCACCACTCCACACACGGATGCCTCCGCGAAGCGTCGCCGTAAAGGGGTGTCTCCCGCGGAGGACGCGGTGGAAGTCAGTGGGAGTCAGGGAGCACCGTCGGATGTCGGGAGAGGAGACTCCCGGGACTTGAGTTTGCCCCGTTCCTTTCGCACGAATTCCAGCTCGTCCCGATTTCAAAGGCATCGCTCCAACTTGGTTGTCCCCTCAAGTCCATATCCCTCATAATCCTCCCCGGAGAGCGGAATTTGGAAACCTTATTGGTTGCTATGTTTTTCCAGATGTTCGTTGACAATCACAATGAGACTTCGGATAACAACATTAGTAAGTGATGAAGTCGTACAGATCGCCTTCATCCATCAGTAGCGTCAGGTCACCTCCAACCCGAACTCGACCATGAAATTCTCGCTTTCTCTTCCTCTGTTCGTCGCTCTGCTCTGTTCGTCGCTCTGCTCTGTACGGGCAGAAACATTCCGGTGGGTTGCTCCGACCAACTCGGCATGGGCTCCTGGCGATGGGCAATCCGTGACCAATCCCCTCCCATTCTATCTGCCCACGGTGCGGTCCTGGCTCAGGTCTACCGCAATGCCCGAGCTTACCCTCTATTTTCATCCGGGGGACTACCAAATTTTTGACGCCTCGAATCTGGGTTCAGCCGAGCACCAACTCAGAATTAGCGGAGACATATACCGGGTGGTTAAGCTCATCGGAATTCCTGATTCAAATGGCAAACTCCCCCGACTGATTCTTCGACCTGAACCGACGAATTCTTTCGCCGTAACTCAGTACGCTGCCAAGTGGCCGCCTTCCTTCTTTCAGCAAACCCTTATCGCCACGTCGGCCGACAATCTACCCAACAATCGGGCAGTCTATCGCGATCCGGCGGGTGCATATCGGGATTACCTCGGTCGGATAGAAATCGAAAACCTGGAGTTGGATGGAGCATTTCCTTCCCATACCCCGTTTTCGACTCCAGCGAATCCATCCGGGTACAAGAGCTCCGCCATTGAGGTGTGGGCCCGGACGGGGCGGATCAAAAACGTCAAGGTCCGGAATTTTGGCTCCGTCGGAAGTGTTCCCTATTCCCTCGTCGAGGGGAACTCGTCGGGGGTTGAATCGTTCCCGGTCAGCTTTACGACGTTTGACGACACCAAACCCGCGACACCCGATCCCACGCCTTGGTTTCTTGAGGATGTCGAGGTGAGTGACTTCCAGAGCGTCCACGGCGGATACGGGACCATGATCCTTGGTTCGGTCAACACGACTACCGCTGACACTTCCTCACGCTCTCCTCTGGCGCTGATTCGCCGCTGCGTCGTCAATGGCGGCTTGGGAACGATCGCGTTTGGTGCCGCCGGCCATACTTATTACGTACTCAACAACCCAGCGAATTGGTCCGATCCGGCGGCTTATACCAAGACGCCGCACTACAGCTCTCTTTCTCGGCACGAAGCCAACATCATCCTGAATGCTGGCGCGGCGTACAATACTGACACTGGAGCCGTCCATGACTTCCGTCTCAATAACGGCGTCTACTTGGACCTTTTGAACCTCGGATATCTGGGTGTGGCCGAGGTCGGTAGTGGTGGTGCTTGGCACGTGAACTATGAACTCAATACCAACTTGATCCGTTTGAGAGGCCGCCAGGCGATACCCACCTATTCTGAATTTTACATTACCAACAACAGCACTTGGGGAACGGATCCCAATTTGGCCCTCGGCCGACCAATCACCAACCTCTCCGTGGGGATCACCATTCAGGGAGTTGCCAACACCTTAAAGCTAATCGGTAATCGATTCACGACGTGGCCAGCCGCTGGTTTTCTGATGTCCAATCCACTGTCAACGAACGAGTCTCTTTTTCGGTTGATGTGGCCAATCGAAAGTTACACTTGGTACTCCAGCCAACATTATTCCCGACTTCGGAATCCAGCCGAGAACGTCACCCTCTCCGCAAACTCTTTTTCCACAAATGCCTTCGAATTTCTTGGGGCAACCGCATTGACCGATCACTCCGGGATCCCGTCGTTTACTTCAAATTCGGCCCCCAGCTATACCGGACTGCGCCTCGCCTTAACCACCCCTCCTCCGGGGTTTACGCCAGCAGGAAAGGTTGAGCGTGTCGAGTCGACTTGGTCGGGGACGAACTTAACGGCGGTCAAGGAAGTGGCGTTTGGTCAGACCTTCATCACCAACGGAAATCAAATCGCCGTCACGTTAAGGGCGGTTGAGCACAAAACATCGGCTTCTGGTTCTTCCGGGACGGTAGCCATAACAAACAAAACAGTGTGGTTGGCGGCCGACATCTCCCCGACGAATGGAGGCACCAATGCGTTGGCGATGGTGTCGGCAACCACCAGTTCATCGGGAATCGCCACATTTAACCTCAGTCTGGGTACCCATGCTTCCGCTTGGATCCGTCTCAAGGGTTGGTTGCCTCCGGTGAGTGGCGCCACGAATCTTGATCAGACGCAACGAGCTTGGGCCTCCCACGACCTCAACTTCGGCACGGTAGTCCAACTCAGTGCGACGCCGGATGTCGCCGATGACAAGAACACTTCAGCCGGTAAGCGAGCGGTACTCCGTTTTACTCGAACAGGTTCTTCGGCCTCTCTATCGAATACGCTGATCGTGAGTTTCACCCTGCCGGCCTCGGGGGTACCCGAGCTAATCAGTCCGGTCGATTATCGAAATCTGATCGCGAGTTATGGGACAACCGGAAGCGCCGACTACTACTTTGGCACTCCCGTTGGAGGTTCTCTGAGCTCCATCAGCCAAGGAGGAGCCAACACGGTCACGTTTTCGGCCAACAGTGCACTTGTGGAAGTACCGATTGTTACCCGCACAGATAACCTGACTGAAGCCAATACGATTCGAGTAGACCTGGTGGCCTCTCCGAACTACGCGATCGGAGCGAGTAGCCGGGCGGACGTTTTGATCTATGACGGCCCTCTTTGGGATTTGGTGGAATTGTCTCCAAGCGACCAACAGCAGACCACCTTGGCCGCCGCTTATGGACTGAACTCGGGCGTTACCGACTCCTCCGGGGCTTTCACGGTGAATCCGAGGATTGTGGGCCGCTATTCCTATTACGCTATCCCTGACGTGAATGCAGGCGGAGTCTGGAAGTGGCCTCAGACCACACTGTCCCCGCTGAGTGCGACGTTCTTTCCGCAGTCAGTTTCCTTTCGGTCCACGAGTAACGAGCTGGCGTGGATTGCGGGGTATGAGGGAAACGTTGCGAAAGTAGTGCGCGAGAACGGCACCAGTTGGACAACCCTAAGCCACTTGTACTCTGGACCAAGTGCTGCCCTGGCGATTAGTCCCGACAGTTCGCTGGTCGTCGGGTTCAGCGGCAATACCAATGGGCCTCCGCGAGCGGTCTATTGGGATTGGTTCGGATCCAGCGCACCCGTTAGCCTAACCGCAAGTTCGGTCGTCTCCGGGGATGGCAAGGCGTATGCAGTGAACAATTCGGGAATGGTGGTGGGCTATATGACCGCGACCATTGGCGGAACGTTGTACTCCAGCCGACCGTTCAGGACTCCGGCATCGTTGGCGGTTGATGATGTGGGTGACCTTTTGCCCGCCCCGATCAGCTTTAGTTTTTCTAACGGAAGCGGAGCGGGCAATTCTGTTTCCAGCACCAATATTGCCGTAGGTTGGGTAAATCAGGCTCCGGAGAATCCGAAGATTGCCACAATCTGGGATCCCCGAAGCGGAACTGGACCTAACCCCGCTGGGAGTGAACTTGGTGCTTGGTTTCCGTCGTGGCAGAAACCTACTCAGTATAATAGTGACTCCTCAAGCGAAGCCTTGTCATTAAATGACCCCGATGCGACGGGAAATTTCCAAATCGTCGGTTGGTCAAATGCCTCGACGAACTCGTTGCTTTCGCGTGCCGTTTATAAGGCTTCGAGATACTCGAACTGGATTGATTTGAATGATCGGCATTATGTGAATTATCCAAGCGGATGGACGTTGAGGAGAGCTGTAGGGATTAACAATCAACGCATGATAATGGGGTCTTTGATCAATGGATCTGGTGAACCGCGAGGATTTGTGCTAATTCCCAGAAACCCAGGACAATAAACGTATGAAAAAGTTATTTGTTTTTGCAGTGTTGCATTTTCTGGGCGTTTCTTTGGTGGCTCAGACGGTTCCGTTAACTCAATTTGGATTGTTCGAACTTGGCAGAGTCGATATCGATCCCGATGAGCTTCCCGAAATCGTTTACCAGCTAGGCGTATCGTCTCTACAGCCGAATACTGAAACTTATTCGGTAAACACGCGAATCGTCTCCAGTAACAATGCCTCTTTATTTCGAGCACGTCCGAACCGGACTGCGTTTGAAGCCGGTGAGTCCATTGGCGTGTCGAGTATGGTTTTGGTGTCCGAGATCTATTTGAGCGCTTTTGCTGAAGAGTTAGTGTTTCCTACTTGGTTTTACTTCGATCGTGCTCACCGTCTGCCCGACCCCTTCTTCACCAACAAGACGAGTGTGTTGATTGGTTTCCAGGCTCAACTGGAAGACTCGAAGCACTACGGCTGGCTTCAGTTCGACCGCTCGAGTACCGCGTTCACGAACTTCTTTCAGCTCACGAAATGGGATTGGAATCCCATTCCGGACGCGACGATTCGGGCGGGATTTCCTCCGGAGATTCCGCTGAACACGGAACTCGTCTCGGACGGGGCGGAAACCGTTTTGCGCCTCAGCTGGCCAGGAGCAGCGGCGAACTGGATTTTGGAGACCACGACCAACCTCACCGCGCCGATTGAATGGGAAACCTATCCTACGGGCGGGCCTTCAGTGGATGTTCCCGTGGGTGAGGTGACGGATCCGGTCCGTTACTTCCGACTCCGGCAGCCGTGAATGAATCCCCTCGAAAGGAACGGTGCGAACATGCCTCCTGGGGCCGGTCTCGACGCTTGGGATCAGAGGGACGGGTTGGTAATCGAGCGTTTACCCTGATTGAACTGTTGGTGGTTGTGGCGATCATTGCGGTACTGGCGGCGTTGCTGCTTCCCGCGCTTTCCAAGGCTCAGCAAAGGGCTCAATCCATTCTTTGCCTTAACAATCTCCGGCAACTCCAAATCGGCTTTCAGCTCTATGCCGACGACGAGCGGGACAAGTTACCGCCTTCAGAAACGGATTCAGGGGAAATTTTCATGCCCCGCTGGGTGAATGGGAGCATGGCTCCCGGCCTCGCTCGATCACTCTCCGAACTCACCAATTCTCAGCTTCTTCTCGAGGCAGGGCCGGGACATATCGGCCCCTACGTCCGTGCCGCCGGGGTCTTCCGTTGTCCGTCCGATCAGAGTCGGACGAATCTGACGAGGCGTCGCGGTCCCTTGCGCGTGCGGAGCTACAGTATGAATCCGTACGTGGTCTATGCCGATGGGGTCGGAATTGAGGGCGGGCGGCTTCAATCCTACTCCCGCACTGCGTTCGTGAAGTTCGCCGATTTCGCGCGGGTCTCGCCCTCTCAGATTTACATCTTTATCGACGAACACGAGCTCACCTTGGGCAACGGCAAATTCTCATTTAATTGGCCTTTGGGTCCTCATTCGTACTGGCCGGGGCATTGGCCGGCACGGCGTCATGCCAATCAAGGAGCGTTCAGTTTTGCCGACGGCCATTCCGAGTTACACCGGTGGAAGGATGCCCGAACAGGACCCAAAGTGTTGGAATGGGCTAAAGCTGAAGCCGTCGGTTGGGACGCCCACGACAATCCTGATTTCGAATGGATCTTCAACCATACCAACGGTCCGTGGCCATGGCCGTTCAGCGGATGGTAGTTAATCGGTGTGAATCTGCGGGTCACCTCCCGAGGAGATCGCGGAAGGGGGAAGAAATCTGGAAAGCCTGAAAACAGGAAGGGGAACAGGAGAGGGGGAGAAAGTGGAGGGGGTGAGGGTGGGTAAGCGGTAAGCGGTAAGCGGCAAGAACGGTCCGAGCCGTTCGCTTCTTAGCGAAAGGGTGCGTGGGTGGTCCACACGCGTACGGCTCCGCGGAGCGTCGCCCCACCGGGTGGGGCGGGAGGCATTCGCCTTAAAGTCGCACGATGGGATCGCCCAGGCGGACGGTACCGGCTTGCACCACTCGGGCGTTGACGCCTCGCAGGCGGAGACGACGACCCTCCGGGGAATTCACGAACTTCAGGGCGGCGGTCCCAAACCGTTTGGCAAACTTGGAACAGCCGGTGTGGGGCTCGGCCGAAACTTCGATCACGGCCTCACCCAGCTTCAGACGTTGGCCGGCGGGCAGATTGACTTCGCTCAGGTCGAGATCCACGACGAGATTGTCGCCAGCCAGGGGCCAACGGTCCTTGGTTCCCGCCAGCGTCGCCAGGAAGCGGGTGTTCATCAACGTGAGCTGAGTGTCGGGATTGAGCTGTCCGTCAGGCAGACGGCGAGTGCAATGCCGGGCCCAGCGATCCCCGGGAATGCCTTCTTCCGGGGTCAGTTGACACTGCTCCGGCAGGAGACGGAGGTCCCGGTCGGGTCGAATCACGATCTGGACCACCGTACCGCCAGTCGCCGGAGATTGTCGGACGGACGGCAGGGTTTCCGCTAATTGGGATTCTGTCAGCTGGGGGGCGAGCAAGTCGTCCATAGCGGGAATGAATCGTTTCACGGGTGAGCTGGCAAGGGCGGGGAATAGCTGAGAGCTGAGAGCTGAGAGGTCGGAGGTCGGAGGTCGGAGGGGAAGGCTCGGAGCGTTTGGAGTGCGGCAGCCCTCTAGCCCTCTGCCGCTTTGGGGCGCCTTGGGAGCGGGGTGGGAGTGTGGACTAACTCGACGCCCTAGAAGCCGAGTCGAAAAGCGGTAGCTCAGCTGTCCGGTTCGGCGGACGCATCGCGCTCCCTGTTCGGTCCGTTCTCGTTCCCAATCCTGTTTTCCTGTTTTCCAGATTTTCCTTTCCCGTCTGCCGCTCTGGGGCGCGCGTTGGGAGTCCACATGCGAACGGCTCCGCGGAGCGTCGCCCCACCGGAGTGGTTCGGTCCGCGACCGGAAGACACATTCGACATTTGGGCGCGGGCGGTCACTCTTGGCGGCCATGTCTGCGGTTCCGCCAGTTGCCTCCCTTCGCCGCCTACCTGAGTTGCTCGCTCCGGCAGGTGACTGGGAATGCGCCCGGGCAGCCGTCGAGAACGGCGCCGATGCCATCTACTTCGGGCTCGATCGCTTCAACGCCCGAATGCGCGCCAAGAATTTCACCGAGGCGGATCTGCCCGCCCTCATGGAGTTCCTGCATCGGCGTGGCGTGCGCGGATACGTGACCTTCAACACTCTGGTTTTCACTGAAGAGCTGGCCGCTGCTCGGGACTACCTGCGAAGCATCATTGCCGCCGGGGTGGACGCGGCGATTGTGCAGGACGTCGGGATTTGCCGGCTGATTCGCCAGCTCTCCCCGGACTTTCCGATCCACGCCAGCACCCAGATGTCCGTCACCAGCGCGGCCGGAGTAGAGTTCGCACGGGATCTGGGATGTCAGTTGGTAGTGCTGGCCCGGGAGAATTCCCTGAAGGAGATTGAGGCCATCCAGACCACTCAGGAAACCTCGGGCGGGCCTCGCTTGCCTTTGGAAGTCTTTGTTCACGGGGCATTGTGTGTGGCCTATTCCGGGCAGTGCCTGACCAGTGAATCTCTGGGCGGCCGGAGCGCCAATCGCGGTGAATGCGCCCAGGCCTGCCGCCTGCCGTACGAGTTGATCTCCGACGGTCGGAAGGTGGATTTGGGGGATCGCCGGTACCTGCTTTCGCCGCAGGATTTGGCGGGTTTGGAAGTGTTGCCCCAGTTGGCCGAGGTCGGTGTTTCTTCGTTGAAGATCGAAGGTCGGCTGAAGTCACCGGAGTACGTGGCGAGCATCACGCGGGTGTATCGGCAGGCCCTGGATCGGCTGGCTTCCGGAACGGCGCCCGGGGACGCCTCATCCCGCTACGAACTGGAGATGGCCTTCTCCCGCGGCCTGTACACCGGCTGGTTTCGGGGCATCAACAATCAGGAACTGGCCCACGCGCGCTTTGGCAAGAAGCGCGGGGTGTATGTCGGAGAGGTGGTGGCGGTGGGACGCGATCGGGTCCGCGTGCGGGCGGAGGGTTCGGTTAAGCCCGGGGACGGTGTGGGATTCGACGCCGGACGACCGGATCAGCCGGAGGAAGGTGGCCGGGTGTATGGCGTGCGAACGATTGGTCCCGAGATCGAGCTCACCTTTGGTCCGAACGCGGTGGACTTCAGTCGAATTCAGCCGGGCCACTTTGTCTGGAAGACGGATGACCCGGTGCTGAATCGGGAACTGCGAAAGACGTTTGAGGGAGACGCGCCGCGTCACGTGCGACCGGTGTCGATGGAGGTGCACGGACAGTTGGGTCAGCCCCTGACCCTGGTGGTGCGCGACGAGTTGGGCCGGGTGGTTCCGGTAACGTCGACGATGCCGTTGGCGTTGGCCGAGAAACAGCCGCTGACCACGGAACGGTTGCGCGAACAACTGGGACGATTGGGCGGGACGTCGTTCGTCCTTGGTTCGCTGACCAGCACTCTGCCGGAAGGCGTGTTGCTGCCGGTCAGCGAACTCAACCGGCTCCGGCGGGACGCCATCGCGCAATTGACCGCGCTTCGCGCCCAGCCGTTGCGGTGGCAGTTGAACCCGCCGGAAACCATCCGGATCTCGGTCACCGAGGGCGCGGCCGACCCGACCCCGGGCGCGCCGGAACTGATCGTTCTGGTACGGAATCTGGATCAATTGGAGGCGGCTCTGGAGTGCGGGATCCAAACCGTGTACTGCGACTTCGAGGATCCGAAGAAGTATCGCGAGGCGGTCACGCTCTTTCACACCGCCCGTTCGTGTCAGGCGGTTTCGACCGGGTCGGCGCCTTCCATTTGGGTGGCGCCGCCGCGCATCACCAAGCCCGGCGAGGAATGGATTCTGCAGCAGGTCCGGTCGAGTCAGGCCGATGGCTATTTGGTCCGGAACTATGACCACCTGCGCTTCTTTGCCGGATCCCGTCGGCGCGGCGACTTCTCGCTGAACGTGGCCAATCCGTTGACCGCTGAGTTGTATCGGCGCCAGCACGAGTTGGAGCGGGTGACGGTCAGTTACGATCTCAATGCGGCGCAGGTGGAGTCGCTGTTGCGGGCGGCGCCGGCGTCGTGGTTCGAACTGACGCTGCATCAGCACATGCCGATGTTTCACATGGAGCACTGCGTGTTCTGTGCGTTCCTGAGTTCGGGAACGGACTTCCGAAACTGCGGTCGCCCGTGTGACCGGCACGACGTCCGACTGCGCGATCGGGTGGGTCAGGAACATCCGCTGAAGGCCGATGTCGGGTGTCGCAACACCGTCTTCAATGCCCGCGCGCAAACCGGAGCAGAATACTGTGAACGGTTTCTCGCCTTGGGCTTGCGGGCGTTTCGGGTGGAGTTCGTCCAGGAATCCGCTGAGGAAGTGAAGCGAACGTTGGCCCGCTACCGGGCGCTCCTGCGCGGAGAGATTACGGGCCGACAGCTGTGGCAGGAATTGAAGGTCAGCAGCCAGTTGGGCGTGACGCGCGGTCAGTTGGAGTTGGAGGAGTCGCGCCGGGTGTTTCCGCGCGTCAATCAATAGTCTCGACGGGGCCGATCGGCCGAGGCCGTGCTGGGCTTGGCCAGTGGATCCACCCCACAACGGGGCTCGCTGCTGGGTCGTCCCGAGAGCAGAAGGCGCACCCGTTCGCCCACGACAGGTTGGTTCGGGGCAGCGGTGATTCGCAATCGGAGGAACTCTCTAGTGGTCTCGCCCGAACCAGTGATTCGTTCGAAACGCAGTTCGGAACCTTCAGCGATGACCGCCGGACCCGAGGCGGTCCAGGGTCCGTCCGCCTGCTGAGCCGCCTCCATCTGGTACTGGAGTCCACGCACGGCTGCCACTCGAACTTCGAGCCGGGTAGAATCGTTGATCCGGGAAACGAACGCCACCAGTTGAGCCGGGGCGCTCTCAGCCTGGGTGTCATAGCGGACGCCCGACGCCCGAATCTCCAGAGTGTCGAGCGAAGTGATGTCGTTGGGGTAGCCGGCGGCCTTGTTGAAGCCCCAGAGCACCTCGGTGGCGACAACGGAAACGGTGTTGCTGTTCGAATTGAGATACGTCCATTCGGCGGGGAAATTGAAGATTCCCTGGCGGTCCTGCCATTCCGCCCAGATGCGGTCGAGGTTCGCGTGATGCAGCCAGAAGAGCGGGTCGTTAGGAGAACTGGAGGAGCTCATGTTGCCGCCCATCCAGAGGTGGACACGGCCGTGGATCTGATCCCCAAATGGTTCTTCGGTGAAGACATTGAGCAGTCCGGTGTGGCCTTCCATGTAGTTGCGGAAGGTGGTTCGTTCGAGGAACTGCAGATTGGTCTCCACCGTGTAATCCCAGGCCGCCAAGTCATACAATGTCATCTGCAAGGCGTGGGCGATCTCATTGGTCTTTGGCAGCAGGTCCAGCAATTCCGCAGTAGGATATTCGGGAGGAGTGGTGCCCACGACGGGGCTGAAAATGCGGTGAGTGCCGATGGCGCGTTGCAGAAAGAAGCGGGGCGGGCCCTGGGGACTGGTGCCGGAAACGGCGGCATTGGTACTGACGAGGAATTCGGTGGTCCGATCATCCCGGGTGGCGAACGGTCCGGAGCGGACCCGGAATGGGGAGTTGCGGGTATTGGGCAGTCCATTTGTGAAGGCGGCGTTGTTCCCAGAACCGTTCCCGCCTAGGAAATCATCGCGAAAGACCAACGGGGCCGTCTCGGGGTCGGTCCAGTCCCAGTAAGGAAGAGTGACAGTTTCCGGGATGCCAAGTTCGCGGGCGGCGCGCTGGAGTTCCCGTTCGAACGCCAGCAGGTACTCCCGGTGCCAGGGGAAGAACGACGGCGCCATGTGCACTCCCGATCCGCCTGCCAAGTGGGCTTCGAAGCCATCCTTGTGCAGCTTCACCATCCAATCGTAGGCGTTGAGTCCGCTTCCCGTGGTGTCGTAACTGGAGGGATGGGTTTTGAGCCAGAGGACACACCGGACGAAATTGGTGCGCTGGATGGGAGTCAGTTCCTTTACACCAACGCGAATCTGCAACGGGGTCGCAGACTGAAGACGCAGACCGGTGAGGCTGGCGAGGAAGACAATAAGCCAGAGGAGCAGCACTTGGCTGTTGGGCATGCGGTCCACTAACCGAAGATGGGAACTTCGCCAAGTGCCGAATCAGGCATCAGGGCTCCCCGCGGGAACGGCTCGGCGGAGCGTCGCCCCACCGGGGGGAAAAGCTGAGAGCTGAGAGCTGAGAGCTGAGAGGCAAAACGGGAAGGGGAAAGCGCGAAGCGTTTGGACTGCGCCAGCCCTCTGGCGCTTTGGCGCTTTGGGGCGCGTGGAAGGCGGATGGAAGGCGGATGGAAGGCGGGTGGAAGGCGGGTGGAAGTTGGGGTGGCTCGACGCGTCAGCAGCCGGGGCCGTGCGCGTCTTGGCGAAGGACGCGTTGGGAGTCCACGAGGGAACGGCTCCGCGGAGCGTCGCCCCACCAGGGAGAGCGCACTCCATAGAACCTCTTGCCATTCTCCCTTTGAGCTTTTCTCGATGCCTCCTAGCCTGTGCCGACATGAGTGATGTTGCGTCCGCGGCCGACCGCGCCCGGCAGATTCAATCGGCGATTCCCGCCGGAGGGCTGTTTGATGGGGCGACCTGGCGGATCTCTCCCGACCCGTTTCCATTGGATCCGGCGTTCGCCAAGGAGCTGGAATCGTTGGGCCGCGTGCTGCTGCAGTTTTATCGGGCGGTTAATCTGCTATACCGGCGGAGCGTCGAAGGAAAGGCCCCGGCCTGGATCGCCGAGCTGTTGGATCAGGGGAAGCCAGCGGAGCTGGTGGCGCGGCAGCGGGATCCGGCGTTCAAGAACGAAGTGCCTCGGGTCATCCGGCCAGATGTGCTTTTGACAGAGGAAGGCTGGGCAATCTCGGAGCTGGATTCGGTGCCCGGCGGGATCGGGCTGACGCAATGGCTGAACGAAAGCTACGCCGGACTGCTGGGCGGGGCACCGTCGTTGATCGGCGGCGCGACGGGAATGCGGGATGGCTTCGCGTCCATTTTCGGCGACGCGCCGCGGGTCCATCTCGTGGTGTCCGAGGAGTCGGCGGCGTATCGTCCCGAAATGGCCTGGCTGGCGGAGCGGATTACCAGTCGCAGCGTGACGGTCCGGGACACGACCTTTACCGACTTTGCCCCGGGGGATGCCGTTTACCGGTTCTTCGAACTGTTCGATCTGGCTCAAGTGGCCAACTCCCGGACGATCTTTGACCTGGCCCAGGCGAAGTCGATCCGCCTCACCCCGCCGCCCAAGCCGATCTTCGAAGAGAAGCTGCTGTTCGCCCTGCTGTGGAATCGCAACCTCCGCGATACCTGGCGTCAGGAACTGGGCGAAGGGTTTTTCAATCGGCTGCTAAAAGTGGTGCCGCGCACCTGGGTGCTGGACCCTTCGCCGCTGCCGCCCAACGCGGGATATCCCGGACTGGAACTCACCGACTGGCGGCAACTGAAGGGCCTGAGCCAACGGGAACGGGAACTGATTCTGAAGGTTTCCGGATACAGCGAGGAGGCCTGGGGCGCGCGCGGAGTGTATCTCGGGAGCGATCTGAGTTCCGCGGATTGGAGCGTGGCGGTGGAAAAAGCCCTGGCCGCTTGGCCGCGCTCGCCGCACGTGCTGCAGAAGTTCCACCGGCCACGGGTGGTGGAGTCGGCGTGGTATGACTTCGCCCGAGACACCCTGCAGCCAATGCCGGGTCGGGTTCGGTTGTGTCCCTACTACTTCGTCAGCGGTGACGGCGACGCGGCGCGGGCGAATCTGGGAGGCGTGCTCGCGACCGTGGTGCCGGCCGACAAGAAGATTGTGCATGGCATGAAGGACGGAATTCTGGCGCCATGTGCGGTCGCCGCTCCAAGTGCGGGCTGAATCGGTTTCGCGGTTTCCTATTCCTGAATGAGTTCGGTCGAATACGCCTTGTTCGCGCTGAGTTCGCTGATCGTGATCATTGATCCGATCGCGACGGTGCCGGCGTTTCTGGCCATGACGCCGCATGACACGCCGGAGAATCGCGTGCGTATGGCGCGGCTGGCGTGTCAGGTGGCGGCGATCCTTCTTCTGCTGTTCGCCATCGGCGGCCGGTGGCTGTTCCACTTTTTGGGCATCACCATTCCGGCGCTCCAAATGGCGGGCAGTGTTATCCTGCTCCTAATCGCCCTGGACATGTTGAAGGCCGAACGATCCAAGGCCCAGGAGACTCACGAGGAAGTCGAGGCGGGTGCGGCCAAGGCGGACATTGCGGTGACTCCAATGGCGGTGCCGATGCTGGCGGGCCCGGGCGCCATATCGACCGTGCTGCTGTTGCAGGCCAAGGCCGACACCTGGGTGAAGCACGGGTTGTTGTACGCGTGCATCGCCCTGGTGTGTTTGGGCAGTTACTTCGTCTTCGCGATTTCCGCACGCGGCGCGCAGTGGCTAAGTCCGATCGTTCTGCGCGTGACGACCCGCGTCATGGGCTTGGTGCTGGCGGCGATTGCGATGCAGTTCCTGCTGAATGCGCTCAAGGAACTGGGTCTGGTGAACTTCAAGTGACGCGGTCAGTGCGTCAGGACCACGGCAGGAGACGGGCGGCCTACGAGCGCGATCCGCGAGGGAGTAGTTGAGTTCGGGGCGCTCTCGGGGCGCAGCAGCAGTTCAGCGGCGGCGTCGGCGAAACGCAGGCCTTGTCGGGTGAGTCGGAAGTGCGTGGGGGTTTCTTCGGCCCAACCGCGGGTGACGAGTTGGGTCAGCTCGAAGCGCCATTCTTCGCGCAGATCGAATCCGGTGCGCTCCGTGAATTCGGCAAACGGCCAGCCGGCATTCATGCGCAGTCCGAACGCGGCCAGTTCGCCGGCTCGGGCGGCCGGCGCCAGGGCTTCGGCAAACTCCTTCGCCCGCCGGCCCTTCTCCAGTTGCTCGCAGTACAGGGTGGTGTTGGCCCAGTTGCGGGACCGTAATCCCCGCACGTACTCGCTCGCGCTCGGACCCAAGCCGTAGCTGTCCTGGCCGCGCCAGTACGTGACGTTGTGCCGACAGGCATAATCGGGAATCCCGGAGTCCAGCGGTGGCAGCGGCGGGGTGGTGCCGGGTCGGGCGGAACGGGCGAAGTTGGCAATTTCGTATTGCCGGAAGCCCGCGTCGGCCAGTCGATCCACCAGCAGATCGTACATGTCGCAGGCGAGATCCTCGTCCACGTCGAACTGACCGGCCTTCAGCTGTTCGTACAGCGGCGTGTCGTCTTCGTAGATCACCTCGTAGCAGCTCAGATGTTCCGTCCCGAGGCGCAGGGCTTCGTCGATGGTGGAACGCCACAAGTCGAGCGACTGGCCGGGAATGGCGAACATCAGGTCGATGTTGACGTTCTCGAAGCCAGCGGCGCGCAAAATGTCGTAGCTGCGGTAGACCTGATCCCGAGTGTGAATCCGGCCCAGGCGTTCGAGCAGGGATTCGTCGAACGACTGAACGCCCATGGAAATGCGGTTCACGCCGGCGTCTCGGAGCAGTCGGGCTTTGTCGGCAGAGACCGTGGCCGGATTGCATTCGACAGTCCATTCCGCGGCCCGGTCCAATCCGAGCCGTTGCATCGTGGACAGAATCGTTTGCCACTGCTGCAGGTTCAGCATGGACGGGGTTCCGCCGCCGAAGAACGCGGTGTTGGGCTGGCAATCCGGGGCGATCAGTTCGAGTTCCCGGACCAGCGCCTGGACGTAGCGGTTGATCTGATCTCCACCGGCCGGGGCCGAGTAGAAGGCGCAGTACTCGCACTTGTGCGCGCAGAACGGCACATGGACGTAGAGACTGCGAACGGGGGCGGAATCGGCCGGCATCGGACCGACACTATGTCGTCGCGTCCGGGAAACGGCAAAGGCGGGGAGGGGGAAAGTGAGAGGGGGTGAGAGCGAGAGGGGGTGAGGGGGTGAGGGGGAGATCAGGTAGGGATGGACCGCTGGGCCGTCCCCGGTTGGCGAGCGTCGCGAAGCCGACCGGCCCGGGCTGGTCAGGGCAAGATCAGTGCGAGGTGACTCCGTGGCTTCCCGCGGAAAAGAGGGACGAATCTGGAAAACATGAAAACAGGAAAGGGAACAGGAGGTGGAGAACGTGGGAGGGGGAGACTGGGAGAGACGGTAAAGGGAGCGCGAAGCGTTTGGAGTGCGGCAGCCCTCTGCCGCT
>JAFLEF010000091.1 GCA_017309115.1 Verrucomicrobiota bacterium | reverse complement strand
AGCGCAAATCCCGCGGCTTCCGCACCGTCGAATACTTCACCACCATGATCTATCTCGTCGCCTCCCACCTTCACTTCGACCTCCCGGATCCCCTCCCAGCTACCCACACAAACTCATATTGAGGCAGTTTTGCCGACGGCCATTCCGAGTTACACCGGTGGAAGGATGCCCGAACGGGACCCAAAGTGCTGGAATGGCCCAAAGCCGAAGCCGTTGGTTGGGACGCCCACGACAATCCTGATTTCGAATGGATCTTCAACCATACCAACGGTCCGTGGCCATGGCCGTTCAGCGGATGGTAATTTCCATTTCGTCTTCACTCTCCACTCGGGAACGCAAACCAGTTGAGAGTTGAAAGTTGAGAGAAAAACCGACAGGGCGACGCTCTGCGGTGCCGTTTCCTATGGAGTGCGGTAGCCATGCTACCGCCTTCCCATTTTCCCCGACGCCGGTGGAGTGGTGACGCGTCGGATTCAGTTAACGCCTCGCCCATGGGAAAGCGGCAGAAGGTCTGCCGCACTCCATAAAAAACGGCCCGGGAAAGCCTCGCCCCACCGGATTCCAGCTTCCCGTCTTCTTCCTGTTTTCCTGTTTTCCAGATTTCTCCCCTCCTCTTCGGAAGACCCCAAAAAATCTGTGTGAATCTGTGTTTAATCTGCGGATCAAAACTCCCCCGCCTCCTGCCCGACGGAAAATTACGGATCCCCGGTTTCCTCACTCGACGGCGGGAAATGACCTGACCAACGTCGGACATGGCCAAGGCCAAAATCATCTCCCTGCTGAACATGAAGGGTGGCGTCGGCAAGACGACCTGCGCCGTCAATCTCGCCACCTACCTCGCCCGGGATCATGGCAAACGCGTGCTCCTGGTGGACTTCGATTCCCAGACCAACGCTTCCCTGTCGGTGATGACCGAGACCGCCTGGGAGAAGTGGGCCGACAAACACGGCACCATGGCCGATGTGCTCGAGGCCCGGAGCAAGAAGAAGCACGGCGAACCCGAGAAACTCGTGGACTGCATCGTTCGCAACGTGCTGCCGGAGGTTCCCGGATTGGATCTGATTCCGTCCCACCTGGCGCTGACCTTCATCGACCTCGATCTGGCGGCCCGACCCGGTCGGGAACGCATCTTCGCCCGCAAGATCGCCAAAGTCATTGAGGAGTACGACGTCATCCTCTGCGACTGTCCGCCCAACCTGATGTCAGCCACTCAGAACGCGCTGTATGCCAGCGACGCGTATCTGATTCCGATGCAGCCGGACTACCTGTCCACCCTGGGGTTGAATCTGCTGCAGGATCGGCTGGGCTATTTGAAGCGCGAACTCGAGTTCAAGATCCGGTGTCTGGGAGTGGTGTTCACCCGCGTGCGTGGCTGGCTGCGGTATCATTCCGAGACCATCGAGCGGCTGCGCACCGACAACGAATTCCAGAAGCTCTATTTCTTCGACACGGTCATTCCCGAGAACATCAAGCTGGCCGAGGCACCGATGGAGGCCAAGCCAATCGAACTGCACGACAGCGGGGCCTCTGGAGCCGAAGCATTCCGGGCGTTGACCAAGGAATTTCTGACCAGGTTGGGATAGGAAAGCTGAGAGCTGAGAGCTGAGAGTTGAGAGGCAAAGACGGTAAGGGCGAAGCGGTAAGGGGTAAGGTAGGTAGGGCGAGGTTGCACCGAGCCGTTCGTGTCTCGGCGAAATGACGCGTGGGGAGGCCACATACGTACGGCTCCGCGGAGCGTCGCCCTACCCGGGATTGCCGCTTTGCCTCTCAGCTCTCAGCTGGCTCCTGGGAGCTTTCGGACGAATTGCAGCAGCAACGGGAACGCGGGTTCCGCCATGCCGCCGTGATTGTATCCGCCCAGTTCGATCAGCGTGGTGTTGGTGTGTCCCACGAGACGCATCATGCGGGCGAAGTAGGCGTTCTCCTCGTAACGGCCGAGCAACTCCAGTTCCCGATCGCCGCTGATGATCAACAGCGGCGGGGCGTCCTTTCGCACGTGGTAGACCGGGGCGAATTCGTCGATGATCGGGCGTGTTTCCGGGATGCCGCGTTCGGCGCGAATGGTGAAGTGCGTGATGGCCTGACCGCTGAACGGAGCCAGGCCAGCGAGTTGATTGGGATTCAGACCGTGGACCGCCAGCCATTTCGGATCGAGGCCGATCATGGTGGCGAGATAGCCGCCGGCGGAATGTCCACTGACCATAATGCGGTTGGGTGAGCCGCCGTAATTGGTGATGTTGCGGAACGTCCAGGCGACCGCCGCCGCGGCGTCCTCCAGGTAAGCGGGCGCCTTCACCTGGGGACTGAGCCGATAGCTGGCGGCGACCACGCCAATGCCTTGATTCTTTAGGGCCGTCGGAAGGGACCGTTCCCCGCCTGTCAAACCGCCGCCGTGGAACCACACCACGGTCGGGAAGTTCGTCACGCCGGTGGGAACGTAGAGGTCCAACCGACAACGTTCCTGCATGTCCGGCGTCAGGTTCCCCGTTCGGTAGGGCAGGTTGGTGAGCGTCTGATAGCCGGTCGGCTGGGCACCTTGGGCGGCACGAGCGACGGGACCGCTCACGAGCAGTAGGACTAGCGAAACGAACGGGAAGACGGACCTGGGCGTCATGAGGGGTGGACCATAGGTGGGTGGGACGAGGAAGGCAGCAGGCAAACTAAAAGCTGAGAGCAGCGAAGCGGTAAGCGGTAAGCGGTAAGGAAGGTAGGGCGAGGTTCCACCGAGCCGTTCGTGTCTCGGCGAGGTGATGCGTCGGGAGGTCACACACGTACGGCTCCGCGGAGCGTCGCCCCACCGGGGTAGGGATGGACCGCTGGGCCGTCCCCGGTTGGCCGGCGCAGCCTGGCCGACCGGCGGTAAGGGCGAAGCGGTAAGTCCGGAGAGCTGGAACCGCAGATTGGACCCCGATTCACGCCGATCGGGGGACCTGCCGCGGTCAGGCTCTCTTGCGTAACGACCCCGCCGGTTCTGGTTTCAGCGGGGGGCGTTGAGTTCGGCCGCATCCTGCTGAGCCCAACTCGCCGACTGGGCCGGCAAGGCCGCCTCCCACACGCGCACCCGCTGGTCGAAGCCCCCGGTGATGATCCGCCGACCGTCCCGGCTGAACCGCGCTGTCCAAACCCAACCGTCGTGGCCGCGCAGGACCATCAACTCCCGTCCGCTGGCGGCGTCCCACAGGCGGGCCGTTTCGTCGGTACTCGACGACACCAGGCGTGTCCCGTCGGGTGAATACGCGACCGAAATCACCACGTCCCCATGCCCCCGAAGCGTCGCCACGATGGAACCCGTTCGGGTTTCCCAAACACGGATGAGTTTATCCTCACCCGCCGTGGCCACCTGCGTGCCGTCCGGGCTAAAGGCGATGCTCCGGACCGTGGCGGTGTGTCCGCGCAGGGTGTGCCGTTCTGATCCAGTGGCGGCATCCCATAAGCGGGCGGTGGCATCCTCGGAGGCCGAACCGACCTGGCTGCCGTCGGGCGAAAACGCGGCCGCGAGCACCGGCTTGGAATGTCCGGTCAGGGTCCGAATCTCGGTCCCCGTCGAGGCGTCCCAGAGGCGCACCATCGAGTCGGATCCCGCGGTGACCCAGCGCGCCCCATCCCGGGAATACGAGGCCGAAAAGACGTTGCTCCCGTGGGTCGTCCGGCGCAGGCGTTCCGCGCCGGTCTCAAGATCCCACGCCCGGAACGTCCCATCGCTGGAGCCCGTGATCACTTCACGTCCGTTGGGGGAAACGTCGATGGTATTAACGGCTGCGCTATGTCCCAAAAGAACCCGCAGTGTTTGACCGGTTTCGAGATCCCAGACGCGCGCGGAAAGATCATTGGCGGCGGTGGCCAGGATTTTTCCATCGGATGTGGTGGCCGCGGCGCGAACCCAGGACCGATGCCCTTCGAAACAGCGGTTCTCCGGATCGCCGGACGCTTTCCAGAGACGCACCGTATTGTCGCCACCCGCGGTCGCGACCTGCTGACCGTCCGGTGAAAACACCGCCCATCGCACCCGGAGGCTGTGCCCCTTCAACTGAAGCAACTCCGCCCCGGTGTTTACGTCCCAGATGCGGCTGGTCTGGTCTTCGCCACCCGAGACCAGTCGCTGACCGTCCCGGGAGAACTGGACCGAACGGACCCAGGTGGAATGCCCTTTGAAGCTCCGCAGGAGAGCGCCGGTCGCCGGATTCCAAAGTCCCAGGCTGCCATCCCAGCTGGCCGTGGCGAGGCTTTGCCCATCGGGCGACCACGCGACCGCGTACACCCGATTCTGATGTCCCCGCAGTCGCTGCAGTTCCCGGCCGTCCTCGGAGTTCCAAACAATCACCGTGGCGTCGTCACTGCCACTGGCGATGCGTTGGCCGTCCGGCGAAAACGCGGCGGAACGGACCCAGCCGGAATGGCCGGTGAGACGCAGCAATTCCCGTCCATCGGCCACCCGCCAAACACGGACGGTGTTGTCTTCGCTGGCGGTGACCAGCTGGGAACCGTCGGGCGAGGGATGGACGCTGTAGACGCGTGCCCCGTGACCGGCGAAGTGGCGGATTAGGGTTCCGTTACGGGCGTCCCAGAGGCTGGCGGTGCCGTCCTCGTTGGCGGTGAACAGACCCGTGTCATCCGGAGTGAACGCCACGCTGTACGCCTTGCCGCCCGGGATTGAAACCGACACCTGCTGGGTCTTGGAATCGAGGTTCCAGATTCGGGCGCTGCCGTCTTCAGCGGCCGAGGCCAGCCGCCGACCGTTCGCGGCATAGCAAACGGACCACACTGAATTCGAATGACCCTGGAAGGTGTGTTCCGCCTGGTGGGCAACCCGGTCCTAATAGAACCATTCAAAACCTCGTCCCGGGGAGGTGGCGGTGTCCTGGAGCAGGGCGCGCATTCTTCCCAGGTTGTTATGCTCCCACGCCTGTTGGATGAGCTGGATGTTGGCGGCGTACAGGAGACGCAGCGATTTCTCCCGCTCAGCGACGGCGGTGAGGCGGGCCTCCCGTTCCGCGACCTCGGCGTGTTCGGCCTTGTTCCGTGCGTTGACAGCCTCGATCCATTGCCAGGTGCTGATGATGGACGCGGACGCCAGCGAAAGACCCGCGGTGACGCCCATGGCGAACAGACCGCGATTGCGTCGCCAAGCCTTTTGAAGCCGATAGAACGTCGTCGGCGAGCGCGCCACCACGGGCTCATGGTGCAGGAACCGTTCGATGTCCATGGCCAGACCGTTGGCCGTCTCGTAGCGACGGTTCCGGTCCTTCTCGAGGCACTTCATCACGATCCAATCCAGATCGGTGGGGATCTGCTTCCGGGGCGCGTCTGGAGCCTTGCGCTGTCGCTGTTCCAGTCGGAGGGAAGGGCGGGTGGGTTCCCGTTCTTGGACGATCTTTTGGCTCCCCTCTAAGCCGGCCTTCAGAAGTTCCTGGGCGTCGAAGGGAGGCACGCCGCAGAGCAGTTCATAGAGAACCACCCCGAGGCTGTAGATGTCCGTACGAGTGTCGATATCGACGCCGCCCATGGTCGCCTGTTCGGGACTCATGTAAGCGGGGGTGCCGATGAATTGGTGGACCTGCGTGAAGACTGTGGAGTCGGTCAACTGATCCCGCATCTGCGGCAGGGCCTTGGCGATGCCGAAATCAATCACCTTGGGCACTGCCTCGTCGTCGTGCCGCGCGACGAGGATATTGGAGGGTTTGATATCCCGGTGGATGATTCCCTTTTGATGGGCGTGTTGGATGGCTTGGCAGACCTTGATGAACAGTTCGAGGCGTTTGGAAATACTGAGCGCCTCGCGTTCGCAATAGGTGGTGATCCGGATTCCGCGGATCAGTTCCATCACGAAGTAGGGTCGGCCACTGTCGGTCGCTCCGGCGTCCAGCACCTTGGCGATGCAGGGATGGTCCATCAGGGCTAGGGCCTGGCGTTCGGCCTCGAAACGGGCGACCACCTGCTTGGTGTCCATGCCCATCTTGATGACCTTGATCGCCACTTCCCGCCGGACGGGTTCCGTCTGCTCCGCCACGTAAACCACGCCGCAGCCACCTTCGCCGATCAGTTCGCGGATTCGGTACCGACCGAGGGTCTCATGGGTCTGGACCGGGGAGGACAGCGGAGTGGATTCGTCCCGCAGGGTGGGAGTTTGGGTGCCGAGTGAATCCGGAGAATCGGAGGGCCTGGGGGCGAGCAGTTTGGCGACGACCCGCTTTTTCAGATCGGCATCCCCGGCGCAGGCCCGGACCAGGAACGCCTCTCGCTCGGCCTCGGGCAGGCCCAAGGCGCGGGACAGGATCGATTCTTCCTGGGATGGCGTCATTCCGGAGATCAATTGGAACTTGTGGACGAAGCCGGTTGGCCAGCGCTGCTGCGGGAAATACGGGAAGGAGGTTTCAAACGGAGTGGTGGGGAAACGCTGGACGATGCGCCCTCGTTTTTCCATGGAGATTTTCCGGAGGCAAACGAAGCCCGGCTTGGAGGAGTGGTCCGGTGTGCTCCCCGGAATTGGTCACTTCACTTTTCCCGGTGGTCTCATCATAGTCCTTGAAGCTGAACCCAATGACCACTCCGTCCTTCATTCCTCGTCGCATCACTCGGGCGTTAGCGTTGCTGCTGGGCAGTGGCGTTCTCACTCTGCAGGCGGCCCTCACCATCCAAGTCGTCAATGATTCGGGACTGCCCGATTCCCAAGTCTATGCGCTGTTAATCGGCCGAGAGGCCAATGGGCATCCTGTGAGTGTGTCTGGCATCCCGGTAGCCAATGGCTCGGGGGTCAATAATCCGCCGGTGAGTTCCGCTCCTCTCTCGAGTCTGGCTTCGGCCGGTTTTCAGGTGTCGTCCCAATTCAGCGGTCGGTCGCTGCCCGTGTATCAGTTCACCGTCAATTCGATCGGGTCGGCTGCCTTTGTGCCGTCGTACCATCACCCGGTGATCTACACGAATTCCAATCCCAGCCCGATCACCAGCAATTTCCGATTCGACCAGTTCGAGCTGACCTTTGATCCGTCGATCACGAGTGTCGCCAACCTGACCTCGATTGACGCCTACAGCATTCCCATGCAGCTCGAGCTTTTCGCATCGGCACAGGCTGCGACGCCGCTGGCCCGCCGGACGTACTACACGTCCACGGAAGGTCTGATTGCGAAGTTGACCTCGCTGAAATGCACCTCGGCGTTTTACGGGGTGAAGTCCAATGGTGCCCCGCTGGGTCCCTGGACCCCCACCAATGGATTAGCCCAATTCGTCCGCATTCTGGGTCCGGGCAAAATCTCCTCCGGAACGACCAACGGCCTTCCGACTCCGTTTCCCAGCTTCGGAAAGTATCTGTCCTCGCTGGTGTCGTATCAGTTCACCGTGGGCGGGAGCGCCAATGACTCCACTTACAACTACAACGGCACGGTAGTCAGCGATGGCCAGGGAGGCTACAAGGTGAATCTCACGGGAACGACGGTGCCGGCCCCGCCATCGCCCATCCCGGCCAACGCCGCCGTGACCGTCAATCTGCCCAACGGCTCGGCGCCGGGTTCCCAGCAGACCATTAACTACGACAGCTTCATCTACGGTGCAGTGCTGAGTGGCTCCTCGTTTTCGGTGGCCGGAATGACGCCGGCGGAGATTCAGTCCAACGTCAACATCGTGTACGGCGCCATTGCGCGGGATGTGCTGTCGGGCCTGAACTTCGGCTACCTCAAGGGACGATATGGCAATAACGGCGCGATTTGGTATGGCGTTCCGCCTACCAAATTCCCCTTTGGTTTGGCCCGGAGTTCCAATGATGGCTATTACAATCCGTGGGCAGCGGTGTTCTACAACGAGTCGGAGGCTTACGGCTTTGCCTTCAGTGATCGCAGTGGTCCATCACCGGCGCTGACGTTGCAGAATAATCAATTCCTGCGGGTGACCATCCTGCCCGACCAGCGGCTTGATTCCCCGAAGGTGGCGGTGACGGCGACTAATAGTACGTCCCTGACGCTGGTGTGGCCGGCGGTGCCGGGAGCGACCAGTTACGAAGTGGATTTGCTGGTACCCGGGCACCGGGCTCCGATCACCGTGGCCGCAACGTCGCCTTCGGTGACCACCGTGTTGTCGGGGCTTAGTCCGGGAACACCCTACACCTTCGCCGTAACGGCCAAGGGCACCGCCAACGGCCAACCTGTCCATTCTCCGGCAATTCTGCATCAGAACTCCACCACTGGAACCCTGGTGCCAGTGTCGGTTCCCAATGGCATCAAGTTCGATGTCAGTCTCTCCTGGGCGGCCAATGTGCCCGCGGGAGCCACCGCGACCGTCAATGGTTTCACGCTGACCTATGACACCTCCAAAATGCAGTGGCTCAACAACGGACAGAATGCTCAGGTGACGGGTCAGGCCGGGACCAATCAATACGTGTTCACGATTCAAGATCCGGCCCAGGGCGTCATCTTTGCCAACATCATTGAGGCCGTGTTCAGTGGATCTCCCTCTTCCTACACGCTCGGCGGATCGCGGTTGGTCGGGAACCAGCAACCTCTCACGCAGGGCAAGCCTCCTTACTCGCCGGGCAATGTGTTGGTGTTGGGCATCCCCTTCACGCCCCAGCCAACCAAGGCGTTCTCCCCTGTGTTGTTTCCGTCAGCCACCTATTCGGAATGGGTCGGCTACTATCCCGGGCTCTCCGACCTCCAGCCCGAAAGTGACCCGGATCAGGATGGCAGCAGTTCATTCCTGGAATACTTCCGCGGCTCCAATCCGGCGGTGGCGGAGACGGAGGACTTCGTCAACCTCACGGTTCTGGACGATCACCGGCTCCGCTTCCGATACTGGAAGAGTCAGATCGCGCAGGGAGTTTCCGAAACTGTCGAATGGTCCACGGATTTGGAGACCTGGACGTCGGTGGGATTGGTTTATCAGCCAGATGAGGCGGTTGGCCTGGATCTCATTCGGACGGTGGAATTGGCCACCCCGCTCGCCCAACCGGCGTTTCTCCGCTACACCGTGGATTGAGGAGACTGTCTCACGGATAAAAGTCCACCCGACCGGTTTCCAGGTCGTACATACCGCCGACCAGGCCGATGCGTCCCTGATCGAGCAGTTCACGGAGGATCGGACTCTTTTCGCGAATTTGGATCAGGGCGACCTGCACGTTCGCGGCGGCGACCTTTTCCACGAACTCGGTGTTCTTCGAAGTGCGGGGTTGGACGTACGAGGGCACCCGTTGGACGGCGGGCTGAATTCGGTTAAGCAGACCGGTGAGGTGACCCAATTCGACGCCATCACAGGCGCCCTTGATGGCACCGCAGCGCGTGTGGCCGACCACGACAATCAGCTTGGCTCCGGCCACGGCGCAGGCGAATTCCAGACTGCCGAGGATGTCGTCGTTGATGATATTGCCGGCGATTCGGGCGCTGAAGACATTCCCAATGCTCTGGTCGAAGACAATCTCGGTGGGCTGACGCGAATCCAGACAGCTAACCACCGCGGCGAAGGGAAATTGGCCGCTGGCCGTGGAGCGGACCTCGGCGAGTCGGTCGTGGGGTTGACTGGTTCCAGACACAAACCGTTCGTTGCCGGCCTTTAGCTTTTCCAGCGCCTGGGCCGGAGTCATGGCCTGCTGCGCTTCCCGGGATCGGTCGCGGGGCAGCAACATCACGCGCTGCACGTCGGAGAGTTGGTCCCGGTTGGGAACACGGTTGGATTGACAGCCGGAGGTCAGCAGAAGGGCGGTCAGGCCACTGAGGGCCAGGCGGGGAAACCGACGGAAGGGTGACTGCATGCGTCGTCTGTACGCCATCGAAGGGATCTTGGCGACGGCGACCTGGTGGGAAAGCGGTGGGGGGATGGTAAGGGGTAAGGGGTAAGGGTAAGGAAAGTGGGAAGCGGTACGGGTAGGGCGACGCTCCGCGGAGCCGCGCATTAGTGGAGTGGTGCCGCGTGTTTCGCAGTCCAGTCCTCGCCCGTGGGAAGGCGGTAGCATGGCGAGCTGGCGACCGCACTCCCTAGGCGCCCTTACCGCTTACCCGCTTTTCTTCCCTCCGCGTCTCCGCGTCGCTGCGGGAGGCGTCTCCGGTTGCTCGACGCTGACCAGCAAATGCCAATTGGCTTGGCTGCGCCGGCCAACCGGGGACGGCCCGGCGGTCCATCCCTACCCTCCGCGGGAGGTCTGAAAGATTCCGGACATGCCTCGTAATCTTCGGGCGCTGACGTGCGTTCTCCCGGAATGGACGTCGGCTCGGAATTGAACCTTGAGTTTCCTCGAGGCCTCAGGACGCTAAACCCGCTCCCTCCTGCACCCCGGAATCTGCCTGGCTTGAAGTCCCTCACTCTTCCTCCCCCCTGATATGGTTACCGACTCCGCCGCCCTGCTGATGCTGGCCATTCGCAGCGGCTTGAAATTGTCCGGCCAGATTCGCCTGGCTTACGTAGATGCCACCAAGCGCCGGGAACTGGTCCTGCCGCTGCCCAACTTCGAAACCAAAACCGATTGGCGCGAAGCCCGGGACTTTTTCACAATGGACGGGTTCGGCCCGAAGTTCCTCGAAGGTTATGTTCGGGTTCAAACGGGCACCGTGGTTCCGGGCAATCCCCGGCTGAAAACCCTCGTGACCCGCGCGGTGGCTAATGGGCTCAACGACTCGGAGAAAGGGGAGTTGGCGGAACTGCACACGCAGTATGCCTGTCTGCTGACCGCCGAGGAACAGGGGCAAACCTGGAGTGACGGCCGGCCGGCCGATCCGGATGAGCTGTCCGCGCTATTGTCGGTCCGCCAATGGCAGAATCGGCGGAACGATCCGAATCCGCCGGCTTTGCAGCGCATCGCGGGAACGTTGGTTGAGATCGGCATCGAGTACGCTCTGCAAACGCCTCAGCTGGCCGATCCGAAGTCGTCGCGCGGCCGGGCGCTGGCGGGATTCCTCAGCGGTCTGGATCAGCAGATTGATTTCGCCGAGGGCGACCTGGCCGAAGTGCCAGCCCGCCTGATGATCGCCACGGTGGATTCGCTCTCGCAAAACGCCGGGTTGTTGAGTGGCGATCCGAAGGTGCAGGAGTTGATTCAGGCCACCACCCGCGGCCTGACCACGGCGCTGGCGGATCAGTTGAAGGCGATTGAAGGTTCCGATCTCACGCCCACCGAGAAGCACGCCGCCAAGTTGCGGGCGAAGGACTGGGGCGAAGTGATCTTTCGCAGCACGTTGTCCACCGGCGGGCGAATGGTGCTGTCGGATCCCGGAACGTTCCTCGGTCTTCGCGGCGCCGCAGGACAGGCCTTGGTGGTGGCGGTGGGCAATGACCTGTTGGATCTGGTTCTCGAGGAGGACGGCAAACTAAGTGAGGTGTTCGGTCGCGACGGACTGGAAGTCGTCCTGCACAGCGCCCTCGAAGTGGTGGCGCAACAGCCCGGACTCTTTCCGGTGAAGAATCCCGGGTTCCGTCAGTTGCTGATCGGCTTGGCCACAGATCTTCAGGCTATTCCGAAATTGGTCTCGCCCGACTTGTTTCCCGAGGTGGCTCGGCTGGTGTTGGACCGCACTGCCGAGAATCTGGATCTCTTCTGGCCCGAGCGGGAGGATCATCCTGAGCGAAACCTGCTGGCGGCCGCCGCCAAAACGACGCTGACCTTGCTGACGCGGACTGTTCCCGGGGCGACTTGGAAACCGCAGTTTCGACGCGAGGATTTGCTCACGGTGGTCAACTCGGTCTTGGACGAGTTTGTGAATCATCCGGGCTGGCTGATCGATGCCGCGGGCGAGGTTCGTCCGGCCTTGCAGGAGGTGCTGAAGGGCGTGGTTGAAGTGCTCCGACGTCGGGCCGATAACCGGCTCACTCCCGCGACCGCAGTTGAAGTGCTCCAGGTCCTGCTGCAGTCAGCGTCGCTGCGCTTGGACTTCCTCGAGAAATTGCCTGACGGAACCCCGGTCATTGTGGCCGTGACGGACACCATTCTCTCCACCGTCTTCGATCCCGATCAGGACCCGGCGGTGGCGTGGCGTCTTTTGGGACGGCAGACGTTGTCCGAAGTGGTTGAAGTCACCTTGCGCGTTATGGCCGACCACAGCCTCACGCCGGCTGCGGCGGTCAAGAAACTGGGTCAGGCCCTCACGGCGGAAATTCGCTCGCTGGTTAACGACGATGGCTTCGACCTGGAATCCTTTGCCACCGCCCTGGCCAAGAAGCTGGCGGCCTAACCCCATCCTCATTCCATGAACTCAACTCTCTCTTCGACTTCGATTCGTTTCACCGTGTGGCTGCGTCTGAACCTGGGACTGGCTCTGCTGCTGATCCTGCCGGCCTGCCAAAGCACGAACCGGCTACGGGAAGCGCAGGACGCGTTCAACAGTGCCGCCAGTCAGGACAACCGCGCCCGGCTCGCAGAGTTGCGGCTGAGTTCTGGCGCTCCCGGATTGCCCACGGGCTGGAATCAGTCGGCTGGCGTCAGCCTCGAGCAGGAAGTCTCCGGATCCATCAGCGCGCGCGCGGGCTACTCCGCCGCGTTGCTGAGCTTGCAACAGCTGTCGTCCGACGACGTGGCTCAGCTCAAGGCCGATCAACTGTGGGGCACCGCCCTGACCTTGAAAGCGCTGACGCAATGGCGACTGGGTCAGTTTGGACCGGCCTTGGAAACCGCCCGGCAGGCGCAGACCACCGCGTCGGGTCAGATTTATCCCCGCGATGCCGCACTCCTCACTGCCCTTCCGGGACTGATTGAGATCGATTATTCCTATGCGTCCCTGTCGGCCTTCCGGGCGAATCCCACCAACGCCCAGGCTACCCTGGATCAGTGGCGGGCGCGTCTGGTGACGCTGAATTCCACGCCACCGTCGGCGGTGGATCACTTGCGCGCGGCGCGACGTCAGGCAGGGGCCGAAGGGGAATTGGCGGTGTACCTGATGCTTTCGGAACTCGCGGCGTATCGGAACTTCAACGAGTACTTCAAGCTGGTGAACGACAGCACGCCGCCCGCGACGGACGCGGCGCGAATGGAGGCGGGCTACGTCCTGCACGAGCTCGGCGAGCTGTTGAATCAGCTCAACGCCGGACCAGCCGGAACCGAGTTGGTCACCACGTGGAAGAACAAGTTTGTGCTACTGCCGAAGCCCCGGCCGGTCCTTCCGTAGGGGAAGCTGAGAGCTGAGAGGTCAAAAACGGTAAGGGGTGAGAGGTAAGGGGTAAGCAAGCGGCGACCGCACTCCATAAATTAGCTCGCCCGCAAACGTCACACCGCTGTGGCCATCGGGATGGGCAGTGGGTGGGAGCTGGATTCGGGCGTTTGGAAGAAGGAGACCTCTCCGGTGCTGATGTTGTAGAGGGCTCCCACGATCGCGAGTTTGTCGGTGCGCACGAGCTTGTCGATGGTTGAACTCCGTTCCCGGATCATGCGCATCGTGCGCAGAATGTTGCGGTGGGAGACCTCATTGGCATAAGCGGCCTTCTCCCCAGGGAGCCACTGATCCGGCGCCTTGCAGGTCTTCGGATCGACCGACTGTTGGATTTCGCTGATGAGAATATCCAGATTACAACAGCCGGTGGCTTCCGCCGTGGTCCGGTGACTGCAGAACAAATCCACCGCAGCATTCACTGCACCACAGGAGGTGTGTCCCATGACCAGAATGAGTTTGGCGCCGGCGACCGCGCAGCTGTATTCCAAGCTCCCCACCACTTTGTCGCGGGCAATATTCCCGGCGATGCGAACGCTGAAGATGTCACCGAGACCGAGGTCAAAGACGAGTTCAGCCGGTGTTCGCGAGTCGATGCAATTGAGCACGACGGCCATCGGAAACTGGCCGGCCGAAGTGGCATCGACCAGCCGGCTGATATCACGGGTCAGTTGGTGGCCGTTGCGGAAGCGCTCATTGCCTTCCTTCATGATTTCAATCACGCGTTCGGGCGTGAGGGTGCTTTGCACTTCGCGGCTGCTGTAGTCGACGAATTGGATGCGATCTTCGACTTGGGGATACTTGTCTTTGAATCCGACGAGACTCAGGCGGACTCCATGGGCTTTGGTGGTGGTGTTCCGGAAGTCCTGGATCAGGTCGAGAATATCGGGGTCGATGTAGTTGGTGTTGCGGGCATCAATCAGAACATGGCCACCGGGAGGCACGCTGTTGAGGGTCTCGAGCAGACTGGCGCGACTGAAGAAGCTGACTTGGTTGGCCAGTTCGATGCGCAAGACATCGCCGGTGATGTGCTTCTCCATGAATTTTTTGAGCGGACGGCGCAGGTTGCCATGGAGGATGAAGCCGACGCTGACGGCGAGGCCGATCAGAATGCCGATCAAGAGATCCGTGAGCACAATGGCGACCACGGTGATGATGAAGGGTAGGAATTGGTTTTTCCCTTCGCTCCACATCTGCCGAAACAACGTGGGGCTGGCCAATTTCAGACCCGTCATAAGGAGGATGGCGGCCAGGGCTGACAGCGGGATTTCATTGAGCCAGCCAGGGACCAGGAGCACGCAGGCGAGCAGCAAAAAGCCGTGCCAAATCGCGCCCAGTTTGGTTTTCACACCGGCGTTGATATTGACGCTGCTGCGCACGATGACGCTGGTCATGGGCAGCCCGCCAATCATACCCGCCACGATGTTTCCCACACCTTGGGCGACCAGTTCGCGGTTCGGAGGGGAGACGCGCTGTTCCGGGTCGATCTTGTCCACCGCTTCCAGGTTGAGCAGCGTTTCCAGGGACGCGACGATGGCGATCGTGATGGCGGCGACGTACAGGGCTGGATTGGAGAACGCGCCGAAATTCGGGAATTTGAGCAGGCCAAAGAATTCAGCGGGCGTTTGAGCGACGGGAACCTGAACCAAATGGCTGGTCCCGATGGCCCAGTCACCCCCGATTTTACGGAACATCAAACTGATCAGGACACCCACGACGACGACGACGAGTGGGGCGGGGACGGGTGACTTTTTCAGAGCCTTGATTCGATCCCAGAAAAACAGCAGCGCGATGGAGAGGAGACCGATCACGGCGGCGCCCGTTTGGATGTCAAAGAGCGAGGCCCAGAGTTCCGAAAAGGTGTTTTGCTTATCCGGCTGATCGAAGGACATGTCGCCCACCGGATCGGGATCATGGCCGACGACGTGGGGAATCTGTTTCAAGATCAGAATCGTACCGATGGCGGCCAGCAGTCCCTTGATCACGCTGGAGGGAAAGAACGCGGCAATGAAACCCGCCCGGCAGATCCCGAGGACCAGTTGAATGACACCGGCCAACACGACCGCGAGGAGAAAGGCATCGAAGGTCCCCAGCTTACCGATCTGAGCCGCCACAATGGCGGTCAGACCGGCCGCCGGACCGCTGACACTGGTGTGTGAACCGCTGATCATGCCGACCAGCAGACCGCCGACGATGCCGGTGACGATTCCTGAAAACAGTGGCGCGCCGGAGGCCAAGGCCACCCCGAGGCAAAGGGGCAGGGCCACCAGGAACACCACCAATCCAGCGGTGAGATCCTTGGGTAAGGTCGCGGGGGAGAAGAGTCGAAGGGCGGAGCTCAGCATGTCAGCAAGAGGTAAACCGTTTTAAGGGCGGAGAAGTGGTGAAGGAGAAGTCGCGATTGTCCTGAAGTCTTGGATCGGCGGCGACCGTGGCCAGCCCGTTCGAAGGAATCCCGAAGACGTCCCGAACGAGCGCGGACCTCAAGTCACAGAACAGAAGGGTTTCCCGAGGCCGGGCGAACCGAAGCGAGACATCCAAGTCACCCAAGGCCGGACGCAGTCGGATTCTCCCGACCAAGACGGCTCCGGCACCGCGGACCGATGGATTTTTCCCGTTCTTCTTCAGACCTCAGAAGTCTATCGTGATGAGCAAGCTCAGGGGGAGCATAGAGTTCAGTTATTGCCATTTTTGTGAGTTGGAGGCGGACCAATGGCAGTGGGTTCATCACGACTGCCGCTCGCGATCTAGTCCCCGGGCGCCAGGAGCGAAGGTCAAACGAGGGCTGGAACTCCCCTGGGTGTCGTTTATGTCACGCGGATATGACATTTGCGGCGCCCGCCGAAGCTCGATGGGCGGAGGATCAAAAGTCCTGAGAGAAGCGGCGAGGCTTCGCGGAGCGTCGCCGTTGAGTGTCGAACTCCGTGACGCGATTCCGTCTTGAGCCGGTAAGCGCGAAGCGGGAAGCAGTAAGGAAGGGCGAGGTTACACCGAGCCGTTCGCGTCCCGGCGAATGACGCGTCGGGAGTCCACACGCGAACGGCTCGGCAGAGCGTCGCCCTAGTGCGCCTGTGAAGGTGCAGACAAAGCAGGGTGAAAGTCCCTGTCAGGCGGAAGATTTACCTGCCTGTGACCGAAGGCTACTGCGTCCTGGAGACAGGAGGTGGAGAGCTGCCGGAGGTGAATCCT
>JAFLEF010000090.1 GCA_017309115.1 Verrucomicrobiota bacterium | reverse complement strand
ATTCCGAAAGGCCGAATCGGGTTCAACTGCCTTAGCAGGCTGTTTTGGGACGGCAGGTTCGCTTCCGGCTGCTCTCCACCCCGCCTTGCGGCGACGCAGTTGCCTTCAGCTACACGACGCCCTGTCGACGTCGTACTCAGTCTTTCACTGGTTAGTCTCATCAGTTTCACAAACGCACGTAGGGCGAGGTTCCACCGAGCCGTTCGCGCAACAGACACAAGAGGTTCATTTCCTCACCCGCGTCGCCCGCGCGAAGCGTCTTGGAGTGCGGTCGCGAGCGCCGCGAGCTACCGCTTTTCGTCACGGCTGCTGACGCGTCAGTCCATCCACCACCCCCAGCCGCGACTCACCCGCCCCAAAACGCCAGAGGGCTGGCGCAGTCCAAAACGCTTCGCGCCTTCCTGGTCGTTTCCCCTGCTCCCGGTAGGGCGAGGTTCCACCGAGCCGTTCGCGCAGCAGACACAAGAGGTTCATCTCCTCACCCGCGTCGCCCTCGCGAAGCGTCTTGGAGTGCGGTCGCGAGCGCCGCGAGCTACCGCTTTTCGTCACGGCTGCTGACGCGTCAGTCCATCCACAACCCTCAGCCACGACTCACCCGCCCCAAAGCGCCAGAGGGCTGGCGCAGTCCTAAACGCTTCGCGCCTTCCTTCCCGCTTTCCCGTTCCGACCTCTCAGCTCTCAGCTCTCAGCTCTCAGCTTTCCGACCAGGCTGCTGACGTGTCAGTCCATCCACAACCCCCAGCCGCGACTCACCCGCCCCAAAGCGCCAGAGGGCTGGCGCAGTCCAAAACGCTCCGCGCCTTCACGAACGGCTCCGCAGAGCGTCGCCCTACCGGGGTTTTCCTCTCAGCTCTCAGCTCTCAGCTCTCAGCTTTCCCCTCACTCCCACCGCGGCTCGCGACCCAGCAAATGGCGCACAAAAAAGTCCATGCGCCGCCGACTGGCATACGGGGATTCCCCCGCCCCATGATTCGCGCTGGGAACAATCAGCAATTCAAACTCCTTGTCCGCCCGCACCAAGGCCGCCGCCACCTGGAGGGTGCTGGCCGGATCCACATTCGTGTCGAGTTCACCCACAGTCAGCAGCAATTTGCCCTTCAGCTTTCCAGCATCCTCCACATTGGAACTGCGCCGATAACTGTCGTCCACCGGCCAGCCCAGCCACTGCTCGTTCCACCACAGCTTGTCCATCCGGTTGTCGTGACACCCACAGTCGCTCACTGCGACTTTGTAGAAGTCCGGATGGGCCAGTAACGCGCGAGTTGAACTCTGCCCGCCCGCACTGCCGCCATAAATGCCCACGCGGGTCAGATCCATCCAGGGCCGGGTCTTCGCCGCCGCTTTCAGCCACGCGATGTGATCCGGCAAACCCGAGTCAGCCAGATTCTTCCAGCACACATCATGGAATTTCTTGCTGCGATGATTGGTCCCCATGCCATCCACCTGCACCACGACAAACCCCAACTCCGCCAGCGAATGATGCCGGTTCAGCCGACCAAATTCCTTCGGCACAAAGGCGCCCTGCGGACCGGCATAGATTTCCTCCAACACCGGATAGGTCTTGGTCGGATCGAAGTTCGACGGCTTGATGATCACGCCATAAATGTCGGTCACGCCATCGCGGCCCTTCGCGACGAACGGTTCCGGCAAAGTCCAACCCGCGGCCAGCAACGCCGTGGCATCGGCTCGCTCCAACTCCAGGACCCGAGCCCCATCGGAACTACGCCGCAGTTCCGTCACCGGCGGCTGATCCACCCGGGACCACGTGTCCACAAACCAGCGCCGATCCGGGGAAAACTCCACGCGATGATTGCCGTTCCCTTCGGTGAGAACCTGGAAGTCCGAGCCGTCGAACTTCACCCGACACAAGTGCAGGAAATACGGGTCCTGATCCGGCCGCACGCCACTCGCCAAAAACCAGATCTCCCGCTTCGACTCATCCACGTGCAGAACGTCCCGCACGACCCAGTTGCCCCGGGTGATTTGGTTTTTCACGACTCCCTTGGCCACGTCGTAGAGCCACAGATGCGCCCAACCGTCGCGCTCGGACATCCAGATCAATTCCGGCGATGACTCCAACCAGCGACGCCAGGTCTTGTTGGTCCAGTCGATGAACGTGGGTGACGTTTCCTCCACGACCACCCGTGGCCGCAGCGTCGGGGCGGCGGGATCCTGGGGTTTCGGATCCACCGCCAGAATCCGGTACACTTGGTGACCGCGCTGATTGTACGCCAGATAGAATTCCCGGCTGTCGGGAGCCCAGCGCAGATCCAGGTCGCCATCCTCGGTGTAGGGATTGGCATACAACGCATCATCCACCCGCCGCTGTTTCCGATCGGCCACAGAGAACACACTGAACACCGGCTTGGGCAGCGGATCCCCGGGCTTGAGATAATCGTGGGTGTGAAGTTTGGGCTGGAGTTGATCCAGCGGCGCGGCTTCCACGAAGGACACCTTGCGATCCCCGCCGGAACGAACCTTGCGCGCCACGAACACCGACGAATCCGGCGCCCAACTCACGTCGGAGGCGTAGGCATCTCCGGGCACCCCATCCTGGGTGAGTTGTTGCGCTTCCCCGCCGGACTTCGCCCGAAGGAACACATTGGAATCCTTTACGAAGGCCACCCAGTTGCCATTCGGTGACTCCCCGGGTTCCCGCTTGGGCTTCTCGACCGGCGCCGGACCCGCCGGCGTCGCACCCCCGACCACCGCCCGGCCGGGCGTATCCGTGGCTTCAAAGACCGACAGCGGAGTTCCCACAGAATCCGTGACCAGCCAAACATGGCCGGCGAAGGTGTGTTGCGACCGCTCGCTGCCGGGACGCACCCGACCGTAACTCTTTCGGTCGCCGCCTTCGTCTAGCCAGAACAGTTCCACATCGCCGGCGGTTTGGTTCACGAAGGTCAGTTGCGACTCGTCGCCCGTGCGGCGGGAGCGGCGGGGTCCCGCTCCAAGGGCTTTGCCTGCCACCACGACTTCCGCTTCGGGCGCGGTATTGGTCACGGTTCGGGTGCCTTGCTCGGCGTCGACCACCACCCATTCCGAGGATTCCGGGCCGGTTTGAACCTTGTACCACAATCGGGTTCCGCCCGGCAGCCACTTGGGACGCACCTGCGAGCGGAATACTTTGTTCTCGGTGCGTTGGGGCAAACTTGCGGCCCGTTCGTAGTCAGCTTTCGAACCCTGACCCCAGGCCGGGAGAGTCAGAAGGAACAACACTCCCCAGCACCTCCAACCCGTACGTTGCGGCAACAGCATGGGTTGAGGCTAACGGGAGCCTTCGCCGAGTCTTGTCTTCATTCCGACATTCCCCCGCCAACAATCGCATACCTCGTCGCGGCGCCGTGGAGGGAACGACACGCCGACTCGTTTGCCCTGAGCGCCCGAGCGAATGACGCGGCAGGGTCCTCTGGGCGGAAAAGGCGCCTCCTGCCGTCGGCGGCTACGAGCCTTCCCGGGCAGAATCCGCAGTTGGCTTTCCCTCTCCAGTCATGACAGCTTAACGGCGTGAAAACGGTGACCTTGCCCGAAGCGCAGCGGCATTTGACGGAGCTGGTGCGTAACCTTGCCCTCGATGGCGATCTGGTCATTACCGATGCGGACAAGCCCATCGCCAAGCTCTCCCTCCTCTCCACTCGACCATCACTCAAAGATCTCCAGCCCAAGTCCGTCGGAGCAATTCTTCGCCCATTTCCCTCGGCGGACGACGACCTCCTCGGTGAGATGCTCGAATCGAAGCCATGATCGGCGTAGACACTACGTTTCTGGTTCAATTGGAGCTAGTCGAGTTGCCTGCACACAAGTCGGCTCACGGACTTCTCCAACGCGAGATCCTCTCGCCCCAAGTGCCGCTGGCTCTCGCACCCCAGGTCTTGGCCGAGTTCATCCACGTAGTGACCGATCCACGGCGGTTTCAACGGCCGCTGACTGCAGCTGAGGCGATATCGAAGGCCCGTTTTTGGTGGGAAGCTGCGGAGGTTCGGCACGTCGTCCCAAGCATCGAGTCCACCGCCTTGTTCCTAGACTGGATGCAACGACATCAGCTTGGCCGAAAGCGCATCCTCGACACTCAGTTAGCCGCGGTCCTCTGGTCGGCGGGAATTCGCACAGTTCTCACATCGAATCCCGCAGATTTCAAACCTTTCGGCTTTCAGCTTCTCGTTCCGTCGTGAGTCGCTACCAGCCACATCAGCGAATAACCTTCCACTGCCATCCAGTGGGTTGAGGTTCTCCAGCTCCGTTCCTCTGTGCGCTCTGCGGATCCGATTCCCATCCGCTTCCGTCGGCGGCATGATCCGGCCATGACCCGCTGGCTTCGTTGCATGACCACCGCCCTGTGGCTGGGCGGGCTGGGCAGCGCGTGGGGACAACATGCCGCGCCCACGCCCGACGCCACCTCGTTCCAGTTACCGGAGGTGCCGCCGGGACGCGCCGAAGCCGAGAAGGAACTGCGCCGACTGAGCCTTCCGCCCGGCTGGACCGCCCGGGTGTGGGCCGCCGAACCCGACGTGGTTCACCCGGTCTCCTTCGAGGTCACCGGCAACGGCCGCGTCTTCGTCGCCGAAAGTCTGCGTGCCTGGCGGGGCGTCCCGGACATCCGCAATCTCCTGCCCTGGTTGGATGCCGACCTGGCCGCCCGAACCGTCGACGACCGCCTCGCCCTCATGCGCCGGCTCTGGGGCGATGTCGGTCTCGAACTCTATTCGCTCCAGTCGGAACGCGTTCGCCTGCTCACCGACACCAACGGCGACGGCCAAGCCGACCGATCCCAAGTGTTCGCCACCGGCTTCAACAGTCCCCTGGATGGCGTCGCCTCGTCGGTGCTCTCGCGTGGGAACGAAGTGTGGTTCGCCAACATTCCCGACATCTGGTGGCTCTCCGACGACAACGGTGATGGCGTGGCCGACCGGCGGCGCAGTTTGAGTCACGGCCACGGCGTGCGGATTTCCATGCTGGGTCACGATCTGCACGGACTCACCTGGGGACCCGACGGACGCATCTACGTCTCCGTCGGCGATCGAGCTTCCCGAATCCTTCACGAGGGACGCTGGATCGGGGACGCCGAGTGTGGGGCCGTCTTCCGCTTCGAGCCGGACGGATCGGGACTGGAGATGTTCGCCTCGGGTCTGCGCAATCCGCAGGAACTGGTCTTCGACGACTGGGGAAATCTCTTTAGCGGCGACAACAGTGCGAACACCGGGGACGAATCGCGGTGGGTTCATATCGTCTCTGGCGGCGACAGCGGCTGGCGCATTGGCTGGCAATGGGCAGACAATCCGACCGGCATCAACGACGGCCAGTGGCGCGGCGGCGCCAGCGGACCCGGAGCCACGGCCCCCTGGATCACGGAAGGCATGTGGCGTCCCGCTCATCCGGGACAACCCGCCTACCTGATTCCTCCCGTCGCCAACTTCTCCGCCGGTCCCTGCGGGGTCGCCCGGTATCCCGGCACCGGACTGGATGAGTCTTGGGACGGTCAGTTTTTGCTCACGGATTTTCGGGGCTCGTCGAACGACAGTCTGCTTTGGCGCTTCCGGGTGGTTCCCGAGGGAGCGGGATTCCGCGTGGCCGACCGCACGGAATGGATCCGGGGCGTCAATGCCACCGACGTCACCTTCGGCCCCGATGGTTCCGTCTGGTTGCTCGATTGGACCGACGGCTGGGAGCCTGCCCACCGCGGACGCATCCAGGTGCTGCAACCGCCCCAGGGTTCTCCCCGACTTCGCAGCTCGGAAACGGCCGAGCAACTTCGGGCGGGCGTGAGTTCGCTCGCCCCTGAACGCTTGGTCACGCTGCTCAACGATCCCGACCAGCGGGTGCGGCAGGAAGCCCAGTTCGCCCTGGCCCGACTCGGCCACACCGCGTTGGAATCGCTGCGCGCCGCCCTCTCCGCTGCGGAACCCGTGGCCCGTCGCCGCCATGCCATTTGGGCTTTGGGACAAATCGCGCGTCAGGCGTCGCGCCGAGGAGGAATGGATCCCGCGCTGGCTCTGACTCCGCTGCTTCCGCTCCTGGCGGATCCCCATCCCGGAATCCGCCGGACCGTCGCCAGCGTACTGGGCGAACTTCGCTTCGCGCCCGCCCAGGCGGCCCTGATCACCGCCACCACCGACTCCGATCCCACGGTCCGGAGGGAGGCCGCGCTGGCGCTGGGACGACTCGGAGCGTCGGCCGCGGTCGAGAGTTTGGTGACCCTGGCCCGAACTTCGGGAACCGATCCTCTGCTCCGCCACGCCACGGTGATGGGTCTGCTGGGAAGCACGGATGCCGAAGGCCTGCTGCGCGTCGGACAAGATTCCCATCCGACCGTCCGACTGGTGTCCGTGGTGGCCCTGCGCCGACTGGAACGTCCGGAACTCTCCCGCTTCCTGGCCGACCCCGACCCGGCCGTGCGCGCCGAAGCGGCCCGGGCGATTCACGATCTTCCCATTTCTGCGGCGCTCCCGGACCTCGCCCGCATCACCAACTCCCGTCTGACCGAACCCGCGTTTTCCCGTCGCATCGTCAACGCTGGTCTGCGGGTGGGCACTCCGGAAACCGCCCGCGGACTGGTCACCCTCGCGACGAACTCCTCGCACCCGGAACACCTGCGCTCTGACGCGTTGGCCGCCCTGACCGCCTGGCCTGCCAACGCCGGTCGGGACCGCGTGACCGGACTATGGCGTCCAGTAGCCCTGCCGCGACGAGCCATCGATGCCGCGGATTCGCTCGCTCCCGTGTTGACCAATCTGCTCCAGGATCCTGCCGACTCGGTCGTGGCCGAGACGGCCAACGCCGCCGCCGCCCTGCATCTGTCGACTGCAGGTCCCCTCCTGAACGCGCTCGCCTTGGAACCGCGCCGACCCGCCCGGGTACGAACTTCCGCCCTGCGCGCCTTGGCCGAACTCCAGGATCCCCAACTGCCCGCCACCGTGGACGCGCTGTTCGGCACGCCTGACCCGGAAGTCCGCGGACTGGCGTTGCGTCTTGCGGCCCGGTTGAGCGGACCCGCCGCCCTGCCGCTCCTCGCCCGAGTCTTGGAGAACGGAACCGCCTCCGACCAACAGGCCGCCTTCGCTGGACTGGCTAGGCTGACCGATCCCCAGGCGACCGCGCTGCTCTCGACTTGGATGGACCGGTTGCTAGCCGGAACGGTGGCGCCCGCCATCCAGTTGGATCTGCTGGAGGCCGCCGAAGCTTCGACCGACCCAAACCTTCAGCAACGAGTCGCCCGATATCGCGAGACGCTAGGAACCAATCCGGTGGCACCGTACCTGGCGGTGCTCGAAGGCGGTTCGGCGGAAGCGGGTCAGGCCTTGTTCCAGAGCGCCGAAGTCCAATGCATCCGTTGCCACAAACTCTGGGATCGTGGTGGCGAGGTTGGCCCGGATCTTAGCCGCATCGGCAGCCAGCTCGATCGCCGGGCGCTCCTGGAATCCATCGTCGCCCCCGACCTACGACTGGCTCCGGGTTACGAGACCGTGCTGGTAACGCTCGACGACGAGGAAGTTCACAGCGGCATCGCGACGGGCGAAGACGCCGACCAACTGCGCCTGCGACTCGCCGATGGAACCCGTCTCGATCTCCCCAAGAACCGCATTCGTTCCCGCGAGCGGGGCTTGTCCGCCATGCCTTCTGGACTGGCGGAAATCCTGGGCCGCCGAAAACTCCGCGACCTGGTGGAGTACCTCGCGACTCTGAAGTAAGTGGCCGGCAATCCCTAATCTGCGCCCATCTGCGGATCGCCCTGCTTCATCTTACGGACAACCCTGCATCGACGGCGAACGGTCTCCTGTGAAAGGCTGACGCCGTGTGGGTGCGACGATTGTTGGAATGGCTGCTGCTGATTTCCTTGATGGGATTCGCAGCTGAGGGAGCGGCGGGTCAGAGCCCGCTGAACGTGGTGATCTTTCTCGCGGACGATCTGGGGCAACGTGACCTGGGCTGTTACGGTAGCTCCTTCTACGAAACGCCCCACCTGGACCGCCTCGCCCGGGAAGGCGCTCGCTTCACACACGCCTACGCCGCCTGCCCGGTGTGTTCGCCGACACGAGCCAGTCTGCTCACCGGCCAATGGCCCGCGCGCACCGGAATCACTGACTACATCGGCGCGCCCAATCAGCCCGAGCTCTGGAAGCGCAACACCCGTTCCCTCCCCGCTCCGTTCGCCGACCGCCTGTCCCTGGAAGCGCCGACACTCGCCAAGTCCCTGAAGGCCGCCGGCTACGCCACGTTCTTCGCCGGTAAGTGGCATCTGGGCCCGGAAGGTTGGTGGCCGGAGAACCAAGGCTTCGACGTCAATCGCGGCGGCATCGATCACGGCGGTCCCTACGGCGGCAACAAGTACTTCTCCCCCTACGACAATCCCCGGCTCATCGATGGTCCGCCTGGGGAACATCTCGCCGATCGTTTGGCCGCCGAAACGGTGGGTTTCATCGAGTCCCACACGAATCAACCCTTCCTGGCCTACGTGTCGTTTTACGACGTTCACACGCCCTTGATGGCCAAGGACGCTCTCCGCGAAAAATATGAGGCTCGTCGAAAACGTCTGCGCCTGGAAGACCGCTGGGGACGGGAAGAACCCCGGGACGTCCGGCTAACCCAAGATGATCCGGTGTACGCCGCCATGGTGGAGACCCTTGATGGTGCAGTCGGTCAGGTGTTGATGCGATTGGACGAACTGAAGCTCAGCGACCGCACCGTGGTGATCTTCACCAGCGACAACGGGGGACTTTCCACCAGCGAGGGCTGGCCGACCTCCAACGTTCCCTGGCGTGGCGGCAAAGGCTGGCTGTATGAAGGAGGCCTACGCGAGCCGCTGCTGGTGCGCTGGCCGGGAGTGTCCCGACCCGGAAGTGTGATTACCGTGCCGGTGAGCAGTCCGGACTTGTTTCCCACGGTGCTAGCCGCGGCGCGAATCAAGCCACCCGATTCCCTTCCGTTGGATGGTCAAAGTCTGGTTCCCGCCCTGTTGGGTCGGTCGGTCCCGGAGCGGCCGTTGTTCTGGCATTATCCGCACTATGGCAATCAGGGCGGTGCCCCCGCAGCCGCCATTCGCCGCGGCGAGTGGAAGTTGATCGAGTGGCTGGAGGACGGCCGGGTGGAACTCTTCCAACTCGCCCGCGATCCCAGCGAGCGCAACAACCGCGCCGCCCAGGAACCCGATCGGGTCGCCGCCCTCCAAGCTGAGTTGCACGCCTGGCAACAGCAGGTCAGCGCGAAGTTCCCGGTGCCCAATCCGAACTTCGATCCCAGCCAACCGAGCGGCCGGGAATCTAAGCGACCATAGGTTCGAGACCCCGCGCGAGGCGCTTTGGAGTGCGGTAGTGAAGCCCGCGAAGCTACTACCGCTTTTCGTCCCGGCTGCTGACGCGTCGAGTCACCTCCAACCCCCACCTGAGTTCACCTATTGAAGAAACTCCAAACCCGCCGCCATCCACCGCTCCAGTCGCCGCTCAACCCACTGTTTCGCAAACATTTGCAAACCGAGCATCCACCTCGCGTGCGCGGGGAATACCAAAGCGGTAAAAAGTTTACCGCACACCATAGGAAGCCGGCGAGACGCCAGCGCTCCCAGGCCATCCCGCTTCGCCCTTCCTTACCGCTTACCCCTTACCGTTTCTATCACACAGGCTCGATTGCAAATTCCCCACGAAGTGGTGATTTTACAACCATGATCCGGCGACACATTGAGACGGCTCTCAAATTGTGCCGTTCGGTGATCGGCTTTGGCTGCTTCCAGTCCAGGCCTTGTGGTCGGAATAGATCACCTCTCCAACGCCTCGCGGATCGCCGACAACAGTTCGTTCTCTGCCAGGGAAACATGGCGATCACTCGTCACCAGTTCATCGAGTGTGGCCTGGACCCAGCGCCGTTGTTCGCGCGTGGGAAGTCCTGATGCCAGTTCCACCGCTCGCGTTCGGAGCCCCTCGGCCGTGCTGGTCGGCCGACTCAACCGGGACACCGCCGCGTCATACTCTTGCGCACGACCATACTCGGTCACATGACCCAAGGCGGTCAGCAGACGATGGATCCGTTCATCTTCGGCGCTGGCCAAGTGACCATCGGCGTACATGGCCAAGAGCACGAGATCGAGGAGGGAACGTTGTTCGGCGGGTTTGAGCTGGGACAGATTCATCTTAGGGACGGGACCGGAGGCAGGTGGTTCTGCCTGAGACCTTCTCCATCACGCGTCCAAAATCGCGGGCGGGCCAAGCAGAATTCGTCGAAGGCATTTCCAAAATGGTTGTTTCGAACCCCGCCCCGGTAGGGCGAGGTTCCACCGAGCCGTTCGCGTAACAGACACAAGAGGTTCATTTCCTCACCCGCGCTGCCCTCGCGAAGCGTCTTGGAGTGCGGTCGCGAGCGCCGCGAGCTACCGCTTTTCGTCACGGCTGCTGACGTGTCAGTCCATCCACAACCCCCAGCCGCGACTCGCCCGCCCCAAAGCGCCAGAGGGCTGGCGCAGTCCAAAACGCTTCGCGCCTTCCTTCCCGCTTTCCCGTTCCGACCTCTCAGCTCTCAGCTCTCAGCTCTCAGCTTTCCGACCAGGCTGCTGACGTGTCAGTCCATCCACAACCCCCAGCCGCGACTCACCCGCCCCAAAGCGCCAGAGGGCTGGCGCAGTCCAAAACGCTTCGCGCCTTCACGAACGGCTCCGCAGAGCGTCGCCCTACCCGACGTCCGTCACTTCAACCCGGTCGACGCTCCGTTCGTTCCACCCGACTTCGCCAACTCCGCCAAGGTCGCGTCGCGCAGAGAGATCGTGCGGATTTCCCGAGCCAGGTTCAGGGCTTCAGCCGGTTGGCGGTTTTGCTGCAAAGCCAGGGCACATTTAGCGGCGGTGCGGTCGTGAAGTTCGTTGGCGCGAATGGCAGTCACCGCCTGGTGGGCGATCTCGGCCGATCCGGCGCCGGCCGATTCCATCGCCAGACGGCGCAGGGCCTCGTCCCGTTCCGAATTCCCGGCGATAGCCAGGGCACTGCTCAACTCGCTCGGAGTCCGCGCCTGTTCCACCTGGGCCTCCCGGACCGCCCGATGCCCAAGATAACTGCCAATCCCCACCATTCCGGCCGCAAACACCAACCACACCAAGGCCATCGCTCCCGGAGAACTACCCCAACCCGCCCGAGGATTCCGCACCTTCTCCAGCCGCCAGATCACGTAGTAGACCAGGAATCCCGCCGCGAGAAAGAGCACGGATCCCGCCACCGGATTGAACCCCGACCGAAACGGAACGTCCGGTTGCGGATACACCTCAAAGCGAAACCACGGTTCGACCGCGCCGACCCGGAATTCATACTGACGCAGGCCAACTCCCTCCCAGCGATTGGACATCCGGGAACTGAAGAACGCCGCCATACAGCCGAGGTGAATCAACGCCAGGACCACTTGAATCGATATCAGCAGCCACTGGGATCGTTCCGCCCACCAGGATTGCGCTGCCTGAATCACCAAACTGAATGCTCCTGGAGACCCCGCCGGCGACTGCGGCGACGCTGAGATTCCCGCTGGCGAAGCCGCCGGCTGCGGCCCCGAAGAAATCGGCGTTCCCGAAATGGTCTCCACATCGGACTGCACCGCCCGCGCCGTCTGGTAACGGCGATCGGGACTTTGCTCCAGGGACTTGAGCACCACCTCGTCGACGCGGACATCGACTCCCGGCACCTGTGAGGGCGGTTCGAAGCGGCCCAACGGCAACTCCCCGGTAAGCATTTCGTAGAACACCACTCCCAGCGCATAGATGTCGGCCCGATGATCCACTGTCATTGGGGACACCAACTGTTCCGGCGCCATGTAATGCGGCGTACCCAAAGCTTGCTGCGAACCGGTCAGTGTGACGTCGGGAGCTCGACCGATGAGCTTTGCGAGACCGAAGTCGGCAATCTTCACCCGCTGCCGCCGGTCGATCAGAATATTCTCCGGCTTGATGTCCCGGTGCACGATTCCTTCCTCGTGAGCGTACTGCAGGGCTTCGCAAATCCGGGGCACGATCGCGAACGCCTCCTCGGGCGTGAGCCGACGCGTTCGTTCCAACTGCCGAAGATTCGCTCCGTCCACATACTCCATGACGAAGTAGAAGTACGGACCCGCCTGACCAAAGTCGTAGATCGAAACGATGTTCGGATGATTCAGTTGGGCCAAAGCCTGGGCCTCCCGCTGGAATCGTTCCGCGAACGCCGGATCCCGGGCACTCTCCGGCGGCAGAATCTTGAGGGCAACCCGACGGTTCAGTTTGGTTTGTCGGGCCAGATAGACCCAACCCATTCCGCCGCGGCCGATGAGTTCCTGGATTTCGAACTGCGGGAAGTGCGCGGCTAATTCGGCCACCGGCGGTGGATTTGCCTCCTTCGACGTGCCGCTGCTGTCCGGCGGATTGGACGGAAAGCCAGCGCCAAGGGCGCACTTGGGGCAAAGTCCATGCGGTCGGCGCACGTCCAACGGCGTGCCGCAGCGCGGACAGCGCGGACAGCGCGGATCTGCTCGAACCGTGCTGGCGGCAGTAGCCGGACCGATCGGCGCCGGAATGGGCGGAACAGGACTGGAGGCCTTGGATCGTGTCACCCACCAGATCACGAGTCCGATTCCCACGGCAGCCAGGGTCAGTGGGGCCAGGAGAACGATCAGGATGATTACAATTTCCCAGGTTCCAATCATCGCGAACGGAGTCGGCAGCAAAAGATTCATCATAAGCGTTTCAGGCTGGTCGATCTCCCGGAGAGCTCACCGGCCCACCCGTGCTGAAGGAATGCGCGCGAAGCGTTACCAAATTTCTTTGGAGAATAACTCCTCCGAGGTTGAAAGCGGGAACATCCTTGGAATCCCGCCACAAAACCGCCGGCGGTTCAATCTGGCGTTGTCCCGGACAAGGCGGCGAAGAGATGTCGGAGTTCCTGATCCACCTCGGCCGGGCTCGTCACAGTCTGGGCAATTTCCTCCCGCAACAACTCCCGATACCGCCGCCGCAACCGATGCGCCGCCACTCGTACGGCTCCGGGACTCAGGTTCAGGACAGGCGCCGCCTTCGACTCCAATTGTTCCGAGGTGTCACCGCCCACTGCCCCTTTGAGTTGCTCAAACAAGGCGCCTTTGCCATGCCGGACGTACTCCTGCTGGAGTCGCGCCAACACGGTCTCGAGCAGGGCCAGAGCCCAGCGCCGGTCAAACTCGCACTCCGGGGTCTGCTGAGTCGCCGGTTCCTGCACCCAACGTTCCTCGCCCAACGCGGCATCCAACGAGAAAAACTGGAACTGCCCACCCCGCTTTTGCGCTCGAGCCCGCTCCCATTCGTTCGCGAGAAAGTGTTGCAGCGACGTCAGCAGGAAGGATCGAAACCGACCTCGCTCCGGCGTGGCGGCTTGCAGCCACTTCTTTTCCAGAAGGCGGGCAAAGAACGCTTGGGTCAGATCCTCCGCCTCGGCAGGTCCGACTCTCTGCCGCCGAACGTGGGCATACAACGGATACCAATAGGCCTGGCACAACTGCTCCAGCGCCCGGGCCGACTCCGGAACATCCCCGGAACGGGTGGACAACACCAACGACCAACGAGTCGTGGCGAAAACCCCGGGACCTGGCCGGATCTCGGTGCGCTCGGCTTCCGGGTGGTTGTCAGACATAACGCGCTTTTATCGCAAGCCCGCAACCAGCGCGCCGTCAGCGCGGCTGCTTCAGACGCTCTCGGACCAGTTCCGGCAGATACTTGGTGGGCACCGATCCGTGATCCAGCACGGCTTCGTGATAGCGACCCAATTGAAACTGATCCCCCAGTTCTCGCTGAATTTCCTGACGCACCCGGGCGTGCGCCATTCGCCCGACAAAGTACGTGCTCAACTGCGTCGACGACTGCTTGGCGCGAATAATCTTCAGGCGCGCTTCCCCTTCCTCCTGAAAACCGCCGTGAACCAAGAGATGCAGGGCTTCGTCGTCGGTCATGGACGTGCAGTGCATCCGGTTGTCGAGAATCGCGTTCACCACCGCGCGCAGATAAAACTTCAGCTGCATCAACCGCACCCGCAGATCGCCCTCGGAGTAACCCTGATCCAACATCATCTGCTCGCTGTACACGGCCCAACCCTCAATGAAGACCCCGGACTGCAAGACGCGGCGAATGAGCGACGGCGAGCGGTTGGAGTATTCCAGTTGCACGTAGTGTCCGGGATACGCCTCGTGAATGGTGAGGATCTGCAACATGTGCGTGTTGTATTCCTCCAGGAAGCTCCGCACTCGTTCGGCACTCCAACCCGACGGCGGCGGGCTGATCGCGTAGAAGCTGTCCGCCGCGGGCTCCAGCGGCGGGGCCGACTGCAGGTAAGCCAGGGAATTCCCGCGCTTGAACTCAGGCATTTCAATCACTTCGCAACGGTCGGGTTCCGGCAGGCGAAGAATGTCCTTCTCCCGAATGAAGGTTTTGATGCGGTCGACAGTGGCACGCGCGTCCTTGACCAACGTTTCCGGCGTGCCGTGTTCCCGGTTCACCGCATCGATTACGAGCGAAACGGTTTGGTGGCGTCCGGCCTCGTCGTCCGGCGGGAGCGCCTGATTCGGGAAGTAGCGGCTCCACAGCTGACGGGCCACCACGTACAGCTCGCGATGCACCCGGAGGAATTCCGCCTCAGCATCCGCGAGGACTTCATCCGCCGTACGATTGGCGCCGAGCACCAGTTCCAACTTCTGAGCGAAACGTTCCCGGCCCAAACGCCAATCCCCGTTGGCCCGGGGCAACAGATCGCGTTCCAGGAACAGCTGGTACAACCGGAGTTTTTCCGCGACGACCGCCGCTGCCTTCCGCAACTCCGGCAGTTGCGGCGAATCCCCCGCCATTTCGAACACGCCCGATTCATACAGGCCGATGGCTCCGCGGTTCTGGAGAATAGCCGTCTCGACAATGGATTTCGGCGGATTCTTGAGCGTTTGCTGGGCCACTTCGATGATCGCCGGGATGCGCTTCATGCGCGCGATCGCATTCGTCAGGTTGGTCTCTCGCGGCAAGGTGGACTGGGACAACAGCAGGTACACACTGAGGCTCAGGTAATCGCCGTACACCCGAGGATCGTCTTCAAACGGTCGGGTGTTCTCCGCCAGCCACAGGGACTTCTTCAAATCATTCTGGAGGATCTCGTAGTCGATCTGACCGGCCCGGGTGAGTTTGGCGTAATCCACCTGCGGCAGCTGAGCGAGCGTGGTACGGGTCAAGTCCGTCCACTTCGCCCGGGAAGCCGGAGAGACATCCTCGAGCTGATCGTCAAAGCGATGGACCCCGAGCTGCGTGGCCTCCAGCGGCTCGAGTTGAAACCGACGCTCCAGGTAATCCCGGAAGAAGGTGGCCAATTGGGCATCGGCATCCTGGGCTTGAAGTGGGGACATCAGGAACACCCAGGCGGAGGCCAATCCCAGAAGCCAGCCCGGCGTACGAAGTGAATAGGGAGACATCAGCGCAGTCGTTTCCCCGTCCGTTTTAGGCGAGTCCTCGCAGGGCGTCCCGAAATTTCCGGTGGAAATATCTCCCGCCCCCCTCCCCCCCCGGTAGGTCGAGGTTCCACCGAGCCGTTCACGCAGCAGACACAAGAGGTTCATTTCCTCACCCGCGTCGCCCACGCGAAGCGTCTTGGAGTGCGGTCGCGAGCGCAGCGAGCTACCGCTTTTCGTCACGGCTGCTGACGTGTCAGTCCATCCACAACCCCCAGCCGCGACTCACCCGCCCCAAAGCGCCAGAGGGCTGGCGCAGTCCAAAACGCTTCGCGCCTTCCTCACCACTTCCCCCGTCAAAAGGCGGCCTACGTAGGTCCACGTATCGACAAAAACCGGCCTTATCGATCTCATGGTAGAAGCCATGCGCGACCTCCCTATGCTCCGGACCCTTGTCCGATTTTTCCTCGGCCTCTGTCTTGGTGTCGGCGCTGCTGCCGATGTGGCCGATGGCGACTACGGAGGACCGGGCCTGGGCGGGGTTTACACCAAGAATTCGGCCGGTAAGGAAACCGGGCCCGAAGTGGCGCAACTCCGGGTGTTTAATGGGACTCCCTATTCGGTCTTCGAAGACGGCAGTCTGGGGTTCCCCATCGGCTCGTCCCTAGGCGAAGTGATCAGCCTCACCGAAGCCGACTACCCGCTGTTTCTCTTGGGACCAGCCTTGGCGGGAGTGGCCCCGAACGGCCACTTAATGGCGACCAACGTGGACGGTGGCTTCACCTATCGGCTCGACCTCATCCCGCCCGCTACGATGCCGCAGGTCACCGTCCCCCCGACCGATGTCACTCCGGAACTCAATGGTCCGGTCAGTCTGTTCATCAATTCCGCCGGCGGTGCGCCTCTGCGATACCAGTGGATGCTCAACAACCAACCCCTCGCCGGCGAAACGCGCTACCGACTCGACATCGCCCACATTCAGCCGAGCCAACTCGGCTCCTACGTCTGCGTCATTTCCAATCCCCAAGGAAGTGTCACCAGTTCCGTGGCGCGGGTGAAATTGAACGTGCCGGCGCCTGTCGTCACTCTGCCCGCCACCTTTCCGCTGACCCCGGGTGCCAACACCAGTTTCGGCACCACGGTCACCGGCGGTCAGCCGCCCTTCACCTATCAGTGGTACAAAAACGGTGAACTCCTCCCCGGCAAGACCGAGTTCTCGATCGGCTTCTTTCCGGCCGCCTTCACGGATGCCGGCACTTACTACGTCGTGGTGAACGATGGCTTCGGCAACAGCGTTCCCAGTAATCCCTGCCAAGTCACCGTTCCTCTGCCCGACGCACCACTGGTCTTCGCCAGCCCCCAGTCCGCCACGGTCGAAGCCGGCGCTACCGTCACCTTCCGCGCCCGCTTCTACAGTCAGCCGCCCAACGTGCTGCCGACGGTCCAGTGGCGCCGAAACGGCGTGCCCATTGCCGGCGGAACCGTGCTCTCGGATCAGGGTCAATTCGCTGCGGTGTTCACGCTGGAGTCGATCAAACTGGCCGATGCCGGCAGCTACGACTGCGTGGCCTCCAATGCCGGCGGAACCAGTTTGCCGACTCAAGCGGCGGTGTTGGTCGTCAAAGGCAGCGACTCCCCCGACCGGGTCGATCTTTCCTTCAACGCTGGGGGCGCCTTCGAACAGGCCTTCAACAATCCGACCTCCCAGGGATCCATCGAAGGCCTCGCCGTCCAACCCGACAACAAGATCATCGTCGTCGGCTCCTTCCAAAAATGGAACGGCCAGGCCCGGACCAACATCGTCCGCCTGAATGAAGACGGATCCATTGATCCCACCTTCGCCGCGCATCATTTCACCACGACAGCCAATGGGGAAATCAGCGTTCCCGGCGTCGCGGTGGCCCCCGACGGCAAAATCTACGTCACGGGCAACTGGGGAACCCTGGACGGCGGCAACACCACCCCGCTCGTCCGGCTCAATTCGAACGGCACCCTGGATACGACCTTCCAACCGGGAGCGGTCGCCCCGGGATCGCTGCTCCTGGTGAAGTCCGACGGAACGCTGCTCAACAACGGGGTGAGCTTGGTAAACAATGCCATTCGGTACTTGCTGCAATATCCTGCCGGCGGCGCGTTCAACGCCAACTTTGGCGCCGGCTTTACGGCTTCGCGCTTCTCCGGCAGCGGCGCGAGCGGCTGGTTCGTCAATCCCGACGGCACGATCGTCCTGGGTGGCGGATTCGGTGCCGTGGATGCCGCCGGATTCGCCCAGTTCAATCTGACCAAGCTGAACGCGGACGGCAGCCTGGCCCCGTCATTCCACTCCTTCCTCGAATCCGGCGACCTGGTGAACCACCTGGCTCGCTTGTCCGACGGTCGCTTCATGGCCACCGGTGACTTTCAGTCAGCCCCGAAGAATGTCCGCCGATTCCTGGCCTCCGGCGCGGTCGATACCGCCTTCAACTGCCCGGTGGACGGTGCTGCGTTCGCCCCGGTGCTGGTGGACCTCGACACCGTGTACGTCCCAGCCAACACGGGAAACAACCTCGCCCGCCTTCGCACCGACGGTGCCGTGGACGACTCGTTCTTCGTGAAGGCGAATGACGACATCAAGTTCACTGCCGTGGACTCCCGCGGACGCCTGATCATCGCCGGACGGTTCACTGAAGTGACCGGTTCTCTGGATGACCCCGCCCACACCGTCGCTCGCAAGGGCATTGCCCGGTTGAACGGCCGCAGCACCACCACCCCGCCCGTCACCGAAGTCACCTTGGGTAATCTCAACGTCACTCCGGGCGGCGGGCTCGGCTTTAGCGTAGCCACCCAGGTGGGCGTCACCTACGTGCTGGAAACCAAGACCAGCCTCACGGACCCCAACTGGACCGTCAGCCAAACCATTGTAGGCGACGGAACCACCCGTTCCCTTGAGGCTGCGCTCGCGGGACTCAAGGGGTTCTTCCGCGTTCGCACGCAGTAACCGTCAACACCGCCCACCCGCCGGTGGGGCGACGCTCCGCGGAGCCGTTCGTGCGTCCCGACGAATCACACGTCAGGAGTCCACAAACGCACGGCTCCGCGAAGCGTCGCCCTACCCCTCAGCTTTCCCCTCCCACCCGGTAGGGCGAGGTTCCACCGAGCCGTTCGCGCAGCAGACACAAGGGGTTCATTCCCTCACCCGTGTCGCCTACGCGAAGCGTCTTGGAGTGCGGTCGCGAGCGCCGCGAGCTACCGCTTTTCGTCACGGCTGTTGACGTGTCAGTCCATCCACACCCCCCAGCCCCGACTCACCCGCCCCAAAGCGCCAGAGGGCTGGCGCAGTCCGTGCGTTTGTGAAACTGATGAGACTAACCAGTGAAAGACTGAGTACGATGCCGACAGGGCGTCGTGTAGCTGAAGGCAACTGCGTCGC
>JAFLEF010000009.1 GCA_017309115.1 Verrucomicrobiota bacterium | reverse complement strand
CCGAACTGATCACCCTCGCCCAATCCAGCCATTGTAGTGGCGACTTTGGGCCCGCCACCCTTCCAAACCCCCACAAAACCACCCCTCTCATTCTTCAACTACCCCCAGTAGCGGAAGTCGGGTTAACGCAGATTCGTTTTTGGGGAATCTGGGGAGCGCAGGGGGATTCGGAGCAGGCGGGGACCCAGGCAGGCGACGGCGGATTCGAAGCGAGTGGTTTGGGCGAGCGGGCCCAGAAACGGGGCGCGGCCGACTTCACAGCCGGAGGCCCAGTCGGAGAAGGCCGGCAACACCAGCGCGTTGGCCCCGAGCAGGAAACACGGAACCTTGGCCGAGGTGGCCACGCCGTCGCCCAGACGCAGCGCCGGATGCTCGTGCCCAATGATGTGGAACTCCGAATCAGCTTGGAGTGCGAATCCCGCGGCGTTCGGCGTCCCGACGACCACGCGGTCGCCGTGATGGAAGCGATAGCGGCCGGACGTCCAGACCGAGGTCACCTCGGCACGCAGACCCAGCCGCGTGAGGAGAGCGGGCAGTTGCTGATCGTGGTTGCCCGGACAAATGATCCATTCGGTGGTGACGGGAAGTCGGCGGGCGAGGGTTTGCAGTTCCTCCTGAATCGCGGGTAAGGCGACCGCTTGATGCACGACATCGCCGACCAGGACACAGGATTTCGGCTGGTAGGATTGAATGAGTGATTCGAACCGGGCGCCGGCGGTGTCCGGAGTGTTGACCGGGAGCAGCGCCCCGCGCCGTCGCTGGACCCACGTGTAGCCCAGATGCAGATCGGCCAAGACGAGGATGCCAGCGTCCGGAAGAAAGAGGGCGCGGCGGGAATCCAGGATCGCTTCCGGTCCCGTTCCCAACCGCACCCGGAGTTGACCGGAACGCTCAGGCCGTGAGCTCGGCAATCCGGTCGCAGACATGGGCGGCGAAGGGCAGTGAACAGGTCCAGGCGGGGCTAACGGCGTTCAGTACGTGCAGAGACTTCGCATCGCCTTCGAGCACGAAGTCCATCTCCAGCTTGCGCGTGTGGATCTGCATCAGTTGCGCGCGAATGCCCGGCTTGCCCCAGTGATGGTAGTGGGCGAGGTCCACGTTCGTGGCGAGTTCGCCGGCGAGTTTCACGAGGTGGGCGCGGGAGTACTTGCGCAGTTCCTCCACGGCGAGTCGGCGAAAGTCGAAGCCGGCCGAAACGAACAGACCCAGATCTCGCCAGACGATCTCCGCAAACTCGGCGGCCTGGAACCGGTCGAATCCGGTGTATTGCTCGCGCCAGAAGGCTGGGATGGCCGTGGGACCGATCTTGGCGTGGCCATCCACGGTGACGGTGAAGTGCACGCCCAGGAACGGATTCCGGAGGTCCGGCACGGGATAGATGTTGGTGCGAAAGGCGCCGGCAGGTTCGTCGCTGTAGAGATACAGGCCCTTGAACGGGAGGATCCGGTAGTTCTGGGAGAACCCGAAATCGAGGGCCACGCGATCGGCGTAAAGGCCGGCGCAGTTCACCACATAGCCGGGAGCGAACTCGCCGGCACCGGTCCGAACCACCCCCGGCTGACCCTGGGTGCGGCCCAGATAGGGCGAACCGGTCCTGACTTGGATTCCCTCGCGCTCGGCGTCTTCGCGGAAGGCGGCGATGACCTGAGCGGGATCCGCCGTGGCGGTGTTGGGGGACCACAACGCCCGTTCGAAGGTTTTGACCCGGGGTTCGATGGTTCGGGCCTCGGCGGCGGTGACCGACTCCAGGGCAACGCCATTGCGGATAGCGCGCCGTTGCAGTTCGTCGAGTTGGGGGAGATCGGCGGCGGAGCGGGCGACGACCAGTTTGCCGCAGGGATTCAGGGAGAGCTTCCGGGAGAGGATGTATTCGCGGAGCGCTTTGTTGCCGTCGCGGCAGAAGCGCGCCTTGAGGGAGTCGGCCGAGTAGTAGAATCCAGCGTGGAGCACGCCGCTGTTGCGTCCGCTGGCGTGCTGGCCCACGGATGATTCTTTCTCGACCAGGGTGACCTGTTGATCCGGATGCCGGCGGCGGAGTTCCCGGGCAACGGCGAGGCCGATGATCCCGCCGCCGAGAACCAGGAAGTCGGTGGGGGTGGCCATGTCAGCAGGGACGAAGTCAGGTGCGGGAGTTGCGAGCGGGTCGGCTCACCATTTTTTCCACGGCGCCTGGCCGCTGGTCCAGAGCTTCTCGAGCAACTGCTGTTCGCGGTAGGTGTCCATGCACTGCCAGAAGCCGTCGTGCGTGTGCGCCTTGAGCTGACCTTCCTGCGCGAGTCGTTCCAGCGGGCCTCGCTCGAACACACAGGCGTCGCCACCGTCCAGGTAGTCGGCGATCTTCGGTTCCAGCACCATGAAGCCGCCGCTAATGTACGCGCTCTCCTGCTCCGGTTTTTCCCGAAAGGCCGTGATGGTCTTGCCGTCCATGGCTAACTCACCGAAGCGACCGGTGGGTTTCACCGCGGTGATAGTGGCGATGGCGCCGTGTTCCTGATGGAAGCGGATTCCGGCGTTGAGGTCGGCATCCGTCACGCCGTCGCCGTAAGTGAACAGAAAGGTCTCATTGCCCACGTACGGCAGGGCCCGGCGCAGACGTCCACCGGTCTGAGTTTCCTGGCCCGTTTCCAGCAGGGTGACCGTCCAATCCTCCTCGGCGTGGCTGGTGTGGTAGGTGATCTGCGGATTGCGCCCCAGCTTCAGCGTGACGTCGGAGGTGTTCCACAGGTAGTTGCGGAAGTAGTCGCGAATCACTTCGCCCTTGTAGCCCAGGCACAGAATGAAGTCGGTGTGCCCAGCCGCGGCGTACAGCTTCATGATATGCCAGAGGACGGGTCGGCCGCCGATGGGCACCATAGGCTTGGGGCGATACTCGGTCTCCTCGCGCAACCGGGTGCCGAGTCCACCGCACAGAATGACAACCTTCATGAAGGGGCGGAGACTACCGAAGGCGGGCGGGCGAGGCGAGGGAGAGATGGTGGAAACCCGCCCCGGAACCTCGAAGAAGTGGAACCGCAGATTAGGCGCAGATTATCGCAGATTCTTTTCAAAGCCGGGGAAGAGGAACGAGCCGGCCAGGTCAACGCTCAATCCCTGAGACGTTACCAACTTCCACCCGATCCAAACTCCAAAACCCCAACCCCAATTCCTTCCCCAAGAATCTGCGTCAATCTGTGCTTAATCTGCGGTTAAAATCCTCCCCTCAGGAAGCCCCCGGCGCCCCGAAGAAGTGGAACCGCAGATTAAGCGCAGATTCACGCAGATTCTTTTCAAAGCCGGAGAAGAGGAATGAGCCGGCCAGGAAAACGCTCAATCCCTGGGACGTCGCCAACCTCCACGCGTTCCAAACTCCGAAACCCCAACCCCAATTCCTCCCCAAAAAATCTGCGTCAATCTGTGCTTAATCTGCGGTTAAAAACCTCCCCTCTGTGGAAACCCTCGCGCCCAGGAACCCCGAAGAAGTGGAACCGCAGATTAAGCGCAGATTCACGCAGATTCTTTTCAAAGCCGGGAAGAGGAACGAGCCGGCCAGGTCAACGCTCAATCCCTGAGACGTTACCAACTTCCACCCGATCCAAACTCCAAAACCCCAACCCCAATTCCTTCCCCAAAAATCTGCGTCAATCTGTGCTTAATCTGCGGTTAAAAACCTCCCCTCAGGAAGCCCCCGGCGCCCGGAAATCCCAGAGACGGAGACCCGCGCATCAGGCCAAAATGTCGTGCACCACTTCGCCCCGGACATCCGTCAGCCGGATATCGCGTCCGCCAAACCGGTACGTGAGCCGTTCATGATCCAGTCCGAGCAAGTGCAGAACCGTGGCGTGCAGGTCATGCATCTCCAGCTTGTTCACCACGGACTTGTAGCCCCACTCGTCCGTCTCGCCGTATGCGATGCCCGGTCGCACTCCGCCGCCGGCCAACCAAACCGAGAACCCAAATTCGTTGTGATCGCGACCATCGTTGCCTTGGGCAAACGGCGTCCGTCCAAATTCACCCGCCCAGACAATCAACGTGTCCTCCAACAACCCGCGTTGCTTGAGATCCTGAATCAACCCCGCAATGGGCTGGTCGATGGCGCGCGCGTTGTCCCCGTGATTTTTGACCAGACCGCCGTGCGCATCCCAGCGGGAGTAGCCGTCCACCATCGGAATCGTCAGTTCCACAAAGCGCACGCCGCGTTCGACCATGCGGCGCGCCAGGATGCACTGACGTGCATACGTCCGGGTATGCTCGAAGGGCGCGTCCAAGCCGTAGAGCTTTCGCGTCGCTTCGGATTCGCCCTTCAGCTCCATCAGATCGGGAATCGCTACCTGCATGCGCGCCGCCAATTCGTGATTGGCGATGGCGGACTCCAAAGCGTCCGTGCTTCCCGCCTCCTCGAGACGCTGCTGATTCAGGCGGTGGATCAGTCGTTGTTTCGATTCCTGCAACTGCGCCGTTTTCTCCTGCGGAATCACGTTGGCGAGCGGCGTTCCCCGCGCATGCAGCAGGGACCCCTGATACGTCGCCGGCAGAAATCCGCTGCCGAAGTTGTCGAGACCACCCGAAGGAATCTGCCCGCCATTGAGCACCACGTAGCCCGGGAGATTCTGGTTCAGACTGCCGAGACCATACGTCACCCACGCCCCCATGCTGGGCCGGCCCTGCAATCCCAGGCCGCTGTGCAGAAAATAATTCGCGCTCGTGTGCTCCGGAAAATTGGAGGTCATCGAACGGATCACGCACAGGTCATCCGCCTGCCGGGCCACGTGAGGAAACAGATCGCTGACCCACAGTCCGCATTCCCCATACTGCCGGAATTCCCAGGGGGACTTCAGCACCTTGCCGACTTCCTCGAACTGGGTTTTCTCCAACCGACCAATGGCCTTCCGCGGATCTTCCCCGTGGTGCTTCGCCAGCAGCGGCTTGTAGTCAAAGCTGTCCACCTGTGACACCGCGCCCTCCATGAACAGGAAGATCACCGAACGCGCCCGCGGCCGGAAATGCGGCACGCCTGGACCTTGAGTAGCCCCAGAGGAAGCCGTCCGGGCGAAGGCTCCCGACTGCCCCAGCAGGGCGCTCATCGCCACGGCGCCAAACCCGTTGGACGCCCGGCGCAACAGGGCCCGGCGACTGAGGCGCGGATCGAGAAACAAGCCGGAGGTGTTCACAGGAGGTAAATGAAATCGTTGGCGCTCATGAGGGCATGGCACAGATCGGTCCAGACCTGCGGCGAATTATCCGGCGTGCCCTGCAATTCCCGGAACTCCCGAAGCGAATCCTGACAGGCCGCCAATTCCGAAGCCGAAGGCAGACGCGCAAAGGCCGTTTCGTAGAGCCACCGGATACGGGCCTCGGCGTCCGCCGCCGGCACCTCCCGAACCAAGCGCCCAGCCCACACCGCCGCCTGTTCGTGGAAGAACGGATCATTCATCAACGCCAACGCCTGCGCCGGGACGTTGGTGACATTGCGCCGGCCCACCGTGCTGAACGGCGTGGGCGCATCAAAGGTCAGCAGCGTGGTGGGCAGGAAGTTGCGACGAACCTCCAGATAAAGCGTGCGCCGACCCTGACCATCCAGCGGTCCACTCTTCTCCGGCCGTCCGCGGCCCACGACAAACTCCGTCAGATGCACCGGAACCGGCGGTCCACCCACGGCCGGATCAAACCGACCCGAAATCACCAGCGTGGCGTCCCGAATCGCCTCGGCTTCCAGACGGCGAACCGGAATCCGATGCCACAATCGATTGGCCGGATCCAACGCTTCGGCCTGCGGATCCGCCGCCCGATGGCTCATGGCGTAGGTCTGGGTCAGCACCAGCCGCTTGATCAACCGTTTCACCGAGCCCTGATCTTCCGCGCGGAACTGCCACGCCAAATGGTCGAGCAATTCCGGATGCGTCGGGGGTTCGCCCAAGGTTCCAAAGTTGTCCACGGTCGGCACCAATCCCCGGCCGAACAGATGATGCCACACCCGGTTCACCAGGGTTCGCGACACCAGCGGATTGGCCGGATCCATCAGCTGAACGCCCAGTTCGTAGCGCCCGCTCGAAGCGGTATTGGTGAGCGGAGCGGAGGACCCGAAAGCCGCCGGCAACGAACGGGGAGCCAGCGGGCCAGTCTTGAAGGGCTTGCCCCGAACCAGCACGAACTCGTCCACCCCGGTTCCATCGAACCACGCCACGGCGGTGCGGGAAACCCACTGAACTTGATCCGCCAGGGCTTTCTGATCCTGCTCAAACCGGCGAACGCCTTCCGACGGACCCGCCCAATTCACGGCCTGCCGCGCCAGAAGATCCGCCAGCGGCAACGCCTCGGCCGAGAGAGCGGCGCCTCGTTCCAGCCAGGTGCTCGCAGCGGTCAGGGCCGACTCCAAGCCCGCCGCCCAAGCGGTCCCGGTGGCCGGCAAAGTCGTCGGGATGGGCGGCACGCCGGGCTTGGCCCGCGGCATTTCCGGGGCCTCCACCACCATCAGAATCTCCAGCGGCGCCTCGCCGTCCGGACCAAACTCCACGTGCGCCCGATGGCCGGCGTAAAGGCTCAGGTCATGAGTGACCCACTGCGGTTCGAGGGACGTTCCCGTGTCGAATCTTCGAACCAGTTGCCGGTGCAGCGGGCCGGCCACCATCAGATGAGAATCCACACCCACGTACACCCGGGTCCGTCCCCGAACGAGGTAGTGCAGCTTACCGCTGCCCAGGGTCACCGTCGGCGTCCGGATCATCTGACCCGCCCGGCTGGTGGCGGCGAGTTCTCCGGAATCCGATTCGTTGCCGGCGGCCAGCGCCAGCCGGTTCCAGAACGGATCCCGCCGCGCCGCCCCGTATTGCTGGAGCCCGAACGGAAACGAATTCGTCACCGCCACCGCCGCCCCCGGAGTCACGGGTCCCGGGCCAAACGCCTCGCCATCGGCTTTCCAAGGCTGCTGGGCCGGCCGCGTGAAATCCGCAATCACCCGGGTCTCCGCCGGCAGGGCCTCCGGACGGGTCCGTTCCACCGGCGCCAGGGCCGAAACTTCCTTCCGCTCTTGGACCGCCCGGACCAGCCACGGATGCAGCGCATGGGCCGGATCCACGGCCGCTCCGCGAAACTGTTCGCGCCAAAACTCCACGAGGGGTGTCATCGCTCCCGAATCGGCCGAGGTGTCCTCCGCCAACCCGACCGCCACTTCGGCCGCCCGAGCCAGCGTCGCCGCCTGACTCCGCACCTGACGTCCCACCTCCGTGGCCAGCACCGGCCAGGACTGTTCCCGGAGCTTCGCGAGTTCGCCCGCCATGCGCCGGTTGTTCTCCATCGTTTCGAAGCGCACCTGCCGATAGCTGGAACTCAGCAGGAACCCGGTTAGCGCGTAGTAATCCTGGGTCGAGATCGGATCGAACTTGTGATCGTGACAGCGCGCGCACGCCACGGTCAGGCCGAGGAACGACTTGGTGAACACGTCCACCTTGTTGTCGATGCGCTCGCATTCGTCCTGACGAATATCCACCGGGGAATGATTCTCCTCGCCCAAAAAGGCCCAACCCGTCGCCAAGACGGACTCGTTCAGTTCGGTGCCCGGACGCAACCGCGGCTCGGGCAGGGTGTCGCCAGCCAGATGCTCGAGCAGGAATTGCGGATAGGGAACGTCGGCGTTGAAGGCGCGAATCAGGTAGTCCCGATACTGCCAGGCGTTGGCGATGTGGAAGTCGCTTTCATGACCCCGGGTCTCGGCGTACCGCATCAGGTCCATCCAATGCCGGGCCCAGCGCTCGCCGAAATGGGGCGACGCCAACAACCGGTCCACCACCCGCTCCCGGGCTTCAGGACTGCGGTCGGCCAGAAACTCTTGGAGTTCCCCTCGGGTCGGCGGCAGTCCGGTCAGCCCAAACGTGACCCGGCGCAGCCACGTTCCGGCGTCCACTGGGGCGGCCGGCCGCAATCCGTTCTGCTCCAAGCGGGCCAGGATGAACTGATCGACCGGACTCTGCGGCCAAGCGGTGTTCGTGACCGCCGGCAAGCTCTGCCGCTGCGGGGACTGCCACAACCACGCCTGATCCCGTTTCCGGGCCTCGAGATCGAACTTCTTGGAGACCGGCGCGGCGTTGTCCTGGGGCCAGGGCGCGCCGTCGGCAATCCAGCGGGCAAAATCCTCCTGCACCGCCTCCGCCAGCTTGGGCTTCTTCGGCGGCATGGCCAGATCGGGATCCGCATGGGATAGGGCCTTGAGCAACAGACTTTCCCCGGGCTTCCCGGGGACAATCGCCGGGCCCGTGTCGCCTCCGGCCAGCAACGCGGCCCGGCCATCCAGACGCAACCCGCCCTTCACCGCCTTGCTCTCGGCGGAATGGCACTCGAAACACTGCTCCGCCAGAACCGGACGGATCCGTCGCTCAAAAAACTCAGCCTCCGGGGTCGCCGCGAACCCCGTGGTGAGCCCCAGCCACAGGCCCAGCAGGCACGTCACGTTCAAGGAGGGGGAGAATTTCATGCCGACGGCGGAATTTAGACCGCAGAGGGACGTTCGGGGAACCATTTCCCTTCAGTCCGACTTCAGAATCTGCCGAACCCGAACCGAGCCGCCAGCGCCGGTTGGTTTTGACTTGGGCGACCGGCTCCCCTGTGAACACTTTCACGCCATCATGTCCCTCCTTCTCCGACTCGTCCTCGGCGCCTTCGCCCTCCTGGCCAGTCTGCTCCTGACCCACGGAGCCGAAGCCATTCGTCACTCCTACCTCTTGCTGGGCGGCAAGACGGCCATCATCGGTGAAGATGGGCAGATCCAGTGGGAATATCGCGGGGGTTCCCGGGATGGCTTCGTGCTGCCCAACGGCAACGTCCTGATCGCCTGGGCCGACAAGGTTGAGGAAGTGACTCCGGCCAAGCAGGTGGTCTTCAGTTACACGCGCAGTCCGGAGAACGGCGAACTGAGCACCGCTCAACGACTCTACAACGGCAACACCCTGGTGACGGAACTGGGCCGCAAGCCCCGGTTGCTCGAGGTCAATCCCCAGGGTCAGATCGTCCGCGAGACCCCGCTTCAGCCCGAGACCGACAACACCCACATGCAGACCCGCATGGCCCGGCAGCTCAAGAATGGCAACTATCTGGTGCCGCATCTGCTCGCCTTCGCCGTCAAGGAGTACACCCCGGACGGCCGGGTGGTGCAGACGCTCCGGACCGACCTCCCGGAACTCGGTGGCCGAGCGGCGGAGAACTGGCCGTTCACCGCCATTCGCTTGGACAATGGCAACACCCTGGTCTCCCTCACCCACGGCAACAAGGTCGTGGAGTTCAGCCCGACCGGAACCGTGGTGTGGAAGGCAACCAACGACCAGGTAAAGGGGTTGTTCCAGGATCCGTGCGGCTCCCAGCGCCTGGCCAACGGCAACACCGTGGTCGGCAGCCACGCCGCCAACAAAGGCATCTCCATGGTCGAACTCACCCCCGACCACCAAATGGTCTGGACCAGCGATCATCCCGCCGCCGCCGGCGTTCATCACTTCCAAATCCTGACCACCAACGGCCGACCCGAACCCGGCCAACCGCTCAAATAGGGTCGTCACCTGCCGTTCGCTCCATTCCCAGGGGCTCCCTTGAAATCTGCAACGGCTCGTTCTGGACGAACCTAGGTGACATGGGAATAGTGCCGCGAGTCAGGCCATGCAGATTCAGATCGACCCCGCTTCGCGCGTCCCCATCTATCTACAGATTGTCAATCAGGTGAAATACCTGATCGCTTCCGGTTTCCTGGATCCCGGCGAGGAGTTACCGGCGATCCGACGACTGGCCGAAGCCCTGGAGGTCAATCCCAACACCGTGGCGCGCGCCTACGAAGAACTGGCCAAGCTGCGCCTGGTGATGATCCGGCAGGGGGCCGGCACCTACGTCTCGCGCCAATCCCCGGGGATCAACCGGAACCACCGGCACAAAATCCTCGCGGATCGGATCGACGCCCTGTTGACCGAGTCTCAGCAACTGGGCATCGACCTGGAGGACGTGCTCAAACTGCTCCACATCCGCCACCAGAAGATGATTGGCCCGGAGTGATCCTCACCTCGGGGCAGCTTCGCGGTGGAGAATCCGGCTTGACCCAACCGGCCCGGTTCTCCAGTTGAAGGCCACACCATGAACTTCTGTCGTCTTTCCGGCGTCCTCGTTTCGGCGTGCACGCTGCTCCCCCTGCTCCACGCTGCCGACGGCACCCTGCTGGCGCCCGGCGCGAAGGTTGAAAAACTCCAGGGCGGCTACGAGTTCACCGAAGGTCCTGCCGCCGATCGCGCCGGCAATGTGTTCTTCACCGATCAACCCAACGACCGGATTGTCCGTTGGGACGCCGTCAGCGGCACCTTTTCCGACTGGCTCAAGCCCGCCGGCCGCGCCAACGGAACCTACTTCGACCGGGCTGGCAACCTACTCGCCTGCGCCGACGAAAAGAACGAGCTGTGGCTCATCACACCCGACAAACAGGTCAAGGTGCTGATCAAGGATCTCAACGGAAAGCTCCTCAACGGCCCCAACGATCTCTGGATTCGACCCGACGGCGCCCTGTACTTCACCGATCCGTTGTACGCCCGTCCGTATTGGAAGCGCGACCGCACCTCGCAGCTCACCGGACAGCACGTTTATTTCCTGCCCGCTGGAAGTTCCCAGCCCCAGGCCGTCGCCACGGACTTGAAGCAGCCCAACGGCATCATTGGCACCCCCGATGGCAAGACGCTCTATGTGGCCGACATCGGCGCGGGCAAAACGTACGCCTACACCATCCAGCCCGACGGTTCCCTTACCGGCAAGCGGCTGTTCTGTGAACTGGGTTCCGACGGCATGACGCTGGATTCCGAGGGCAATGTGTATCTCACCGGCAAAGGCGTGACGGTGTTCAACCCGGCGGGACAGAAGATCGAACACTTCGACATTCCCGAAGGCTGGACGGCCAACGTCACCTTTGGCGGCACCCAGCGCGACCTTCTGTTCATTACCGCCGGCAAGTCCATCTACGGCGCTCGGCTGCGGGTGAAGGGAGCCCAGTAGAACCCGACCGCGTCAGTGCGAACGTCGGTAGGTGCCCGGGGTCATGCCGACCTCCCGCTTGAAGGCCACCTGCAAATACTCGGCGTGTTTGAAGCCAGCCGTCGCGGCGATCTGTTCCAGCGATTGCGTGGTCTGCGTGAGCAGCTGACGCACCCGGTCCAACTTGACCCGCAAGATTTCCTGATGCGGTGAGCGGCCCAATTCCTCGTGGAAGCGGTCGTAAAAAGACGTACGGGAAATGCGCAGTTCCTTCAGCAATTCCGGCACGGTCAGGCCGTCGCAGGCCCGCTCGCGAATCTGGCGCGCCGCTCGGGCCACCAGGGGATCCGAGATTGCCGTGGTTTCCGTTGAGCGCCGGGTGGCCACACCCGCGGGGGGAATGAGAAGACGACGCCCCGGTTCCTCCAACGGACGGCCCTGCATCAAGAGATCCAGCCAGCGCGCGGCTTCATAACCAATGCGCGGGGCCTGATCGATCACACTGGTCAGCGGTGGGTCGGCGAGGCGGCACGTTTCCTCATCGTTGTCGACCCCGAGCACGGCCACTTCCTCCGGCACCGCAAAACCCGCCCGCCGGCAGGCATCCAGCACCCGCAGAGCATGGCGATCGCTGCAGGCCATCACGCCCAGCGGCTTGGGCAACGGTTCCAACCAGCGGACAATCTCTTCCTGCGCCCGTTCCCAATCAGCCAGGGATCCGCTGACCTGACTGCTCAACAGGGAGGCCGTGGCAAAACCCGCCTCGGCCAAGCGCTCGCGAAAGCCGAACAAACGACGATCCGACCACTGGGCCTGCCGATAGCCACTGAAGCCAAAGTGCTGAAAGCGTCGCTGCAGCAGATGTTCCGCGGCCAGGCGTCCGAACGCCACTTCGTCGTTGGCCACCTGGGGCAGTTCCAGATCCAGTCGGGTTCCGAATAATTCCACCGCGGGAATCCCGGATCGCCGCAATTGCTCCGCCAATCGGGGCGTGTCCACGTAGGCCAACACGCCATCACCCGTCCAGTGCCGCAACCAGTCACCGGTGTAATGCCCGGAGGCATGATGATCCAGGCACAGCGACCACGGACCATGGACCTCGACATACTCCGCAATGCCGCGCAGCACACCCCGGCCGTAGGTGCTGGTCTTGTCCACACACACCGCCACCCGGGGACATGTTCGTGAGGTCTTCGCTCGGGGCATGGAATTTGTCCGCCACCCTCCTCGCTTGGTGAGCGCTCGGCAATCCCTCAAGCGGACTCTCCCCGCGGGAATCACCCATCGCGGTCCCCGGACGAAATCTCAGTTTTTAATGGACGCGGTTCCATTGCGAACCCGACGACGACTCCCTACAAGGAGCCCCGAAGCCATGCGTTTTCTTCTGCCATGGATCCTGTTGGGATTCGGAACCCTGCTGTTCCCAGGGTGCGGATCGTCATCCGGATCCCGCGGTGCACTCCCTTCCGCCCCGTCCAGTTCGGCCGAGGAATCCCATTTCATATCGCTGCTGGAACTGCCGGGTTGGAAACAATGTGGTCCCGGAAGCTTCACCGTCTCCCAGGGCGTCGCCACCCCGCAGGGCGGCATGGGTCTCTGGTGGTTCTCCGGACGAATGTTCACCAACTTCATTCTGCGCGCCGAGTTCGTGCAGGAACAAACCGGCGCCGACACCGGGGTCTTCCTGCGCTTTCCCGATCCCGGCAACGATCCGTGGAATGCGGTGAAGCAGGGTCACGAAGTGGAAATCGGGGATCCGGAACCCGCTCCCGAGAATCCCACCTGGCGGACCGGCTCGATTTATCCGTTCCAAGCCTCGCTGCGAGCCAACACCAAACCGGCTGGCGAATGGAACACCCTCGAGATCGTCGCCGTCGGACACCACTACACCGTTCGCATCAATGGCGAAGTGGTCACCACCTGGACCGATCCCGACCAACGCAGCGCCGCGGGATTCATCGGTCTGCAAAACTACGACGACGGGAAAACCGTTCGCTTTCGCCAACTCCGACTCAAGGATCTCCCGCCATGACCCGCCCTCCGACGTCTCCGTTCCTCCCTTCGCGTCGGCACTTCCTGGGCGCCCTCGCCACGCTGCCACTGCTCGCCGGATGCCAGACGACCTCCACCCGACCCGGCCCCTGGCGAAGCCTGTTCAATCGACGCGACCTCTCCGGTTGGGTCATTGACCTCGGCCATCCTCCCGGACAGGCCGACACCCGCGATCCCCGAAGTGTCTTCCAGGTGGTTGAGACCGACGGCGAGGCTGCCATTCGCGTGTCCGGGGAAGGTCTGGGCGGTCTGCGCACGACCGAGGAGTTCGGGAACTATCATCTGGAACTCCAGTTCAAGTGGGGCGAACTCCGCTTTCCTCCCCGCCTGACCGAACCCCGCGACAGCGGACTCCTCTATCATGGCCTGCCGGATCCGAATCCCGAGACCGGCTGGATCGAGTCGCTGGAACTCGGCCTGCTCGAAGGCGGCGAGACCGGTGATTTTTGGAGCGTTCCCGGGATCCACGGACAACGCATCGTGGTGGACATTCGGGGTCAGGACATTCCGGTACCTCAGCGCCGCTATGCCGACCAGGCCATCCGCTTCGATCCTCAGGGCCGCTGGTACCGGGGCGTCTCAGCGGGCATTCTCAACTCCGCCGATCGCGAGTTCCCCCGCGGCCAATGGAACACGGTGGAACTGATGTGCGTCGGCCAGACCGCCGTCCACTTCCTCAACGGTCAGGTCAACCTCGCCCTCACCCACGCCCGGCGTCGGGTGGACGGACGTGAGGAACCGGTCACTCGCGGACTCCTGCAACTCCAGAGCGAAGGCGCCGAAACCTACTTCCGACGCCTGCGCGTGCGCTCTCTTCCGGAGATTCCCCCGCACGTGCTCGCCGCCGCTGGACTCACCGACGGACTCTGATCCATGACGTCCCGCTCCACACCCGTGCGCCTCGGCCTCATCGGCGGGGGCAATGTGCTGGGGGCGTATCATCCCCTGATCTCCCGTCTGGAGCAGCGCGGATTGCTTACGGTCCAGGGCATCTGCGCGCGGGAACATCAGCGGGATTCGGTCCGCAATCTGTTCGGCGAAGTTCCCTTCACGACCGACGCGACGACGCTTCTGGCCGGCGACTCCGAACTGGTGGTGGTGCTGACGTCCATGCCTTCGCACGGACCACTCGTTCGGGCGGCGCTGGAAGCCGGCAAGCATGTGCTGGTGGAGAAACCCCTGGCCACCGACTGGTCGGAAGCCTGCGCCCTACAGGACCTGGCGCGGCAACGCGGACGGCACCTGGTCGCCGCCCCGTTCACCCCGCTGAGCCCCACCTTCCAAATCTTGGGCGCCCGACTGGCCCGGGGCGACATTGGCCGACCGTGTCTCGCCCGCGCCCGCTACGGCTGGTCGGGTCCATGGTGGAACGAGTGGTTTTATCAGCCCGGCGGCGGGTGTCTGCTCGACCTGGGCATCTACTGCTTCACCACCCTCACCGGATTGCTTGGCCCGGCGCGCCGGGTCACCGCGCTGGCGGGGGTGGCGATTCCGGAACGGGAGATTCAGGGACGCACGATTCGGGTCGAAGCCGAGGACAACGCCCAGGTCCTGGTGGAGTTCGCCAACGGAACCCTCGCCACCGTCACCACCGGGTTCACGCTGCAACAATCCCGCGGCCCGGCGGTGGAGCTTTACGGAACGGAGGGAACGCTCCAGATGCTCGGCGATGATTGGGATCCGCAGGGCTATGAACTGTGGCAAAACTCCGCCGGATGCTGGCAGGTGTTCGGCGAGACGCATCCCGACTGGCCCTGGACCGATGGACTGCGGGATTTGGTGGAGGCCCTGATGTCGGGTCGTTCTCCCGCCCTGCCCCCGGAGCACGCCCTGCACGTGCTCGAGTTGATCGAACGTGCCCGGCAATCAGTGCAGGAAGGTCGAACGCTCGCGCTCCAAAGCAGTTTTCATCCGCTGTCCTTTTCGGCGCCCCAACTCGAAGCGGCGCATCGTCAACACGACCGCACCCGCGAACACTGAGCCATGTCCACCCGCTCTTCACAGCCGCTCCGTCTTCGCCGTTCCCCTTTTGCCTGCGCACACCCGCTCTCTCCCACGGGTGCTTGGATGTGTCGATTCGAGGTCCCCACCCCTGACGACACGTCTTGCGCAGGCTTTCCTTTTTCCCGACGGGCGCACGCCTGCCTCCCGCTCGCATGATGCAACCGTGGCTCATCTGGACCTGGGTCGCGATTCTCTGCTGGGGAGTCTGGGCCATCCTCGCCCGCCTGATTGGCGAAGCCCTCACGGCCTCCCAGCAGCAGGCATTTTCCACCCTGGGTCTAATCCCGGTGATCGGAATGCTCGCGGTCTCCCGCAATTGGACGGTCACCGGCCGCCGCTCCCGGGGAATTCTCTGGGCCCTGGCCGCCGGAGTTCTCACCAGCCTGGGAAATCTGGCCTATTACGACGCCCTCAGCCGCGGCGCCCGCGCCGCCACGGTGGTCCCGCTCACGGCGTTGTATCCCCTGGTGACGGTGCTGCTGGCTGTGGTGTTTCTGCGCGAACGCCTCAATCGCATCCAACAAACCGGCGTCGCTCTTTCGTTGGCCGCCATCTACCTCTTCAATGTCCCGTCCCAGGAGGGCTACCTGTCCCCCTGGTTGTTGCTGGCCCTGGTCCCGATCGGCCTGTGGGGCGTGGCCGCGCTCTTGCAGAAGCTGTCGACCCAGAACATCTCCGGCGAGGAGGCGACGCTTTGGTTCCTGCTGTCCTTCGTCCCGGTGGCCGGCGTGCTCGTTTTCCAGGATCCCTGGCCCACCGGCAAAAGCGCGCAGACCTGGCTGCTGGTTCTCCTGCTCGGCTTTGCCTTTGCGCTCGGCAACTTCGCGCTCCTGTTCGCGTTCGCCCGCAACGGCAAAGCCTCGGTCATCGCCCCGCTCGCCGGACTCTACCCGCTCATCAGTCTGCCCATCGCCTACCTGGCCTTTAACGAACGGCCCGGACCCCGCGAACTCGGCGGACTCACCTTGGCCCTGCTGGCCGTCGCGGCCCTGGCGCTCGAATCTCCGACCTCTCCGACCCCCACCCCGACCTCCACTTCCTGATTTTCCCCCTTGGTTATGAACTCCATTCAACAACTCCTGAAAGACGGCGTCCTCCTGGGAGACGGCGGCTACCTGATTGAACTCGAACGGCGCGGCTACGTGGACAGCGGATCGCGCCGGGAAAAAGTCGGCACCGGCCGCGGCAGCGGTCAGTTCACCCCCGAGGTCGCGATCGAGCAACCTGAAGCCCTGCGGGAACTTCACCGCGAGTTCCTCGGAGCCGGCTCCCAGGTGCTGCAGGCCCTGACCTTTTTCGGCACTCGGGAAAAGCTCAACCGGGCCGGCTACGGCACCGAAACCGAACGTATCAACGCCGCCGCCGTCCGCCTCGCCCGGGACGTCGCCGGGGATCGGGCCCTGGTGGCTGGCAGCGTTTCTCGCACCCAACTGACCGAACGCGAAGGCATGGCTTCACTGGACCGTTCCCGGGATCACCTGGCGGAACAGATTCGTCTGCTCAAAGACGCCGGAGTCGATTTTCTGTTGCTCGAAACCTTCTTTCATCTGGCCGAAATGAAGGTGGCCCTGAAGTGCGCCGCCGAAGCCGGACTGCCGGCGATTGCCACCATGAGTTTCCGACCGCTGATCACGCAGTGCACGGATGGCTTCACTCCCGCCGAATGCGCCCGGGTCATGGCCGACGAAGGCGCCCTGGCCGTGGGGGCCAACTGCGAACAGGAACCCTCCCGCATGCTGCCGTTGCTCCGGGAAATGCGCGCCGCTTCGCCCGTCCCCCTCGCCGCCCAACCCGCCGCGTTTCGCACCACCGACACCTGCCATTGCTTCACGCGTCAGCCCGCGTTCCCGGATGACCTGGAAACGATTCAAGTTTCCCGCAAGGAGTTCCTCGAATTCGGTCGCGTTGCCCGGGCCGAGGGAATCGGTTACCTCGGCGGCTGCTGTGGTTGTAATGCCGCCTACATTCGCGCCCTCGCCGACGGGCTCGCCACTCCATGAACCTCTCTCTCCACGCCACCGCCGATCCCGCCAACGAGGCCGCCGAGAGCCTGCTGGCTGGCTGGCTGTCCTCGGGTCGGGTCCGCACGCTGATGGTGGCCGCCGGCAACAGTCCGCTCGATCTCTATCAGCGCATCGCCCTGCGCAAGCTGGCGCTGCCGCAGCTCCGGGTCTTCGCGCTCGATGAGTACGTCGGGGTTCCTCTCGAAGAACCCCGCAACTGCGCCAATCTGCTGCGGCGAACGGTGGCCGAGGCCTGGAATCTCCAGCCGGATCAATTCTTCACCATCAGTTCCCTTCCCGAGGACGCCCTCGCCAGCGTGCAGGCGCAGGAACGCCGGATTGAAGCCGCCGGCGGCCTCGATGCGATCGTGCTGGGCCTGGGCCAAAACGGGCATCTGGGCTTCAACGAGCCGGGCAGCGCACCGGATTCCGTGGGTCGGGTGCTCGACCTGGAATCCATCTCGGTGGAAGCCAACCGACTTTGGTTCGGCGGACACTATGCTCCGAACCAAGGCGTCACCGTGGGCTTGAAGACCGTGCTCGCAGCCCGGCGGGTCATCATCCTGGCCTACGGATCGCACAAAACGGCGGCGGTTCGCGCGATGACCCGGGGACCGATTTCCTCCGCCTGCCCGGCGTCCTTCCTCCAGTCTCATCCGGAGGTTCACCTCTTCCTCGACCGCGCCGCCGCCGGATCGTAACCCTCCCCGCCTTCCCGTGTCCGACGGCTTGCTCACCCTGGGATTGGATGTCGGCGGCACCAAGATTGCCGCCGGCCTCGTCCACTTTCCTTCCGCCCGAGTCGAGTTGCGGCGTCAGATCCCCACCCACCCCGGCCGCGGCGGAGCCGCCGTTCTGACCGAACTGGCGCAACTAAGTCAGGAGCTCCTTCGCGAAGCCGGGATCCCGGCGTCGGCCCTGGCGGGAACCGGTCTGGGCCTGTGCGAACTGGTCGCTCCCTCCGGCGAGATTCTCAGCGCGAATTGCCTCCCCTGGAAGCAGCACGACGTCCAGACCGCCCTGGGCTTTCTCGGCTCCGTCACCGTGGAGGCCGACGTCCGCGCCGCCGCCCGGGCCGAAGCGTGCTTTGGTGCCGGCCGACCCTTCCGCTCGTTCCTGTACGTCACGGTGGGGACCGGCATTGCGTCGTGTCTGGTGCTTGAGGGACAACCCTACGTTGGCGCCCGGGGCGCCACCGGCACCATGGCCAGCAGTCCGCTCAGCGTCCCCTGCGAACACTGCGGCCAAACCACCCGACGAACCCTGGAGGAACTGGCGTCCGGTCCGGCGTTGGTGGCTCGGTACAATCAGCACCGGCCCGGCGGCGCCACCTCGGGACAGGACGTCCTGTCCGCCGCCGCGGCCGGGGATGTCGCAGCGCAGGCCGTGGTGAAATCCGCTGGCGAAGCCCTGCACGCGTCCGTCGCGCTGCTGGTCAACGTCCTGGATCCCGAAGCGGTGATTGTGGGCGGCGGCTTAGGATTATCCCAAGGCCCCTACTGGACCGAATTTCTGGAGGCCACCCGCCGGCACATCTGGTCCGACGTCCACCGCGACCTGCCGATTCTCCGCGCCGAAACCGGACTCGATGCCGGCCTGATCGGCGCCGCCTACTCCGCCCTGAATCACCGGCTCCACCCCGGCCGCCACTAGGTCGGACGCTATAATTGCACGTCGAGACAGCCGCATGACGTCGTTACCGTCGGCGCGGGATCCAAACTGAGCAGCCACCGGACTCCCGCTACCAATTCAGTCCTCACGGTAAAATCCACACGTGAGTTCCCGAAGAAAGTACCGGCCCGGTGGGACCCGAACCGCTCTGGCCTTTGGGGAGGACCGCCCGTTCCACGTGATGGTCACCGAACACCCGATTTCCGAGGCCCTGATGAAGTTCCAGAGTGAAACCGGGTTGGGCCTGGGCCGGGAGCCGATTCCGTCCGGAACCCAGTCCAAATCCCAACAAGGACACATTGCGATCGCCGGACAAGACTGAGGCGGGGTCGCCCGGTCGGGCTTCGAGAGCGAGGAAGTAACTGAGGAACGAATCTCCGGCGAAGATCGGTTCGGTTGGAGCCTGCGGAGCGACGGTAAACCGCGCGGCCGTCTGATGTTGACGATCTTGGGGACAATGCAGAATCCGTGGGGTGCTCAGCTCATTGCTCAACACCAGGAAATGTCGCCAGAGTTGGGGCACGTCCTGGACCAGCCAGTCCCGGGAGCCTCCCTCTGCCACGGGCAATGACATCGGAAAATGGCGGGCGTTATCGAAGGCAAAAATCTGATGGGCCAGCCCAACATTCTTTAGGTTGTTGCGGCATTCTGACCCTTCAACTCCCTGTTTGGTGCGGGCCAGACGGGGCAGGATCATCGCCGCCAACACCGCCATCCCGGCCCCGATGGCCAAGACTTCCCAACGGGTCCAGGCCTGAAGAGTGCGAAATTTAGGTTGCACCCCAGCGTTGCTCCACGCCGTCGTGATGGCCGGGGATTCCCTCCCTGCGCGTGAATTGGCTTTCATTCGCGGTTTCGACTGCCTCACCAAGCAGGTTCTGCGCCCGCAGTGGCCAATGGGTGAAATCGGGGCGACCCTGCCGAGTGCAGAGGTAATTCCAACCTCCACCCGCCCTCGACGCGCGACTTCCTGGTCGTTCGGCGAATCACGCGTCACTACTCCACACACGAACGGCTCCGCAGAGCGTCGCCCTACCCGCTCCAAAGCGGCAGAGGGCTAGAGGGCTGCCGCACTCCAAACGCTTCGCGACGTCCTTCCCGCTTTCCGGTCTCTCAACTTTCAACTTTCAACTCTCAACTCAGACCAACCCAGACCGCCCTTGTCCCACCCCTGCCCGTAGCGTGCGCCTGACTTTCCGGTTTCCTCCGGACGGGAGAGGCATACGCTGATCCCCCGGTCTGCTCCTGCCATGCCCGACGCCAGCAACATCGTGGATCTGCGCCGCCTCCTGGCTGAACGGTTTGGAGCGGCAGTCCGACCCCGCGCCACGCCCCAACGGGACGTGCTGGCCACCGGCTTGCCCGCTCTGGATTCCCAACTCGGCGGCGGCTGGCCCCGCGGGGAAGTCTCGGAACTGGTCGGCGACGGACCCGGGTCCGGTAGCGCCCAGGTCCTCCATGCCTGGATTCGTCAGACCGCTCAGGAAGGCCAGTTCCTCGCCCTCGCCGATGGTGCCGACAGCCTGGACGTGGACGCCCTCGAACCCGCGGTATTGGCCCGCTTGCTCTGGGTCCGCAGCCGCAGTGCCGACGAAGCGCTGAAGGCCGCCGACATTCTCCTGCGCGACCGCAATCTGTCCCGGGTGGTCATCGACCTGAAGCTGTGTCCCGTCGCCGAATTACGCCGCATTTCCTCCAGTCTCTGGCACCGGTTCCATCGGCTCACGGAACATCAGGGCACCACCGCCCTGGTCCTCACGCCGCTGCCCCTGGTCTCCGGGGCCGCCTGCCGGGTCCGGATGGCCAATCGGTTGAATCTGGCGACGCTCCAGGCCGGACCGGACGTCACGGCCCAGACCCTGTCGTTTGAACTGTTGCGCTCGACCGCCGCCGCCGGAGGGGCCGCGCAGGAAGCCGTGGGGTAACACCACCATGTTCGCCGTTCTGTATCTCCCGGATTTCCTGCTGCAGGCCGCCCTGCGCCACGAACCCGACGCGTGGTCGCGGCCGATCGCCTTGGTCGATCCCTCCGCCAACGTTCCGCGGGTCCTCACCGCCACGCCGGCCGCTCGGACCGCCGGGGTGGTGGACGGCCTGAATCCTCCGCAGGCACTAGCCCGATGTCGCGAGGTGGCCCTGCGTCATCGGTCGCCAGCGCAGGAAGCCGCCGCCACCGACGCCGTGGTCCAGGTGGCCTTTGGATTCTCCCCCAATCTGGAAACCACCGGCCCGGGACTGATCACCCTTGATTTGCGCGGACTCGTCGAAGCCGCCCACACCTCCGCTCTGCCGAATTGGGGAAAACGTCTGCAACAGGCGGTACAAACCCTGGGACTGCGCGTGCAGGTGGGCATCGGCGCCACTCCCAATCTGGCCCGGCATGCCGCCTTGTGGTCGGGCGATGTGCATGTGGTGGGCCACGCCGGGGAGTTTGTCGCGAGTCTGCCGGTGGCCGCTCTGGAGCCCACTCCGCACGTCGCGACAATTCTTCAGCAGTGGGGCGTTCGCACGGTGGGGGAATTCCTGGCGTTGGGTCAGGCCGAGCTGTCCGATCGGCTCGGGCTGGAAGCGCTGGCCCTGTTCGCCGCGGCGTCCACCACCGCCCTGCGCCCGCTGCACCTGATCCGGCCGGCCGAACGCTTCGAGGAATCTTGGGATTTCGAACATGACGTGGAGACCCTGGAACCACTGCTGTTTCTCCTTCGGCGCTTCGTGGATTCCTTCGGCCAGCGCCTCGAAGCCCTGGGACTCGCAGCGGAACATCTCACGCTGCGGCTACGGCTGGAATCCGGGGAAGCCAAGGAGCACCGCTTGCGGTTGCCCGAGCCCACCCGCCAACCCGAGGCGCTCTTCCGCACGCTGCAAACGCATCTGGAATCGGTTCGCACCGATGCTCCGGTGGTGGGCGTGGGATTGTCCGCCGAACCCACCCGGCCTCGGCAGCGTCAGTTCAGCCTGTTCGAAGCCGCGGTGCGGGATCCGCATCAGTTCCAGGAAACCTTGGCTCGACTCAGCGCCTTGGTCGGATCCGACCGCGTCGGCTCGCCACTCCGGGAAAATTCCCACCGACCCGATGCCTTCCGGATGGTTCCGCCCGATTTCGAGAACGCGCCCGTCCCCGCTCCCGAAGCCGGCGCGTGGCTGCACTCCGTCACCCCGCTGCGGCGTCTGCGGCCTGCCCGCGCCGTGCGCGTCGAAGTGCGGCTGACGTCCCCCCACCCCACCGCACCGTCCGCTGCCTCGGCTCTTTTCGGAACCCACCGACCCACGCCGCAGCTGAGTTCGGAGCAGATCGCCGCCATGCTCTCACCCGTGTTCCAAAAGGAAACTCCTGCGCCGGTTCCGCCTCCGCCGCCCGCCGCTCTCCCTCCTGTGAATACTCCGGCCACTGAGCAACCCGTATCTCTCTCCAGTGCCGGTATCTCCGGCCGAATCCGCCGGGCCGTGGGTCCGCTTCGAGCCTCGGGTGGCTGGTGGGAGTCCGGTTGGTCCGCCGAAGAATGGGACGTGGAAACCGAACGGGGTGACGTGGTCCGCCTGGTTAAACGAGCCCAGCAGTGGACGCTCGAAGGTCTCGGGGATTGACCCGTCGCGCCGGATCCCGCCCCGTGTCCTCCTACGTCGAACTTCACGCCCGCAGTGCGTTCAGCTTCTTGCGCGGAGGTTCCCAGCCGAGCACGCTGGCGGAACGCGCGACTTCGCTGGAACTTCCCGCGCTCGCCCTGCTGGATCGAATGGGCGTGTACGGCGCGCCCCGCTTCTCCAGCGCCGCGCGGGATGCCGGGCTCCATCCGATCTTCGGCGCGGAACTGGTCCTGGACGACGGCGGCGTACTGCCTGTCCTGGTCGAGAATCGCACCGGTTACCAAAACCTCTGCCGCCTGCTCACCCGGGCGCATCTGCGCGCTCCCAAGGGCGAAGGCGTGGTGCGTTGGGAGGAGTTGCCGGAATTCTCCGCCGGCCTGATCGCGCTGACCGGTGACGAAGAAGGCCCCTTGCGCCGCAGCCTGCTCGGAGCCCGAACCGCCCCCGCCGGCCGCGAACAGGCCGCCTCCACGTTGGATCGGCTGCAACAAACGTTCGGAGCGGAACAGGTGTTCGTGGAGCTTCAGCGGCATCATCAGCGCGGCGAAGAGCGGATCAACCAGGCTCTGACAGACCTCGCGCAATCCCGCCGACTGCCCCTTCTCGCCACCAACGGCGTCAGCTACGCCGCTCCGGAGGGACGTCAGGTCAGCGACGTGTTCACGTGTCTGCGCCACCACACCACGCTGGATGGTGCCGGCCGGTTGCTCAGTGTTAACGCCGAGCGCCACCTGAAGTCGCCGGCCCAAATGACCGCGCTCTTCGCCGATCTCCCCGAAGCGCTGCGGCACACGGTCCGACTGTCCGAGCGTCTGCGTTTCGAACTCAGTGACCTCGGCTACGAGTTTCCCAAATTTCCCGTCGGCCCAGGCGAAACCATGGAAGGGGTGCTGAAGGAATGGACCTACCGCGGCGCCCACCAACGCTACGGACCGAAGATTCCGGACAAAGTTTCCCGCCTGCTGGTCAAGGAACTGGCGCTGATCCAGAAGCTGGGGTTCGCCGGCTATTTCCTGATCGTCGCGGACCTGGTCCGGTACTGCCGCGAACACGACATCCTGGCCCAGGGACGCGGCAGCGCGGCGAACAGCGCGGTCTGCTTTTGCCTCGGGATCACCGCCGTCGATCCCGTCCGCTTCGAAGTGTTGTTCGAACGTTTTCTCAGCGAATCCCGCAAGGGTTGGCCGGACATCGACATCGACCTGCCCAGCGGTGATCGCCGGGAACAAGTCATTCAGGAAGTGTACCGGCGTTACGGCCCGCACGGCGCGGCGATGACCGGGGCCGTCAGCACGTACCGCGGCCGCAGTACCGCCCGGGAGATCGGCAAGGTGCTGGGGTTGCCCGTCGATTTGCTGGACCGCTTCAGCGCGCTCTTCGCCAGTGGAGACTTCCCGCACACGCTGGAACTCATAGGCCAGCTGGAACGTTCCGGACTTCCCGCAGCGCATCCACGAGCTCCCGCCTTCGTGTCGCTGTACCAGCAGATCAGCGGATTGCCCCGTCACTTGGGTCAGCACTCCGGCGGCATGATCATTTGTCAGGATCAACTGCACCGCTTCGTGCCGCTCGAGAACGCCGCCATGCCGGGTCGGGTCGTCGCCCAATGGGACAAGGACGACTGCGAAGACCTGGGCATCATCAAGATTGATCTGCTCGGCCTCGGCATGATGGCCGCCTTGCAGGAAATGGTCCGCCTCTGTGAGTTGCGCCAACGCCCGGTGGACCTCGCGAATCTTCCGGAGAACGATCCGCAAACGTACGAGATGATTCGCCGCGCCGACACCATCGGCGTGTTCCAGATCGAGAGCCGGGCGCAGATGGCCACCCTGCCGCGAATGAAGCCGGCCAAGTTCTACGATCTGGTGATTGAAGTGGCGATCATCCGACCGGGACCCATTCAAGGCGGACTGGCACACCCGTTCCTCGCTCGGCGCAATGGCGAGGAACCGGTCACCTACTTCGGCGGCGAAGAGCGACTCAAACCGATTTTAGAACGCACGCTGGGGGTTCCGCTGTTTCAGGAACAGATGCTCGCGATGGCGATGGTCATGGCGAACTTCAGCGGTTCCGAAGCCGAGGAACTGCGCCGGGCCCTCAGCTTTCATCGGTCCGACGAAAAGATGGCCCGCGCCACCGCCAAGCTCCGCGCCGCCATGGCCCGCAGCGGTGTCTCCGACGCCGTGGCGGAACAGATCGTGGGCGCGGTGGGATCGTTCGCGCTGTATGGATTTCCCGAATCCCATGCGATCAGCTTCGCCCACCTCGCCTACGCCAGCTCGTATCTCAAAGCCCATCGCGCTCCGGAGTTTTTCTGCGCCCTGCTGAACAATCAGCCGATGGGCTTCTATTCGCCCGCCACGTTGATCCGAGACGCCAAAGCCCACGGCGTCCCGGTGCGTCCCGTCTGCGCCGTCCAATCGGATTGGGACTGCCAGCTCGAAGCCGACAGCTCTTTGCGCCTTGGCTTCCGTCAGGTCGAAGGCCTGCGCCGCGAAGCCGTGGCCCAACTGATTTCCGAGCGGGAGCGAGCCCCGTTTCGCTCGCTGGAGGATTTCAAACGCCGCACCCGACTACGTCAGGAAGAACTGCGTCGTCTGGCGTCGATTGGAGCCTTCCGCGCCTTTAGTCCGCATCGTCGCGCCGCGCTCTGGGAAGCGGAACGACGCCACTTCGACGATCTGCTCGATTCCGCACCGACCACCACGACGACGGCCCCCGCCCCACTCGCGCCGATGTCGCCGTTCGAGCGGCTCAACGCCGACTACGGCAGCTTGCGACTCTCCACCGGGCCGCATCCGATGGCCTTGGTCCGGGATCGATTCCCTGATTTGTGGCGGGCCACCGATCTGACCTTAGCCCGGGATCGCGAGTGCGTGCGAGTGGGCGGCCAAGTCATCTGCCGTCAGCGTCCCGGCACCGCCAAGGGCATCTGCTTCGTGAGTCTGGAAGACGAAACCGGCATTACCAACGCGATCGTTTCCTCGGACTTGTTCGAACAAGAGCGACTGACCATCACCCAGGAACCATTCCTGATGATTGAGGGCGACGTGCAGAATCGCGAGGGCACGATTCACGTGAAAGCCCGGCGCATCGAACGCCTCGACTACGGACCTCTGGCGGCATCGGCCTCCCACGACTTCGGCTGATCCATCGCTTCTTCCATTGGCGTTCATTCGCGTCCATTCGCGGTCAGTCTGCACGGCCCTTGGACGAGCTCCCCTCGGGTCTCCCAAACATTTTTAAAGAAATCCATTGCCCGACTCATCTGCTCTTCATATAAACACAGCGCATTCGATGAACCTTATCTCTCACATAGTTTACGGCCTGTCGCCCGCTGACCAGCGGGTGGGATCGCCGTGGAGTGGGAAACCGGTCCATCAAGGCACACCCCGGACCGAATGTTCCGGAGTCCCTCGCTCAATTCGGGCAGAAATGCTCGATAACTCGCAGGAGGCACACAGGTAAAAGAATCGTTCCAACGATCCTGAAAACCCTGTCTGCCCGGTGCAGACAGGGTTTTTTGTTGGCAGTTTTTGAATCCATCACGACGGCAGTAACGGAAGAAACGATATCAGAGCATCCATGAAATATTTCGGCGACGCCGTATGAGACGGCTGTTACCGACGCTTAACTCGGCTTTTGGGCCGAGAGCAGTATTCCCCGTTTTTACAGACGAAGGGCTTCGGAGGAGGTGTGCCCCAAACACCGAAACGTCCACCGCGAAAGACCTGTGGCCGCAGCGATAACGACCTGCGACGGTGTTTGTTCTTTTCCCCCATGGGCCAGGAGCGCGTGACGTTCCTGGCCCTTCTCCTTTTCGTTTCCTTCCTTCGATTTTCCACGGTTGTGGAACTCCCGTGGCACCCCTGAAAAATGTCGACCGCGCTGGTCCGTCCAGACCGCGGTCGGGAGCCGGTGGCGAAGCCCTGAACCCAAGGTTCCGGCTCCGCTCCTCGGCGCAGGAGGTCGCCCCGGGAACAGTTTTCCGGATTGTTGACCATAGTGTAAGAGCAGCACTCCGCGTTGTGGACGCGGCAGTATGGGTGCAAGTCCCATTGGCCAACCCACGTTCACTGCGGGAATGGACGGTTCCAAACCAGGCCTCATAAGCCAGGTCCCGGTGGTTCGATTCCACCTCCCGCCACCACCTTTAGACCCAGCGTACGCTGCGCTCCCGTCAGGCAACGGGAACCGCGAATAGACGCGAGTTCACGCGAATAGCCAAGGACTGTGGTCTCTCATTCATCGGTGGCCCCCACTGCCTCTTCTATTGGCGTCCATTTGCGTCCATTCGCGGTAGGAGTGGTTCTGGTTCAGGTCGCCGCCGCGGACTCGGACGACCGCGACCAGTCGATCTGGTCCAACCACTGTTGCAAACGAGCGCCTCGCTGGGGATTCGTCTGTGTCACGTACGCCACCCGGCCGGCCAAGTGTGCGGCAAAATCGGGAACGCCTTCCCGATTCTGACCCGCCGGCCCCTGACGGACGCAGTGATGCAGGATCGCCTTGAGCCGATCGTATTCCGCCCGCGGCACGTTGATCCGGTCGTTTAGCACCAAGCCCACCGCCCGTTGGGCAACGCCGCGGCGCAGGACTCTGGTCTTCCGGGTGTTGAGTTCGAATCCTTCCTCCAGCGCAATGGCACCCACCATGATGCCGAAGCGTTCGGCACCCCGGGCCAACTCGGACCCGCCGGAGAACAACAAGTCATCCGCATACCGCGTGTAGGACGCCCCCGCCGCCTTGGCCAACCCCGCCAGGCGGCAGTCCAGTCGGTACGCCACCAAGTTCGCCAGAGCCGGCGACGTGGGCGCCCCTTGCGGCAGATGCGGGCACTGCCAGTTCCGGGCACGCGCCCGAATCAGCGGATCCGTTTCAAATCCCGGAAACTGCCGCCAGATTCGAGCCGGTGTCCGATGCGTGCACAACGCCGCCAAGAGCGCCGCCACCGCCTCAGGATATCCGGCCGTGCGAAACACCGCTTGCACGCGAGGCCGGGTGACCCGCGTAAAGAAGTCCCGCAGGTCATACTTCAGTACGACCTCCCGGCCAATGTGCGGACCCACGTGCGTCAGCGTGGAACGGCCCGGCTGAAACCCATGGGCGCTTTCGTGGGCCGGAATGGCCGAGACCACGGCGTCGAGAAGGCCGCGCTGAATCAATTTGAGATGCTGCTTCGGCGATTCGATGAGGCGCGCCGATCCGTCCCGCTTCCGGAGCCAGCGGTAGTGATAGTGCCCCAGGCGTTCGCACGCCTCCCCGCTCCGCCAACCCTGGGCATCGGCCAACCATTCCAACTCACCCACGGACACCCTCAGCCAGGAAGCGAGTTCTACCGGCCGCGTGAAGGAGGGCAGCTTCCACGTGGCAGGCCGTCCACGGGCCGCGCACTGGACCGGTTCGGGTGGATTCGCGTCCCCTTTCAAGTCGCCCTTGAGGAGCACTTTTCTCAGCCAGGGATCGCGTCGAAGAAACGACTCCACGCGGCTCAGCCGGGGTCGAGTTCCCGGGCCAAACTGGCGTAGCAACCGATGCACCAGACGGAGCCACCAACGAGGCCGTGACCCAAGCCAGACTTGGCCGCGTTCGAGCAACGCCGCCGCCTCCCATTCACCGGCCAGCGCCATCTTCGCCAGACTCGCAATCCAACGCTCTTCCGTGGGTGTCATCTGATTCCGAAGCGGGACGATGCTCCAACGCGACGAGTCGGGCGGGAGCAGATTTCCGTGAAGCGGAATTACGCTCGCGCGCTGGGACGAGGCATTAACGAGATCCCCCGGGGTAACCCCGGAGAGGCAACGACGAACAGGTCGGCATTGCCGGCTTGGAGCATCGCCCGCGGGCCTTCGTTATCGGGAGTTCCCGACCGGGCAAAGGCCAAAATCCAGTTTCACCCATTTCTTGCCGCCGTAGCCCAACTGGCAGAGGCGTCCCGCTCAGAACGGGAAGGTTGGAGGTTCGAATCCTCCCGACGGCACTTCACCTCCACCCCTGACCTCCTCTCCACCATGGACTCCCTGCTGAATCTGAATGTGGTGCTGGTCTTGAACCGGCACTGGCAAGCCATCGACACCCGCACGCCCGCCGAAGCTTTTTGTCAGCTGGCCGCGGGTTCGGCCACCGCCCTCGACATCACGCCCAGCCAACTCCGGCCGGTCCGTTGGTCCGAGTGGCTGCACCTGCCCATCCGTCCGGAAGACCGTGCGGTGGCGACGGTGCGTGGACCCGTCCGGGTTCCCACGGTGGTCATTGCCGTGAACTTCGGTCGGGTTCCGAAGCGGCGGCCCCCGCTCAACGCGCGTTCCATTCGAGAGCGCGACGGATTTCGCTGCCAGTACACCGGTCGCCTGCTCGGCCCGGCGGAAGGCAGCCTGGATCACGTGATTCCGCGCTCCCGAGGCGGTCCCAACACTTGGGAGAACCTGGTGTGGTCCGCCCGCGACGTGAACACCCGCAAGGGCAACCGACTGCCGCACGAGGCGGGTCTCCAGCTGAAGCGTCCGCCGCAGCCGCCGCCGGAATTGCCGGCAACGGTCTTGATTCGCAATCCGCATCAAGTTCCCGCGTGGGACTTGTTTCTCGCCACCTAACATTTCTTCACCCCGCCCGTTGATCTTCACGGGCTCATCCCAGGAACATTCCATGAACCAGCCCGTCCTGCGGTTTCGCGCCTATTTGCCGCTGCGCCGCAGTTACAAGCCTGCCCGACGTCGGCCGGCGCGCTTTCGCCCGACCGTCCCAACTCGTCCCCCGCTGGAGTTCCCGTCCGCCTGTGCTCCGGAAGGGGCCTTCCCGTTCGGACCCGGCGGCTAAATCCTTCTTCTGCCAACCCCTACAAACACCGGTGGCGGGGCGAATCCGCGCCCCGCCACCCCAGCGGAGCTTGACTCCCCCCACTCACTCGCGTCCGACGAAGCACGCCCGGGCGACCAACGCGTCCTTCACGAGTCCCCTTTGATTCACGTCGCCTTGAAGCCTTCCAGTGCGGCGGCAGTTCGCAGCCGGAGATCAGCGGTGCGAAAGTCCCAGCCGTCCGGATTATCGCCGCAGGCCACGAGAGCTGCCGCCAACTGAAACGCATCGGCAGCGCGGAGTGGATGGATGCGGAGGAGTCGGAGGGAACGGTCGCGAACCTGCCTTGACGGCGCCACCTCCGCCCACGCCTCTTCGAGCCAAGCAAGTCGCTTTCGCGCGGTGCTTTCAGCACCCGGGTCGAGGAAACCTTCGCGTTTTCTGCGGGCCAGAGCGGATTCGATCTCGGCGCGGGTGCCATACCAAACGAGCATCCGCGGGTCGGCCTTCAACTGCGATTCACGTAGTTCCGATTCAGCCTCCGTAATGAGGAGCGGAGTTAACGCGGAACTATCCCAGAAGATCATCGCCCCTCCCGTTCCTCCAGAAGCGCCCCGGTGAGTCCCGAAGGATTGGGCGTCAAGCCTCTCGGCTCAGCGAAGAAGGCCTCCAGGTCCAATCGCCCGGCCGGTGCACTCACGATTCCTGACGCGACCAAACCGGCGAGCCGCTCGTCCCCGTACTCCGAGGTGATGGGTTGGAAAACCGCGACCGGCTTCTTCCGATCCATCACGAGGACGGTCTCCCCGGAAACCACTTCCTTGAGGTAGGCGGAGAGACCATTCTTCAAATCGGTTACACTGGCGACTTTCACGAGGCCTTTCTAGCCTTTTCAAAAGATCTATTCAAGCCGTTTATCGGGTAAGGAACAGTGGTGGGTTACCTCCTTTCCGGAGTTTCGAGCTTCGGAAGAGCCTCTTATTCAATGTCTCACGCTACTTCGGGAAAGGAACCAACACCTCCAACTGCTCCGCGCCCACCGGATGTCGCGTGGTCGGGCCATTCGGCCAGCGAACCTCCAACTCCACCAGGCCCGGACCCGACGGACGCGCCAGCACGAGCACCGCACTGTCACAACTCCAGTAGCCGGAGCCCGCGCGGACTTCCCGTCGGGGACCGAGGTTGCCGCTACTCACCACGCGCACGGAGGCACCGACGGCCTGTGGATTTCCCTCCGGTCCCCGCAAGCGAACGCGAATTCCCGGACGGGCCAGCGCATTGCGAAACAGCCGGGTCTCCGCGCCATGCTGGGCGACCGCCAAATCGACGCGACCGTCGGCATCGAAATCCGCCACCGCCGATCCCCGTCCCTCTCCCTCGACGCGAACTCCGCTGATCGCGGCCGGGACCACTGCGAGATCGCCCCGGCCGTTTCCGCGCAGGATCACGCCGCGGCCGGCGTCGAGGCGCGACGACGTGGGATCGAGACCAAAAAGATTCTGCGCCAGAAACGCGTCTTCGTGCCCATCGCCATCCCAGTCCGCCACCGCGATTCCAAACACCGGCGCGAACTGCGATTCACCCGGCAGCCAGCGCGCCTCCCAGGCTTCTCCCCGATTCAACAGCAGCACCGAGCGCCAGCACGTGCTTCGGATCTCCTGAGCCTTCGTCACCGCCGGCCCCAGCACTTCGGGCACGGTGGCGCGACCAAAGGCCGCAAACGTCGGGATGCGTTCGCGCAAATCCGGCAACATCTGCATCGTGGCATTCAGCGGTCGCGAAGGCACCGCCGCCGAGAGCACGAAATCCCATACCGCCGGCAAAACTCCCGTATCACTCACGCCGAACTCACCGTGGAAGATTCGCGGTCCGGATCCCGCCAACGGCACGTTGGCCCCCCAGTTCCCCGCCAACAGATCCATCCGGCCATCCCCGTCAAAATCTCCCGCCGTTACGCTGGTCCACGGTCCCACCCAACCAGAGAGTCGCGTCCCTGCCGCAACGTTGGCTCCGGTGAGAGTCGGATCCCACGGCGAAAATTGGCCGCGCTCATTGCGCAGGATTCGCAGCGCTCCCCAATCCGCCGCCGTGATCAGATCGGCATCCCCGTCGTCGTCCAAATCCGAGAAGAGTGCACCACTCACCTGCCCCAGCGCCAACCCGGTGGCGTCCGCCTGGAAGCGTCCCGACTCCTGCCGCCAGATCCGGGATTCCGACGCCTCCGGCCACCGACCCGGGCGAACGCGAGCGCCGACGAACAAATCCAAATCGCCATCGGCATCCACATCGGCCAGCGCCAGCGGACCCCCACTGGAATCCAATTCGATGCCCGCCGACGAACCATCCCAGCGGGTCACCGTCGCACCTCGGGAAGTGCCCTCGCGATAACTCGAACGCCCGACCAAGAGTTCCCGTCCCCAAGGCAAAGCCGTCGTCGCCTCCCGACCTAGCTCCGACGAAGCCACCCGTTCCCACCGTCCCGAAGGCACCCGCCGCCAGCGCTCCAACACGCCCGTCGTTCCCGCGGAGAGCACCAACTCACAACCCTGTTCCGTATCCCACCACGTGACTCCCGGAGAGAGCGTGCTCAGCCGATAGGGCAATAGCGGCTGACGCGCGAAATCCTCAAACGCCGCCTGCTGATTCGTCTGTCCCAATCGCGCCGTTTGATCTTCGAACCACGGGTTCGTCACCGGCGTGGATTCCGAAGTGGCGTCAACCGACGCACCCTGCGCCGAGATCCGCACCCGCGAATTGGGGGGAATGGAAGCGACCACCGAACGTCCTCCCCCGGGCCAACGCACTTCCACCGTGAACAGACCGGTTCCCGGAGCCGCAAAGGTCCGGACCGCCTCGTCTCCGCTCAAGTACCGTCCGCCCGCCAGCCATTCCTGACTCTGCTCCACTCGGCCGCCGCGAAGAGTCACCCGCGCTCCGATGCCCTTCGTGTTGGGGGCGCGGCCCTCCAAGCGCACCTGGATACGAGGTGCCGGGGATTCGTTCCGATAAATGGCCACGGGCGCATTCAACGCATTTACTACCGCATCGAGATCGCCATCGTCATCCAGATCCGCCAACGCCAGGCCCTGGGCGTATCCCACCTGATCGAACCCCCACGCTTGGGAAACCAGTTCGAAGGTGAGATCGCCCCGATTGCGGTACGCACCGCGGGGTTGCGGCAGGCGCGGATACAGCAGGAGTTTTTCGGCGATCTTCTCGCGCGGCCATGGACCGCGGGACTGAATCACAGCCTCGGCATCCTGATCCTGCGTGTTGAACCCATGACCGGTCGTGCACAGCAGGTCCTCATACCCGTCCAAATCCACATCGAGAAAGGCCACCGACCAGGTCCAATCGGTCGCCTCAATTCCGGCCAGCGCCGCCACATCTGCATACGTGCCGTCCTCCCGCGCCCATTGCAGCGTGTTGGCGCCGATCTGCACTCGGTCCCGATACAACCCCGGCACGTACGGCCAGGGATCCGTCACCGCGAGTTGATTGAGCAGTTCGGCGTGATTCCGCGGCCGCATGTCCGCCACCAGGAAATCATCCCGACCGTCCCGATCGACATCGGCGAAGTCCACCGCCATGGAAAACGTCGGTGTGTGCCGCAACATCGCCGTCGGGGCGGAACGGAACCGCAGTTGACCAGGTGTCGATTCGTTCAGCCACACCCGGTCCGGGGAATGAAAATCGTTGCACACATAAAGGTCCGGACGGCCGTCCCGATTGAGATCCCGGAACATCGCGGTCAGTCCCCAGTCGAACGGATTACGGGTCAGGGTCACACCGGCTTCATCGACAAACGCCCCACGCGTCCAGAACACCGGCGTGAAGCGTCCCTTTCCGGAATTGAGATACAGGATATCCGGTTCGCCGTGTTCGAGAATCCGTCCCTCAGGGCCAACCTCAATGGCGTTGCGGTCCTCCGGACGAGGCTGGACCTGTCCATTGACCTTCAGCAGCAGAACGCCCGTGGAACGAATCGTCGTCGTTCGGTAGTTGGTGACGTACAGGTCGAGATCCCCGTCGCCGTCCACATCGGCCAGAGCCAGCGTCATGGATCCGCCCTTGCGAAAGAGCCCGCTGTCGGCGGCTTCCGTAAATCCGCCCGTGCCGTCATTCAGAAACAGTCGAACGCCCGATCCGATCCCACTCACCAGCAGGTCCAGGTCCCCGTCGCCGTCCACATCCACCAGCACGGCACCCGTGGACCAGTCTCCCGGACACGCCACCGCGGGCGATCGGGTGTCGGCCTCAAAACGACCGCCACCCCGATTCAGCCACAGCTGATTGTCCGACTCCAAACCCGCGAGGAACACGTCACAGCGGCCATCGCCGTTGACGTCTCCCAGAGCCACTCCCGAGCCATTCAGCCGAACCTGATTCTCCGACGCCCCCCGATCAGACAAGCGATTGGTGAACTGAATTCCCGTCTCCGCCGCGGACAGCAGACGAAACCCCGGGCGCCCCTCCGAGGGAACCGTCAGCGGCTCCACCACCGCCGCGCCCACTGAGCCGACCCATCCGGCAGCCATCCACGGCAGACCTCGCTTCAGCCAACTCCACCACACCCGGCTCATGGCACCACCGCCGCTCCCTCCCGTCGTAGCACCCGGATTCCCTCGCGGTCGGTAAGGGCGTGCCGGGTTCGCACGCCATCCGGCCAGCGCACCTCCAACCCCGCCTCCGCAGGAACGGACAAAACGGTCGTGGCACTGTTCTGGGATCCGTAGCCGGTGCCTGCCGAAATCACCCGACTTGGCCCGGCCGCGGCTCCCGACCGCCAACGGACTTCCGACCCAATCCCGGCTCGATTTCCCGGCGGGCCTTCCAGGCGAACCCTTACCCCCGGAGTCGCGTTCGCGTTTCGAAACAACCGCCAGGGCCCGTCCACCTGGGTGATCGCCAGATCCATCCGACCATCCCCATTGAAGTCTGCCACCGCGGCCGTCCGCTGCTGACCGAACACTGCGAGACCGCTCTCCCGCGCCGGAAGGGCCCGGAGCCCACCCTGTCCATCGCCCAACAGAATCAGCCCCAGCCCGGCATCCTGACGTTCCAACGGATCGCGTACCTCGAAGAAGTTCTGACTCAGCCCCACATCTTCCCGCCCATCACCGTTGAAGTCGGCCACCACCGGTGAGAAGGCCGGACTGAACTGCGCCTCGGACGGCAGGAGGCGGCGTTCAAACCGTCCCCCGCGATTCAGCAAGACCACACTCGCCAGTTCCCGCGCCTCCAACACCCGGAATCCCGACCGCAAATCACCCAACAACTCGGGCAGCGAAGTTCCCGCATAATCTGCGTGAGTGGCGAAGCGTTCCCGCAATCCCGGCCAGGACCGCGCCAGCAGTTCCAAAGGCAGACGTGGCCGCTCGCCTCCGTTCACCGGCTCCCGCTCCGCTTCAATCCACATCCGCGACTGACCACCCGGCGGCGGTCCGTAGTGCAACCGCTGGGGTCGCTCCGCCGAAGCGCGGTACACGGAATTCAAGCCCCAGTTACCCAACACCAAATCCAAACGGCCGTCGCCGTCAAAATCCCCCGCCGCCACTCCGTTCCACCAACCGGTCACATCCGCCAGTCCCAGTTCGGCCGTGACGTCCTGCAACCGTCCCGCCTGCCATCGGAGAATTCGGGGCGGACCCCAATCCGTGGCCAGAATCAACTCCGCTCCGGCGGCGTCATCCAGATTCGCCGCACACGCTCCGTTGACCCAACCCAGGGACGCCAGCAGCGCAGCTTGATTCGTTTCCGGGCGCCACGTGTTCGCGTCCCGCCAAAAAATCTGACTCGGCGAAGACTCCGGATACCGGTCCAACGTCTGCCGCCCACCTATGAACAGATCCACATCGCCATCGCCATCGAAGTCGCCCAACACCATGGGCCCAGGATTTCCAGGCAACGGCAGCGCGAGCGGAGCGGACGGGGAGGGAATCGGCTTCAGGGAAATCTGGAACGGCGGTTTCGGGCTGGTGGTCATCAGCCACGCTCGGTCGGAGGATTCCCGCAACCCGAGCACCGCAGCCGCCGAACCCAGGGACGCCCACTCTCCGGCCCCGGGTCGCCAGGTTCGCCCACCTTCGTTACGCCACATCTGGAGGGAATCATTTCGGCTCAGGAACACGTCGTCCCACCCATCCCCATCGGCATCGAACCACGCCAGCGCCGGTCCGAAGGGATCTAATCGGCGCGGGAGCCCCATCCCCTCCGGCGACTCCACCGCGCCCACCGCACCCGGCACGGGAACAGTCTCCACAACGACTTCCTCGAACAGGGGCGGGACGGAAGTGACCGGCCGCGGCGTCGGCGCGACGTCGGCCGGTTCACGCAGCGTCACTCGAGTGTTGGGCGGCACCTGAGCCGCACGCGCCACTACTCCGGAAGGGAAACGCACCTCCACCATCAGCGCCGACGCCGAGCCCGCAGCAAACGTGCGAACCGGATCGTCGCTGCTCAAATACCGGCCACCGGCAATCAACTGCTGCGTCTGACGAACCGGACCGCCCGTGACGGTGATTTCGGCGCCGATGCCGCGGGTGTTAGGCCGGGCCGAAACCACGCGGACCTCAATGCGGGGAGCCGGCGACCGGTTCTCCAGGATCAACGGTGACTCGTTCAGTCGATTGATCACGAGGTCAACATCACCGTCCCCGTCCAGATCGCCTCCAGCCATGCCCTGCGAAACGTCAACGGAATTGAAATTCCAGGCCTCAGAAACGTCTTCGAAGGTCAGGTCGCCCCGATTGCGAAAGGCGACGTTGGGCAGACGTAGGGACGGCATGCTCCGACGCAGTTGGAGCTGTTCGGTGGGCGACGGCCGGCGCTGGCGGACCTGCTCGGCAACGGCGGCGCTGACATCCAGATTCTGGGCGTCACGTTCATGCCCAGTGGTGATCAAGAGGTCTTCAAAACCATCGAGATCGACATCGAGAAAGAGCGGCGTCCACGACCACTCCGACGCCGACACGCCGGCATACCAAGCCACTTCCGCAAAGGTTCCATCGCCGCGACCCAGTTGCAGCGTGTTCTGCAACGCCTGTGGTCGACTGTCGATGGCCGACACGTCCTGCGGCTGCGTTCGGCTGATCCCGAGGTCCACCATGCGCCGGAAATGGCTTCGGTTCAGCATGTCGGCGACGAAGAAATCCACGAAGCCGTCGCGATTCACATCCGCGAAGTCGACCCCCATCGAGAAGTGACTAGTATGCCGAATCGCCAGCTTGGGAATCGCCCGGAAACGCACCGTCCCATCCCGCGATTCATTCACCCACATCCGGTCGGGAGACTCGAAATCGTTGGCGACGTACAAGTCGGGTCGACCATCGCCATTCCAATCCTGGAACATCGCCGAAAGCCCCCAGTCGTAGGGCGGCTCGGAAAGCGGTTGTCCCGCTTCGTCCAGAAACGCTCCGCCCGTAAACGGCACCCGCGTGAACCGCGCCTGTCCGTCATTGAGAAAGAGGGCGTCCTCCTCGCCGTTCTCATTTTGTCCGACGCGATTTCCCGGACGCACCGTGGTGGAGAACCGGCCCTTCAGTTCCGGGGAATCCACCGAAACCCCGTTGACGGTCATCAGCACGGGTTGGCCGTTGATCATCTTGTACGAGAAGCGCGTGTTGGGCTCATCGCGCAGGGTGCGGGTACGGTAATTCACCACGTACAGATCCAAATCGCCGTCGCCATCCACGTCGGCCAGCGCGAGGGACATAGCCCCCGCTGAAGTCCGGGTGCCGGCTGCTTCGGTCACGTTGCGAAACGTGCCGTTCCCCCGGTTGAGGAACACCTGCGTGCCCGCGCCGATGGCATTTACGAGCAGGTCGAGCGCCCCGTCTCCATTCAGGTCAACCAAAGCGGTCCCGCTACAGGCCAGATCCCCACACCCCACTCCGGCGGCGGTCGTCGCGTCCTCGAACCGTCCGCCGCCCTGATTGAGATAAAGCGCGTTGGGGGAATCCAATCCGGCCAGGAATATGTCACAGCGTCCGTCGCCATTGACGTCTCCCAAGGCGACACCAGAGCCATTGAGATAAATCTGATTCGTGATCGAGCGGTCGAGGGACAGGTGGTTCGTGAACTGGATTCCCAAGGTGGAGGGAACGAGGGACTCGAATCCCACGACCCGTCCTGGCGAGGACTTGACTGTCAGCGGGGTGAGTTCCGCCTCGGCTCCCTTAGTTGGGCTCAGCAGTACGAGGAGGCCGATCGCGAGGCCCAGGGCGGGGCTCCTTGCCACTGGCTTCCCACGCCACCACCGGGACAACAACTCGCAACCTGGGAACGAGGACTCCATGGGGAACGTGACGCCGTTCAGTTGACCCGGCCGCGAGGGGGTTGGGCAACAAAAAGGGGGCCCGGATTGAAGCCCGAGCCCCCGTGAGAATCGAAACAGTCGGTCGAACGAACTCAGTTCTTCAACACGTAGAACGTGGCCGAACCGAGGCTGCCCGCCGGAATGGTGTACGAACCACCGGTCGCTCCCGCCACCGGCGCGAACGCGCCGTTGAGCGAGGTCGCCGAGTTCAGCACGCCGCCCTTGGCTGCGTCCCAGGTCAGGGTGACTGTGCCATTGGCGTTCAGCGTCACTGTGACCGTGCCCGGATCCACCGGCACCGTGGCCACGTTTCCGTAGTTACGGAATTGGGCCAGAATCGAGTGACCAATGCCGGCCTGGGCATCGTTGTTGCCCAATTCGGGAGCCACCCAGGGTCCGACATACATCGTCGCCGGCAGCGGCAACGAATCGTTCTCGGTGTCGGGATTTAGGTCATTGTCGCGGGCGGCGCCAAAGTCGGTGCCCGTACCCTGCTCGTTCCAGACCACACCGTCCTCACTGTTGAAGACGCGAATCACGTTGCCCTCGCGTTTAATGCGGAGCCAGACGTTGTTCGGGAAGTTCGGCGTTCCGCCGCCCGGCAAGCTGTCCGTGGCGCCACCGCGGACCAACCGACGGTTAGCCTCGAAGATTTTGTTCGAAGCGGCTCCGTCGAAGCGGACCGGGTTCGGATTGTGCACCGACTGATGGCGGGCGAATTTCTCTGCCTCAGAAGGCTCGCTCGGTGGTCGGGCCTTACCCAAATCCAATCCTTCACGAGCGCTCATGCCGATACGAGCCCAGTTCGAGCTCGGATCCTGGTAGATCACTTGGACCTTCTTGTCGAAGTCACCGGTGACCGGCTCATAAACAAAGGTGCCTTCGTTGTAGGTGTTCCAGTCGGCCACGCCGCCGGAGAACACATCGAATCCGTTCTCGCCCACGGCCACAGCATCCGCCGGGAAGCCAGCGCCCGCTTCATTGGCGCCAATCTCACCCCAGGTGATTCCGGCAGCCGCCGCCTTGAAGCTTACGTTCACGCCGGCGGCGGGAATCGCATTACCCTTCAGGTCGGTCACGTTCTTGACGTTGACCGTGTAGGTCTGGCCCGGAGTCAGGCCGGTGGCCGTCAGCACCACGCCCGAGTAGGTCGGAACCGCCGTGGCAAACCCGGTCGTCGGCCGGGTCAAATAACGGAACCCGGTGACTGTGCCGCCGGTGAGCGAGTAGTTCGCCTGCGGACTGGCCGTCGCCGACTGGACCTCTTCATCAAACGTGATGCCGATTTCCTGGGTGGCTCCCTTGTTGATCGCCCCCACCGCCGGCACCGGAGCAAACGTGTCCGGAACCACGGTCAGGAGCACTTCATCGCTGGTCTTGGTGATGCCAGCCACGGTGGTGCAAATCACTCGGTACTTCTTGCCGTTGTCCGCCAAGGCCAACTTCGAGAAGGAGAGAGTGGCGCGGTTGGCACCCGGGATGTCCACTCCATTGACCTGCCATTGATAGGCAATGGTGTTCGGCGGCACTTGCAGCGACGTGGCCGTCGCCCCCACGGTGAAGGTCGCGCTGCGATTCTCCTGCTGGGTCACCGGCACCGGCTGCTGAACGATGTCCAGCGTGTGTCCCAGCGGCTGCGCCGTGGTGCTCAACACGGATCCCGCGATCGGCACCAGGCTGCCCACCGGAGTCGGATTGTCATTCTCGAGCCGCCAGGCGACTTGCAGATAGTCCCCGCCGCCACCTTCCTTGAGCAGCGCGTAGAACGCATAACGCGTTCCCGCCGTCAGAGCGATCGCGGATGACGTTTCCGGCTCGCCCGGTTCCTTGAAGGCGTCGCAGCAGCCAGTTTCCTCAGCGATCAGTGTCGCATTGGCAGGATCGGCTCCCGAGCTCAGCCACAATTCCGAGGCGTCATCTGATCGAATGAAGAACGTATAGTTCCCGGTCGTGGTCGGAGTGATCCAACCCGAGACCCGGGCTCCATAGTTGTCTCCCCAACCGTTCGGAGTGTCCAATCCCGGAATCAGGGAAACGACGTCCGGCGTATTGTTGATGAACTTCTCGGAGTCCGTGAGGGCCGACACCGCCGTACCCGTGATCCCTGTGAAGAATTCGATCTTGGCAAAGCCTGGGCTGGGGACTTCCGGTTTCGTTTCGACCACCGTGACCGAGGCCTCGGCGGAATCAACGGTGGTGCCACCTCCGGTCAGACGCGCCTTGATCTTCTTGCCGTTGTCCGAGAGGAGCAACGTGCGGGTGTAAGTGGATTCCGTCGCTCCAGCAATCGGAGCCCCATCCAACAACCACTGAATCGTTCCGCCTTCCGGCAGAAACGCCCCCACGCTGAAGGTGGCGCTGAGGCCGGAATAGTTGGCGGCATTCTTCGGCTGGACAAAGACCGTCGGAACCGTCGGCAGATTCGCTCCCACCTTCAGCACACCGCCTTCGCCCAAGGCTTCCTGACCGTTGGAAAACGCCGTTCCCGCCGGCTGATACGCGACCGCCAAATTGTCACCGCCGCCGCCCTCTTTCATCAGGGCTTCGAAGTAGTACTTGGTGTTCGCCTGCAACGTGACCGCATCGGAGATATTCTCGGGATCGGCCTCATTACGTCCCGTGTTCGGAGTTCGATCGGCGTTGAACTCGCCTTGAGCGAACTGCTTGAACCCATTCCACTGGGGTTCCACCGCCAGGCGTTTCAAGTTGGCCGCACTCTCGTCCGTGCTCAGCCAGAACTCACCGTTGTCATCGCTGGAGATGGCGAACGTATAGCTTCCGGTAACGTCCGGAGTGATATACCCGCTGACCCGCAACCCATAGTTGTTGTAGCTGTCTCCGGGGCCATTCCAAGCCACCGCGTCCTCGGCCGTCACCAGATCAGGCGAACCCGGAAACTTGGGCGAATTCCGAAGGTCATTCACCGATCCACCCGGAATGTTGTTGAAGAATTCGAACCGAACTTTGTTGGCCACAAACTGATCGGCCGCCTGAATCGCGGTCATCCAGCTGACCGCCGCCAAACCACCCCAAATCAAGGGGGCTAGTCGACTCCGTCTGCCACCCGTCAGCGGGGGAGAGTTGAGGGAACTACGCATAAGTTTCCTTCAGCAAACCCCTCCGGAGAAGTAATTCCCGAGCGACGTGCGGGCACACGCCCACACCAGGAGACGAAGATTCGCGACGGGTCGCTTCTCAGCGGTGAAGTTCACAAAGGGATTTGAACGAGGTACCCGATTTAAGGGTGCGAAAGCAATCCAAAAGTGGCTAGACGCCCAGACTAATGGGGCCAAATGCGCTCCTTGGGGTGAATGGCAGAGCGAACCGGCCGGAAGTGCGTCCCCAAATTCCTCCAGATTCAGTCTTTCCCGGAAAAAGGTCTTGTCCCGAAGCGCGGGACCGACTTATTTAGCTCTTCCGATGTGCGCGCGTGGCGGAATTGGCAGACGCGCTAGATTCAGGTTCTAGTGAGTAACATCGTGCAGGTTCAAGTCCTGCCGCGCGCACCATCTTCGTTTCAAGGGTTCAACCGAATCCACTTCGAGGTCTCCAGGCTCCAGTAAGACAAGCTCCGGCAGTGTCGACTACGTTCGGGGAAGTTTTTCGGGGCACGACTGAGGCATTTCGATCCTTGCTCCCCTCTTGGCCTGCCGGCGGAGGCGCCCCAACGAGGAACTTTCCGCTGTGCTCCCGTGCGCTCCCCCTTCCTCTAGGTCACGCCGGCACCCGCCGCTGACGTTCTGAATGGGGCACGCGTCTCCGTCTGCGATGACGATGTGACCGAAGATTCTCCCCATTTCGGCGAAGTGTGAGACGGGACATGAACCCCGACCCGCAAAGGGCTGCCGCCACTAACAGGAAGACGACGCCCAATCCGCAGAAGAATCCGGGGCGATCCTCCATGAACCCCATCCAGAGCAGGAGTCCCGTGATCCCAACACCACCGAAGAGTACCGCTCCTCCCGCCCGCCAAAAGGTGCGGAACTGGAAGGCGGACTCCAGGCCGATGACCGGCACTGCCAGGAAGAGTGAGGACATCCAAAAGGCCAGCGCCCAGTCCCGGTCATCCTGTGCCCGATAAGGAAGCCTCCAGAACAAGACGCCCGCCCAGGCCGCGAATGCGGGTCCAAATTGCCACCACAGGCCCGCCACACGGCCACGGAGCAATTGGCTCGCCGTCAGCGGCGTAACCAGCAGCATTTCCAGGGATCCATCTTCCCGTTCCCTGCGATAACTGCCCGCAGCGGCCAAGGCCAGCAGGACGGCCAGGGCCAGGGCCAGTCCGATTTGGACCAGGAATCCCGCATCGGACTTGGGCGCCAAGATCCAGACCACACCCTGGACACCGGCAACTACCCCGGCGCCCGCCCATCGGACCAACCGCACATCGCGCGGATACCGCATCAGCCAGCGCACGGGATTTCCCCTCAACCATCGACGCCGACGATGCGAAGGTACCGCCCAGAATCGTCCGGCATCGACTCCGGCCCGGCGCGCGGTCAACTGCGGCTCCAGGTCCAGCCCGTTCCGAACGACCGCCCGGGCGGCGGCCCTAAGCAGGACGGCCAGGAAAACCGAAACCAGAAACGCGGACCCGAACAGCCACAGCAAGGCGGGCGTCAATGTCTTGGGAATGGTGCCGATGGTTTCACTCCAGATTCCGTCCCGATTGATCAGCAGACGCACAGCCCCGGAAACCCAATCCGCACTGCGTTGGGGATGCGGCCAGAGGTCCCGCGCAAACGTGTCCCCAATCACGTATTGAAACGCGATGAACAGAAGCAGGGACATCCCGCCACCACCGACCGCCAACAGAATACCGGCGCGGCCGAGGGATTGGATCCAGGTGCGTCCCCAGGCTGCAGCCAGCAGCCCGACCGAAAGCGCGAGGACTACCGCGCTGGCCTGCACCAGTACCAGAAGCAGGACCTCCTCCAGGGCGACGCCGCCGAATAAGAGGGTGAAGGTAATCACCGGAAAGGCGCCGATGACCAGCACCAGAGTTCGAACCGCGAACACGAATGTCTTGGCACTCAGCACCTCGTCCAGTGTCAGCGGGGTCAGGAGCAGCAACTCGAAAGTCCCCTCGCGCTTTTCGCGGGACAACGCCTCGACGATCAGGAGTGGGGCGACGCAAGTTGAAACCATCAGTAGGAGACCGTGGAGCAGCGGAAACAGAACGCGGCAGGTGGCGTCGACGCGATCCAGTCCATGGAGTGACAGTTCCAGCAGGACAAAAAACGCCGCCGCGGTACCCATTCGCAGCCAATACGAGACGGGCCGCCTAGCCTCCGCCCGGAGTTCACGCTGGATGACCGGGTTCATGGACTGATTTCAATTCTCAACCGTAACTCGGAAGCTGCCATGGTCCGCCTCCGCAGGCGACAGCGTTTCTCAATCGGGTTTCAGGGAACCTGCAAGACTATGGGGTCGTATCTAGATAATAAACAAAAGGACGGAACTTGATTGAGCGACGCCATCCACTGGCTGAATGGGTACTCCTCCAGACAAGCGAGCGTGCCCATTTTCAGGCCACGGAGTTTCCGCAATAGGTCGCTGGTATTTGGGTTCGTGTTGGGAAGTTCAGGGACCGGCAGATTCGACGGCTGACATGGTGATGGGTTTCAGTTGCACCTTTGGAAGGTCGGTTGTCGGGAATTTTTCCGTGCGAAACGACGTGAGAAGGATCTAGATCAGTTAGCCGCGTCTCGGTGGACGCGATCCAGATCCATGAACTCAACCTTCTCTCAGTTTCTCCGGCTACTCGTTCCCGCGTTTTTCTGCCTACTCGGATTGGCCAACGCCCAAAGTCCCTCATTCGTGACCAATGGACTCGTGGCCTTCTACGAGTTGAACGGTAATGGCGACGATTCGAGCGGGAGGTTAGCGAATGGCGTGGCCACCGCCGTCACTTACCAAACCAATCGGTTCGGAACACCGGGTTCGGCGGGGCGTTTCAATGGCCTGACCTCTAGCGTAAAGGTTCCCGCCACCTTCAATTTCAACCTCCTTCCCTTAACGACGACCGCTTGGGTCGCGTTCGACCAGAATCCAGGAACAGACCTGGGGATTGTCTCCCTCTACCCGACTGCTTCCGCGAATGGCTGGGGCATTTTCGCCAGCGGAAACAAAGCCCGCAGTTGGTACTATGGAAACGGGGGAGGAGTTCCGGCGGAAGGGTTGGTTGGCCCGGAATTGACTCCGGCGCGTTGGTATCAAGTGGCGACGACGTTCGATGGAACCGCCGGCCGGCTCTACATCGATGGCACCTTAGTCGCGTCCAAGGAATGGACCGGAAACGTGGCCCCCAGCAGTTCTCCTCAAGGCCTGTTTATTGGAGAGATGCTCCCCGCGATCGGCGGACCCCGGAATTTCAACGGAGTGATCGACGATGTCCGCGTTTATGACCGGGCACTCTCTGAATCGGAGATTCGCACCCTTTACCAACTCGAATCCGCATCCGTCCGACGTGCGACGGCCACGGCGCGGGTTGACGGAGGGTTTGTGGTCGAAGTCCTCCTGACCGACGGAGGCTATGGGTACTCCGCGCCCCCCGCCGTGGAAATCCTCGGAGACGGGAGCGGGGCGACCGCCGTCGCTTTGGTGGCCAACGGAAGGGTGACTGGCTTCCAAGTGACCAATGCCGGAATAGGTTACACCGGCCCGGTGACCGTCCGAATTGCCCCTCCTCCGAAGGCTCCTTCCCTGGCGATCGCCGTCCAAACCGTTCGCTTGACGTTCAATGTGTGGCAAGGCCAGCGGTACCTTGTCGAAAGCTCAACTGACTTGGGCATTTGGAAGGAACAACTGGATTTCGTCCCAGAGGCGGATGTCGTCACGCGGGACTTCATCGTTACGGAAACCGGCCAGTATTTCAGGATCACTCAGATACAATGAGCCAAAAAGCATTTCCAAGCCCCTTGGTTGGATGGCCGCTCCTGGTCGTATTGAGTCTCCTAGGCGCCTTTAGTAACGCCTCCGGTCAACCAAATGAGCTTTACCGGTGGCAATGGCTCAATCCCACTCCGCAGGGAAACAATCTCAATTCCTCATGCTATGGAAGCGGGCGGTTCGTCGTGGTGGGGCGTCTCGGAACAACCCTCGTCTCGCCAGACGGCACCAATTGGTCAACTGGTACCGTTGGCGCCACTGATGAATTGGTTTCTGTGGCATATGGGAAAGATAAATTCGTCGCGCTTGGTGGACTCCATAGAACGTGGCTTTCGGCAGATGGTGTAACTTGGTCTTTGGGCAGCTACGGCACTTTGCCAGGCCTCAACCAGATTCGATTCCTTAACGGGAAGTTCTGGGCAGTTGGGGGGGCGGGAGCCGTGGGGACGTCGCCGGATGGCTTGGAGTGGGAGCAGCGCAATTCGGGATCCGCTAACTTGGTGGACATCACGTACGGCAACGGAAGGTATGTGGCCGTCGGTTGGAATGGGGCTGTTTTGACCTCCACGGATGGGGTTGTTTGGTCAACGCGCCTTTCCGGCGTTTCGTCGTCCCTTTGGTGCGTCGCGTTCGGCGCAGATACCTTTGTCGCTATGGGGAGCAACGGAAGGGTTCTTACGTCCACGAATGGTTCACTTTGGGTACAAAGGGACAATCCAGTTGTTTTCGGCACCGAACAAATCAATGAATGCGCGTTTTTAGGTGGGCAGTTTATAGCAACTGGACGAGACGGAGGCATTTTTACATCTCAGAACGGTGTTTCATGGGTCAAAAGGAACTCGGGTACAAGCGAAGGCCTCGCTGGCTTGGCGTTCGGCGCGGGGCGCTTTTTGGTCGTTGGAGAAAAAGGCCTTATGCTCGGCTCAACAAGCGGTTCCGTTTGGACTTCTATAGGGTCGGTCGTAACCACGGCTGATTTGCAAGGGGCAGTCTTCGCCAACCAAACCGGATTGGTCGTCGGTGCTCGGGGAACGATTCTTAGGACAAGAGACGGAGTCAATTGGTCGGCCATTAACTCTGGCGTCTCAAGCACTCTGAACAGAGTCCGGTTCTTCGATTCCAGGTTCTGGATCGTTGGTGATGGCGGGGTACTCCTGTTTTCTATAGACGGCATCGCGTGGTCACGAAGGACGGTCGGCCAAAATCAAAGAGACATTGCTTTTGGCAATGAGGCCATTGTCACGGTTGGCAACGGTACCGGTGGGAAAAATTCAATTTACACATCTTACGACGCAACTACCTGGACCGAAACATATTCAACGACTGGCAAAAGCCTCTTGGGAATTGTTTATGCGAAGGGCGTGTTTGTGGCGGTCGGCGCCTCGGGAACTATACTAACCTCTCCTGATGGCGTTGTATGGACACCACGGGCTTCGGGTGTCTCGGAGACACTTTACGAAGTGGCGTTTGGGAATGGCATTCTCGTAGCGGTCGGTTCGGCAGGACGAATCCTGACTTCAAGCGATGGACAAGATTGGATCACTCGTAGGTCTGGCACTTCGAAGGCATTACTTTGCGTTTCCTGGGCTGGTGGACGATTTATATCCTTCGGTGCCGACTCTTATGAGCAAACATGCATCGTATCAACGGACGGAGAAATCTGGACATCCTCCGACTTCCCTTCGGCTTGGCCCGTTTATGGAGTCACGGCAGCGAACGATTCGGTTTTGGTGGCAGGCAATGCCGGGACGATCCTCTCGGGGTATCTTCGCCTTACCCCTCAACCGGAGCTTAACATTAGGCAAACCGCCGACGGACAGGTATTTGTGTCGTGGGCTGAGCACGTCGCTGGATGGTCGCTTCAACAGGCTGACATTTTTCAATCCAATTCTTGGAAGCCCGTCCCCGCCCCTGGAAACTCTGTGCGCCTTCCGGTTAGGTTAGGGACCGAGTATTTTCGCCTATCCCCGAACCTACCCTGATGCTGGTTGTCGCATCTCCTGGCCTTTTGTTTTACCGAATGCCCGCTCACAGAGCGCCCTGCTCGCTGGGCTCCTGTGGGCGTGTCGTCCGGCTCTGCGGTTAACGCGGCCTAAGCGGCAGAAAGTTCGCTTCAGGAACTAGAATCCGCAGGCGGTGGCGAAATGAGGGCTTTCAACGCATCCAATATTTCTGACGGCAAATAAGGACCACAGTATTGCACAACTTTGGCAATGAAGGCAGCCACATCAGAATCTTCTGCAATACAAAAAACTTGATCATTGGTTAGTATCGCATCGGCCAAATGATTTGCTTGGGAATGGTTTATTGAATCCAATTTCGGAAAACCTGCCAAAATCCTATGCGTCGCAGCAAAACTGCTGCTGGCGGCAAGGTTAGAGATAGCCAGCTCCAACTCCGCGTTTACAGCGACGGTGAATACAGACGGATCGACTTCGACCTGCTCCGTTGAGCCGTCCAAATCCTGAATGATCGCTTCGACAGTTGGTGGCTGAACATCGACGGCAGGCACTTCGACGGAGGTAGCAGCAGTTGGAGCAGGCGCAGCAGGCCTGGTGGTAAAAGTCACCTTGCTCAAGAACTTGGAGATACGTTTCCATAGGGCTACTGAACCTCCATTTTTTGCCCGCCATTCGTAAGCGAGATATGGACTTATTGTTTCAGAATCTTTGAACGCCTCGAAATCTTCGTCCAACGACACGACGTGCAAATCGCAGGGCTTAGGCAGATTCTCCAGTAATATCAGCCAGTTGATTCGGTCCCCAATGTCTTCATTTTTCCCAGGAGGTGTATGTCGCGCAGCGCGTTGAAAGGCCCTATCGAATACATTTCCCGACGTATCTAGATTCTCTGCCGCTTCGAACAGTTTTCGAATCACCGCATCGGCGACGGTCTTTTCCTCCAAAATTTGCTGACGGACCCTTTTGCAGATTAATGCTTTTCGCTTCTCTAAATCTCTAAGCAGATTTTTTATGTCCTGAAATTCGGTATCCTCTCGTATCAACACCGGCACCGATCCCGAAATCTTCTCCCTTTCATAGGCAGAAAGGATGGTCTCGATCTTTTCTGAACGGTTCTTCCAGAATTCTCGCTTTACCTGATCAGGCATCCAGAGCTTCACAACTCTCCCCTCCGCCATATCCGCGAGTCGACGTAACTCCGTCAGGCTTTCTGTAGAGGTTGAGTAGAAATCTAGGAACACGTTCGTGTCGATAAACACGTGAATCATGAGTGAAGACCTTTCTTGAGTGCGGCTTCTCTATGCGAAATCGGATTCTTTCTACAAGAACCAAGAGCCTCTGCGTCTACGTCTCTCCCGAACCGACCTTCGCTACAAACGCCTCCGCCCTCGCCACCAAAAGAGGAAGTCAATGGGGGCGTATCTATGGGATTTGTCGGGATCGGTCTCCAGCTCCTCGCAACGCGTTGTACCCGACCGGGCGGCCGCCCCATAGTGGGCCCCGGGGATCTCCCGCACCGCCTCCGGCAGCCGGCACCGAGCGAAGTGGACTGCCATGAACATCACGGCGGCACGGCCCCAATCCCATGAAACGGCCGCTGAGTCACCGTCAATGAAACGCTCGCCTCTTCCGCGAAGCCAAAAAACAAATTCCTATTCGTTAATTCCTATTCGTCTCCCCATTCCCGTTTCGCGTTCGTTCGTGGTTCCACTTGCTGGGGTTCCCTTCACATCTCCATCCGCTCCGCATGCTGATGCTTCGGGGCTCGTTTCGGATCCCACTTCAGTCGCGCGAGCGGCCAGGGAGTCGCTGCGGATTCACCCTCCACTACCCGATAAAACTGATCGGGCACCAACCCGGTGATCGGCTGGGTCTTCCCGGTGGTCGGCCACCAGACTTCCGCCGAAACAATTTCGGTCGCCTGACCTAAGCCAATCTCGGCCCGCAACGGATTCGCCCCGAAGCTGCCGCCAGTGTTGATCCAACGATAAATGGAGCGGGGCCCGGACGGCTCCTTCACGTTGATCCGCAGACGCGCGCCGATTGCCGCCCGGTTGGAGACCTTCCCCTCTAGCTTGAGTCCCAGCCAGCGGTTCCCAAATCCCGGATTCTCAAACAGCGCGTCCCGATACACATCGCCCGAATACGCGCCGCCCATGTTCATGAAGACGTCCTGGTCGCCGTCGTTGTCCAGATCCGCAAACACACAGCCATGGCCCTTCTGCAAGTGCCCCATGCGGGCAGCCGTGGTGACGTCCAGGAAGCGTTTCCCGTCAGCGTTGAGGAAGAGACGATTGGGAATGATCGTGAGCACGTCCGGATCGCCAGTCCCCAAATACAGGTCCGGGAACCCATCGTTGTTTAGATCTCCGAAGTTACTGCCCATGGCGTGCAACACCCGACCCAACCCCGAAGCCTTGGACTCATCGGCGAAGGTTCCATTCCGATTGTTGCGATAGAGCCGGGCGCGTTCGCCGTTGGAGGGTAATCCCAAGTAATCCGCCACGACGTCGCCGACGTGGTCGATGCGGTAGCCGGCCACAAACAAGTCCTGCCAACCATCCTGGTCGTAATCGAAGAACCACGCTGGGAAGCTGAACTTCGGTTGGGCCACTCCCGCTGGAATGGCCACCTCGGTAAACTTCCAAACAGTGCCCGGATTCGCCCCGGGTTGGTCGGGACCGTCATTGCGAAAGAGCAAATTCTCCCCGTCCCGCAGCGAGAGGTACAGATCCGGTCGACCGTCGTTGTTGAAGTCACCCGCCGCCACCGCCTTCACCCAACCCACCACCGCCACCCCATTGGCACGGGCGCACTCCGTAAACGTGCCGTCCCGATTATTCCGATAAAGTTCACACGGGTTGATGTCCCCGGGAATCTGCGCCTGCGACTCGTTGCCGATATACACGTCCAGCCAGCCGTCTCCGTCGAAGTCGAACCAAGCGGCGGTCTGGGTGGGATGAAAACTCAGAAGACCGGCGGCCTCCGTCACATCGGAAAACGTTCCGTCGCCATTGTTGCGCAACAGGCTGTTGGGCAGCTTGCCTTCCGCGCCCAGCCACGCGCCGCGTAGGACGAAGACATCGACGAAGCCGTCATTGTTGTAGTCGGTCGTGACCAGATTGAGCCCACCCCACAAGCCATCCAAACCGGCGGCGGAAGACCGCTCCACAAAGCCTCCGACTCCGTCGTTGCGAAAGAGTTTCAGCGGGGATCGAAGTCCCCAGTCGGAAACCAGGACATCGAGCAATCCATCGTTGTCAAAGTCCTCAATGATGGACCCACCCCCGAGGTCATTGACATCCAACCCCAGCATCCCAGCGATGTCGGGAAACCGGGGAAAGTTCGTTTCCGAGGCAAAGACCGAGGGCGGAATCAGGATCGCCCGCGGAACTTCCGCCGGCCATTTTCCCAAGGTCATGTAAGCGAGATTGGCCAGCCAACGGGCGCGCAGATCGTCGGGAGCTTCCGCCAGCAGGTTGGTCAACCCGGTCAACGCGGTGAGCGAACCCCGGGGCAGCCGATGGTAGGCGGCTGGTTCGAGCGGGAAGAGGCAGGATTCGGCGTTGTGATTCGCCAGACAGTTCTCCTGTTCGCCCAAACGAAACGCCGCCAGGGACTGGCCCAGGCGCATGCCGGTGGCGAGGCCGGCATTGGTAAAGCCGGGAACCGTGGTAAAGAAGTCCTCGAGCAACCGGTACTGACGTTGGGCAGCTTCGCTCTTGCCGGCCTGCAGCAGTTCGCTGGCGAACAGCGGGCCCAACTCGGCGATCATCGCGTAGTTGGTGGAGTTCGCATTTAGCATTCGACCGAGTCCGCGAACGCGTTCCTGACTGAGGAACCGATTGCGGGACGGATCCGATCGATCCGCCAAGGCCCGCAAGCGCTGCGCCATGCGAATCGTGGCGGCATCCTGCACGGCCGGTCGAACGGTCACGTTAGTCGCCACCCCTTGGGCACGGCCGGAGCTCAGAAGAACGCCCGCAAGCCATCCCAGAAGGATCAGTTGGACGAGAGTTCGAGGCATGGCAACGACGCAAACCGTAGCGAGGAACCGCACCTTTCGCGAGTGCCGAAACCCACCCAACCCAAGCCGCCTCGCTCGACGGAGGGGGCAGTGGGAACCTCCGATGCACTCAATGGGAGCGAGGCGTGAATCAACCTGGATTCAGAGAGTCGGCCAGGCCCACGCCCGGCAGTGCTTCAATCCACTCGTTTACACCGCTTCTACCAATTCCCATGAGGCGTTCGTTCATGTTGCTTCGCGGTCGGACTGAACGGCTCCACTCAGACGCCCACGTCGGGGGCGGAACGAGCCGACAGGACCGTCTTCACCTGGTCCAGCCAGGACCGATCCGGCAGCGAATAGGGCCGGAACGTTTCCAGCCAGCCTTCCGCTTCGTGAAAGAGCAGCGCACGATTGAGACCGAGGAGATTGGCCTTGGGTGAATCGATCAGGCTGGACGAGTCGTTGGCACTCATCTGGAACAGCACGCGAAGGCCACAATCTGCCAGCGCCTTGCGGCCCAGATAGCGGTTCAGATTGGTGTAGTTGTCGCAGGTTAGGAGCAAATGAATCCCAGCCGCCGGACCTCCGGACAGCAGGGCTTTCAAGTCGTCGGACGGCACCGGCCCCGAAGCTCCACCGCCAAAACTGAACTCGTCCTCGGGCATCAGCTTCTTGAACCGCTGGAGTCCGGGCAAAATGACGAAGATCGGATGCGTGCCGGCATCCGGTTGATCCGCCCGTTGTCGCAACTCCTGACCCAGCGAGGCCAAGACCGCCGGCAATTCCCCGGCCCGCGCGAGGGTCAGCGGCAGTTTCAACCCACTCCACACGCCCGCCAGATACTCCTGCGCCTTGGATCCCGGAACGGAGCTGTCGAACCACACAAAGCGCGCGCTGCCCGCCGGATACTGCGCCGCCAAGCCCAACAGCGCGATCGTCAGAATCGCCAACTCGGCATCCTCGCGCTGACCCACCAGCAGCAGGTGCTGACCACTCTGGGGCAAAAACTCGACTTGGGTCGGACCCTTGATGGCATTGGGCGCGCCCAGCCAGACCCGTCCGGCCGCCGGGGCTTGAGTGGGGGTCTGCGCCAGGATTCGGGACAACTCGCCATTCTCCCGGATTTCCGCCGGCGCGTTGCCTTCGAACACAAATGGAACCAAGTCCTGACGCCCCGCCTGATCTGCCCGGGCTCGCACTTCGCCCAAGCGTACATCCCGCTCTTGTTCCTCGAGCCACACCGTCTGGAACGGACTATTCCCCTCCAGCATACCGGCCATATCGTTGTAGATGCCTTCGCCCGGCCGCGTCAGCAGACGTGGAGCGGGGTTCGAATCATCCATGATCAGGAAGGCATCGGCCTCATTACACTGCAGCGCGATGCGCACTACCATCTGGCCCAGGGTCGTTCGCGCCAGCGTGTAAGCGCCGCCGAGCGTCTGCGACCCGAGGATGACGTGAATGCCGAAGGCCCGGCCCTGACGCACAATGCGGTCGAGCAACACCGCCGCGGTCTGGGAGATCCGGTCATCCTCCACAAAGAATTCCTGGAACTCGTCGATCAGCAGGAGCGCCCGCGGCAACGGTTTTCCGCCAGTGACGCGGCGATGTCCCGCCAGATCCTGCACGCCCAGTTCGCGGAACAGATCGCCCCGTCGCCGGAGTTCCTCATCCAAACGCACCAGAACGCTGAGTCCAAATTCCCGGTCGCTCTCAATCGCCACCACGCGGGCATGCGGCAGTCGCATCTCGGCGTAGCACTTGAACTCCACGCCCTTCTTGAAGTCGACGAGGTAGAACTCCACCTGGTCCGGACTGCACCACAACGCCAGGTTGGTGATGACCACATGGAACAGGGTGGATTTGCCGGAGCCGGTTTTGCCCGCCACTAGCACGTGCTGACGGGTTCCCTTGCCCAGGGCGAGATACTGCAGCTTGGTGGCTCCGGTCCGGCCGATGGGCACGCGCAATTCATCAGTGCTCGATTGGCTCCAGACGTCGGCGGGCGCGGGTGCGGCTTGGTCGAAGGGCACGCGAACCCGCCCGGCATCCCGGCCAAACTCGCCCACCCGGTGGAGAAACTCGGTGGTTCGGTCCGGCAAAGGAGGCGGCATTAGTTCCACCCGAATTCCGGGCGTCGGCGGTTCGGTCAAGGCCATGCCCTGGGCAGTTTGAACCAGCACCACGCTGTTGCGCCGCAGAGTCTCCATGACGAACTCCGGAGGCGTCGGTTGCAGGCGATCCCAGTGAATGAGCGTGAACACTCCGCAGCGGGCGCCGCTGGCGGCAATGTTCACCAGACGCCGCAGGGCTACGTCGCTGAAGTTGGCCGGGAAGTCGGCCACCACGAGATAGTGATACTTCTCCGCAATGTTCCCAGCCTGGGCATTGTATTCGGCAATGGTGGCGTACTCATTGCGCAGATACATCTGGATAACCTTCTCCATATGGGCGGTCAGGTCAGCCAGTTGCTGCTCAATCTCCGAAGGCTGAGTCCAGATGCGGCGGTTGATGAGGTTCTCCTCGAAGTCCGCCAGATGCATGATCCCGGCGAAGTTCTGTCCCAGCCGGATGGGATCCACGATGGTGAAGTTGGTCTTCCCGGACGGCGTGTTAGCCAACAACCGCAAGACTGCCTGGTTCAAGGCTTCGGTGGCCACGATGGCACCAGGCTTATGCGTCTCCAGCAGGAGGGAACCGGACTCCGGATAAGTAAGAGTCAGCGGAAATGACCTGGGCTCGGTGGCGGGCAGAATCCACTGCTGATCCGGGGATAAATCGCCACAGAAGCGGACCGGATCCAGGTGCAGAGAGCCGATGGGAGCGGCGTTGCCGAAGTGTTCGGGAGGGCGCCATCCGGACCATGCGGGATTCGACCAAGCAGGGAAGTCGGACGAGGCGATTCGTTGAGCCTCCTCCAATTCCCGCCATACGGGTTCGACCCGGTCCCGCCGGGCGGCCGCGATGGACTCGCGTCGGGCATTCCATTCCTGGCTGAACTGCGCGGATTTCCGTTCGTAGTCCTCCCGCAACGGCAACAACCGCTGATCGGCTGCCGCTTGCAGTGCGGCCCGCCGTTCGTCGCCAGCCTGAATCCGCTGGTTCCGGCGCGAGGTCTGCAAGGTCTCCCAGCGGGCCTGAAGGCGGGAGACGCGTTCGGCCTCAGTCACGGGCCACTGATCGCGACTGGCCCGTGCCTCGGCAATTGCCCGGTGCCAGCGATCCTCCAACTGCCGCTGGGTCTCCTCCTTTTCGGCGGTCAGACGTGCTGCTTCGGACTGATGTCGGGTGACGGACCGTTGCCCGGCGTGCGCGTGCCAGGCGCGAGCCCGGGCGACTGCTTCGGCCAATCGTTTCGCCGCCCCGGCGGAGGTCAACCAACCCAGGGCGTACCAGACCACCAACACGGCGGCGGCGATGCCAAAGGCCGTCGCGGCTTGAGTCTGCCCCCAGGCCGGCCGGCCGAGCAGGGGCGGAACTAACACCATGGCCCCGGCCGCCACTCCAGCCAGGAGCAACGCGAGCCAGAGCGGCAGAAAGCGGAACAACCAGGGCAGCGGATTTCGCTGGAACGCCTGAAGTTTCGTTCGGGCGCGCGCCAATTCCTCGTCCACCCGGTTCAGTAGCGCGGATTCATCCAGATCCGACCCGGCATCGACTTGCGGGGTGACTTCCAAAGCCCGTCGGAACCGGGAAAACCCCCGCATGGCCGCCGCGGCCTGATGTTCCACCAGCGCCAATTGTTCCTGCTGGGGAACGGAGCGCGTCAGGAACTCCTGATACCGGGACTCGTTGGCTTCCGTGCCTTCCTTCAATCGGCGCTCAGCCTCGAGAGTGCCTTTCTGCACTGCATACTTGTGACGTCCCTCTTCCAAATCGATCCGTTCCAACGCCGCTCGCCGGGCTCCCCGCTGGGCCTTACCTAACCGCTGTCGCCGTTGCACTACCCACCGGTCTAGGGCCTCCAATTCCAGCTGTCGCTGGGAGGTCCACAATGCCAACTCGGCCTCCCAACGACCGTTCTCGGCGGCCAGTTGGGCCTCGAAACGCCGCTTCTCCAACGACTGGCCATTGCGAAACTCCGTTTCCACCTGCCGGGCCTGCAGGGACAGTTCCGCCACCGTAGACCGCACCTGCTCGAGGCGATCCTGCACTTCCCGAACGTTCAAATGTCTATTCACAGTCCGTACGAAGTTGGTTGATGAGTTCGTCGAGTTCCTCGACCACGCCCAGCGAGGCGTCCACGGACGCCTCCAATTCGCGCAGATACAGCTGTTCGAACTGCTGAGCCCGGTCGTCTTTCCAGGTTTCGCGGGTTTCGGCCCACTTCACCAAGAGCGACTTGGTCAGGGCAGTCAACCGCATGCGATTCGCGGTCAGTCTCATGTTGGTTTCTCCACTGAGGGCGGCATTTCCCCGGACCGGGACGTCGCCGGGGCGGACGATACTCCGCTGTAGTCCGCCAAAAACTGGATGGTCTGATCGAGCGCGGCAGTCGCCCGGGACATATCGAGCGTCAGCAGGCTTCGCAAGGAGTCGAGTTGCCGGCCCAGGGGTGAAATTCGGGAATCAAACTCCCGCAGCCATTTCTTGATCTTACGCAGACGTTCCTCGGCTTCTTCCACGGCCTGCTTGGCGCGCCGAACCGCATTCATTTCGGCTTGGGTGTCCTTCGTCAAGTGCGCCATCCGCGCGCTAAACAACAACGCCTCGGCATCCACCAAAATTCGCTGCCGTCGCTTGAGTTCCCGCCCCCAATACAGCAACCGATCCTGCTCCAGCCAGATTCGGGTCGCCGCAATCTCGGCCGTCATGTCGTCCACCGTGGGTCGGGCCGCCGCCAGATAGGTCACCAGATTGGCCCGGAAGGATTCCAGCGCCTCCAACGAACTGACATGAGCCTGAGTGGACACAGGGAAATCAGCGTTGTCCGAGATACTCTTCGATCCGGCGCGCCTTGCGCAGCAGGTAAGGCGTGTGACGTCCGGAGACCTCAATGAACTTCCGGAGCGCCTTCACAGTTTCGGCGAAGTCTTCGGTGAACTTGGCGTGTTCCTGATCCTGCCACGTTTCTCCCAGCGCCGCGAAGCGCGCCTGCAACGACGCCAGACGGTTTTGCAGGTCCGCATTAAACGATTGCAGCTCCTCGGCGAACCGCCGGACCTGCTCGGGATCCATTATTGCTTGGGCCATGGGGTCTCCTCTTCTGCCCGCCGAAACGGGCTGGGTGGTGTTTACGATTGCAAACTAATCAATGTCTCCGAAAGGACAAGGGTGAGTTGATCGTGGATTAGGTGTCGGAGCAAACTTGGTGTTCCGGGAATTGGCTGCGGAACGTCCCGGGAGTGCGAGTCCACGGCAAGACGGGGCTCATCGTCAATCCCAGGCGCAGGATTGCCGCTTGACTCGAATGGCGCTGAAAAATGAGCGTGCTAAAGAGTCGGCCGGGCATCGCGGTTGGTATCCCGGGCGACCCAAACCCAAATATTCGATGAAGCCACCTGGAAAAACCCCCTCCCGTCCCGCTCCCAAAACCGCCGCGAAACACAGTGTCTTCCTGGTCGACGACCATCCCCTGACCCGCATGGGCATCGCGATGGTGATTGACCAGCAACCGGACCTCAAAGTGACGGGGCAGGCCAGCAGTCCGAAGGAGGCCATCTCCCTGCTCGAAAAGAAAACACCGGACCTACTGGTCACGGATCTCAGCATGTCCGGTCGGGATGGCACCGATTTCTTGTTGGATATTCACGCCATCCTTCCCGACCTGCCGATCCTGGTGCACTCGATGCATCCCGAGAGTTCTTATGCCTTGAGTTGCCTGCAAGCAGAGGCCAAGGGCTACGTCATGAAGGAAAAGGGTGCCGAGGTCCTGATCGAGGCGGTCCGGTTCGTACTCTCCGGCAAGCGCTATGCCAGCCCGGACATTATGCAGCAACTCCTCGACATCATGTCCACGGGCAGACCGCCTAACTCATCCCCGTTGCCTCCCTTGTCCAGTCGGGAGTTCACCATCTACGAGGCCATTGGCGAAGGCCTAAAAACCCGGGAAATCGCGGCCAAACTGGGCATCAATCACCGAACCGTCGACGCCCACCGCAGCAACATCCGAACCAAACTGAAGCTCCCTGACTTCGCCGCGCTCACCGTGCATGCCGTTCGTTGGGTGGAATCGAAGAAGAAGCGCTCCGTCTGACCAAGCGCTATTTCTTTGGTCTCGCCCGCCGTGACATCAACCCGCAAACACCCGCGTCGCGCTAAAAATTCTCCGACCCAAAAACACGCGGTGTTGATCGTCGACCCGCACCCCTTGAGCAGGGAAGGCATTGCATTCTTGATTGGTCGTCAACCCGACTTCCAAGTGGCGGGATTTGCGGAAGACGTTGAGGAAGCGCAGCGGTTTCTCAGAACGCAACGGCCGGACGTGGTCATCACCGACCCTGGCGTACCCGAAGGGGAAGTGGGGGCAGTGCTATTAAAGCTCCGACTGGGCAAATTCCAAACACCCCTCGTCGTCCACTCAATGCACGCGACAGGCACCTATGTGCTGGCTTGCTTGAGGGCCGGTGCGGAAGGCTACGTGAGAAAGGATTCCGGCCCGGCGGATTTATTAGAGGCGCTGCACACGGTGATTTCTGGGGGAATCTACTCTACCTCCAACCGTCCCGGCCAACCTTCACCGCAGATCCCCCCGCCCAGCCCGGTTCCAGGAATATCGCATCGGGAGTGTGTGATCTTTGAGAAGCTGGGCCGCGGCCTCAAACCAAAGGCGATCGCATCCGACCTGGGAATCCAACTTCAGACCGTGGAGGCCCATCGCAAGAACATGTGCACCAAGCTGAAACTGCCCGACTTCCCTGCCCTGACGACGCAAGCCGTTCATTGGGTAGAGGCCAATAAAGCGGGCTCGGTCTAACCGCAGGTCGACAAGCAACACTACCCCAAGGGTCCCCTCCGTATCCGTAATTCCGCGTTATCCGCGGTCCCACCTCCGCCCAATCCCCAACTCAGCTCTTCCAATCCACCCCGACCGACAGCAGCGCTCCGAACCGGTTCTTGTAAAACAGCTGCCGATGCTGGACGCCAAATTCGTGCACGAGCTTGGTCAGCTTCACGTCAAAGCAGCAGTACTCGGCAATCTCCAGCATCTTACCCTCCCGAAACCAGTCGATGGCCTGAAGCCCTTCGCTCGTCTTGTTCAAACCAAAGGTGGCTTCGGCAATGGAATCCAATCCCAAGCGGTGACCCAGGCGTTCTCGCAGATCCACCATCATGTCAAGGGTCGGCAATTGGGTCAGATCGTACGGCGTGTAGCCGTGCAGCACCTCGTAGTCGAAACGCAGATGGTTAAACCCCACGATCAGGTCGGCGCGCTGCAACTCCCGCAGGAGATCGCTCACCGCCGATTCCGGATAGATCAGGTAGCCGCCTCGAGCCGTGGAGTAGGTCACCCCCACGCTCATCCGCATGTCGCGAATGCGGTCCCAGCCGCCCACCTCATCGGCTGACTTCTGGGTCTCGAGATCAAAATAGACGATGTTGCGGGGGCGCACGGGAGTAGCGGAGGAAGACGACGAAACACCAGGACCAACAGCCAACTCAGGCGGCGGGATTCTTCAACTCGGCAAGTTGCTTCTCCAGTTCGCCCACCCGACGCAGAAGTTCCGGCAACCGTTCCGCCGCGAGCCACTGACGCTTCATCACCCGATCCGGATGCGCCGGGGTACCCATCCACTTCTGTCCCTCAGGAATGTGATTCATCACCCCGGACTGGGCGGCAATGGTTACCCGATCCCCGATGCGCAGATGCCCGGCGATACCGACCTGACCCGCGATGGTGGTGTAACTGCCGATCTTCGTACTGCCGGCGATGCCCACTTGAGCGACCACAATGCAGTGCTCCCCAATGTTCACGTTGTGGGCGATTTGGACGAGGTTGTCGATTTTGGTGCCTTTGCCGATCACGGTAGCGCCGAGCGCCGCCCGATCCACCGTGACATTGGCGCCGATCTCCACGTCGTCGTGCAAAATCACCTGGCCGACCTGGGGAACCTTGCGGTGCTGTCCTTGGTCCATGACGTAGCCGAAGCCGTCCGCCCCAATCACCGTCCCGGAATGAACCCGCACCCGGCGACCCAGGATGGACCGCGGGTAAAGGGTGACCTGGGGAAACAACCGGACATTCTCCCCGAGCACGCAATCATCTCCCACGAAGTCCTGCGCCTGCAACACCACCCCAGGACCCAACCGAGCCCGTTCGCCAACGACGCACCCGGGACCGATGTGCGCGGAAGGATCCACGATCGCCGAAGCCGCAATCACGGCCGAGGGATGCTGTCCGGGCGGAAAGGCCGGTTCCGGAAAGAACATCGGCAACACTTGGGCAAACGCAGTACGGGCGTTGGGCACCCGAATCTGAGTCTTACGGGTCGCCAAGCCATAGTCGCCAGCCACCAGCACCGCCGAGGCGGCACTGTTTTCGGCCCGGGCGAAATAGCTTTCGTTCTCGGCGAACGTCAGGTCGCCGGATTTGGCGGAATCGGCCGGAGCGAACCCGGACAACTCGAGGTGGGGATCCCCCACCACCTGGCCTCCGAGTTTTTCGGCGAGTTGCGCGGCAGTGAATGTCGGCATGGCACTATCAGATTGACGGTCGGCAGCCTCGCAAGCCCTTTGGAAAATGCCAGCTTCCGAAATGGGGAACGTCAGAGGCCGCGCCGATTGACGATCTGATTACCGGCTCCCAGGACGATGACCGTGGGATGGTGATCCGCCGCCTGGGCCGAGTCCACCTCCGTGAACGACATGATGGTGACCCGGTCGCCCGGCTTACCCAAATGAGCCACCGCCCCGTTCAATTCGACCGCCCCGGAGCCGCGCGGACCCTTGATGACGTACGTTTCCCAGCGGGCGCCATTGGCCATGTTGCTGCACAAAATGCGCTCGTAGGGGTGCATCCGAGCCTCTTCGATGAGGTCCTCGGCGAGGGTCAGGCTGCCTTCGTAATCGACACTGGCAGCAGTGACGGTGGCACGGTGGATTTTCGATTTCAGGAGATGAACCAGCATGGAGAACAGCTCACGGGCGACGCCGATTCGCCAGTGGGAACCACCGCAGCGATCAAGTCGTTCGTTGACCCGTAAATTGCCCCTCCACTATAAGCCGCAGGTCACCGCACTCAACACCCGGTTTCAAACCACTTCACGCATATCATGAGCAGAAAAATTCGTTACGGCATGGTCGGCGGCGGACGCGGAGCCTTCATCGGCGCCGTTCACCGCATCGCCGCCAACATGGACGGGCAGATCGAACTCGTCTGCGGCGCGTTCTCTTCAGACCCCGAGAAATCCAAAGCCTCCGGCGGCGACCTCTACCTTCCCCCGGGCCGCTGCTACGGCAGCTACGAGGAAATGATTCGCTCCGAAGCCGCCCTGCCCGAAGGGGACCGGATGGACTTCATCGCCATCGTTACGCCCAACCACATGCATTTCCCGCCGGCCAAGCTCGCCCTGGAGTCCGGCTTCCATGTGCTGAGCGACAAACCCGCCACCTTCGATCTCGCCGAAGCCAAGGAACTTCAGGCTCTGGTCAAGAAGTCGGGTCTGCTCTACGGCCTGACCCACAACTACACCGGTTATCCGCTGATCAAGGAAGCCCGGGACCTCGTCCACAGCGGCAAGCTGGGCAAGATCCGCAAGGTGGTCGTGGAGTATCCCCAGGGCTGGCTCGCCACCCGAATTGAAGCGTCGGGACAAAAACAAGCCGCCTGGCGGACCGATCCCAAGCGCAGCGGCGCCGCCGGCTGCATCGGTGACATCGGCACTCACGCCGAAAACCTCGCGGAATACGTCACCGGCCTGCAAATCAGCGAACTCGCTGCCGACCTGACCGCGTTCGTGAAAGGCCGCAAACTGGATGACGACGGCAACGTCCTGCTCCGCTTCAAGGGCGGCGCCAAAGGTGTTCTCCATGCCTCGCAAATCTCCGTGGGCGAGGAAAACAATCTGAACCTCCGGGTGTACGGTGAATTGGGCGGCCTGGAATGGCATCAGCGCGAACCCAACACGCTGCTGCTCAAATGGCCGGATCAGCCGATGCAGGTTTACCGCACTGCCAACGGATACCTCGGCGCCGCCGCCAAGGCTGCCGGCCGGACGCCGCCGGCCCATCCGGAGGGCTATTTGGAGGCGTTTGCGAACATCTACCGCAACTTCGCCTCGGCCGTTCGCGCCCGTCTGGAAGGTCGCAAGCTGGCCAAGGACGATCTGGCGCTGGACTTCCCGAAGATCAGCGACGGCGTGCGAGGCATGGCCTTCATTGAGGCCGTGGTGGCTTCTTCCAAGGCCAATGCCGCTTGGACCAAGTTGGAGGCGTGACGATTGCGTCTAGCCCCTTCCAATCCTCCAAAGTCAGTCTTGCTCGAACAGGCTGGCACTTTCCTTAAGGGGAAGTGTCAGTTTGTCGGCAAAAACGACGACTTGTCGTTTGAGGATTGGAAACAAGATTCGTTGGGGCCAACTCAGTCTGCGGATTCGGCTGAGTTTGGCCACTTGGCCCACAAGAGATGGAAGTACTATCGGGACCAGTCGCTGGTAGTCGAATCCACGCCTGATCTCCTAGCTCGAATCCGCCAAGATCCCAGGGTCGAAGTCGGAATGATGTGCCAGATCCAGCCCGACTGGGACTCACCCACAAAGATCCTCGGGATCGCGTTTTTTCGACGTACTTGGGCCAATAGCCTCGTTGTCGATTTCCTGGCGACACACCCAGCAGTACAAGGGAAGATCTCGGGGATTGGCATCGCTCTCCTCGACTTCATCGTCGGAGTCGCAACTGCGATCAAGGCTAGTTCTGTTTGGGGAGAAACCACGAAAAACTCAGTGCGATTTTACGAGAAGGCTTTCGGTCGGGATCGGTTCGGGGATCGATTTTTTCTTCCCAAAAGCCGTTTCAGTTCGTTCCGAACAGACGTATCGACGAAACAACTTTCAAAACTGACGCAGAAGCTGGAACAGGTGTTGCCGACGCAACCCCAACAGTCCAAACTCCGCTCGGAATGAAGGCTCGTCGTCGCCGAAAGCCGCTCACGTTCCAGGACCTCCTGGAACTCGAAGCAAAATATACCTGCACGGTGGGTAGCCGAGTTGCTTGGCAACCATGGCAGGACTCACCTTCGGCACCTCCCACCAAGAAAGTGACCCGACCATCGAAGCCGGTCGCGGCAAAGCCCTGATTGGGCTAGCAGACTTTAGCAATCCGACACTCCCGCTTCTTACCTCCCAAATTCAGCGAAATCCGATCTCCTTCCCGACGTCCCAGCAACTGACTTCCTAAGGGTGATTGCGGAGTGATCACAGTGATTTCCTGACCCTCGACCGTAACTTCGAGCCCGCCGGCCCGAGGCCCCAGAAAGTACCACGTCACGTCCCGGCCCGCGGTCAACTGCACCAACGCCCCCACCTCCACGGAAGCGGACTCCCCCAGCGGCAACGCCCGGAACTGGACCAGAGCCTGACCCACTTCCGCCGCCTGACGCGACTGGCCCCGGGCCAGATACGACGCCTCCAGACCCCGGGTGTCGTATTTGTTCTCCGCCTTGCTTTGTTCGTCGGTGGCCTCGGCATGCGCCGCCCGGGCCGCCCGGTCGTACAACTCCGCTTCCGCGGTCAACTGATCCAGGATCGCCGCCACCACTGCTGATTTTGCCAAGCTCACGGGCGCAGACGCTCGGACAAAAGGCGCGGGGAGTTCAAACCGGATTCACCGTTTCCTTTCCGCCTTCGGTCCGGGATCCTCCCAGGCCGAGGCAAACCGTTCGAAGGTTTCCGCTGCCCGGACCCGCTGGAGTCCAGACTCGTCGTCCCACCAGACCTCCGCCAATCCGTGGGAAAAACGGGTTTCCCACGGCAGATGATACGCCCCGGCTTCAAACCAGAGCAGATGGTCACCCGGACGAACCGAGGCGGGAAGCAACCGTCGACCCAGGCAATCGAACGCCATGCACGTGGGTCCATGAACAGCCGTCGGCACCCGACGTCCCCGGCGGGGCTCCAACACCAGCAACTCATGCTCCTCCCAAACGGACACCAACGCGTTGAGGGTCCGGCCCCCATCGCAGATCAGCAACCGCCGGCCCTGGCGCTCCTTGACGTCCAAGACCTGGACCACCAGCACCCCCGCCCCGGCGCTCACGGACCGGCCGTGTTCCAGCCAGACTTCCTCGACCGACGGCAAAGCCCGGGCGGCTCGGTTCAGGGCCCGGGCATAGGCGGCCCGCGAGAACCTGCGGTCGAAGCGGTTTCCGCCGTGGTCGGCCGTATGGGCCGGAGGCAGGCCGCCGCCGACGTCGAGGTAGCGGGGAGCCCAACCGGTCTGCCGGCACAACACCACCACGGAATTCAGGGCGCTCTCGAGGATTTGAGCATCCGGAAGATTCGTCCGCAGGTGGAAGTGCACGGTCTCGGCGACCAGTCCCTGACGGGCCAGCTGGCGCAGGGCCGGAGCGATCTCGTCGGGTTCGAATCCGAACTGATTGGACCACTCCGGATGTTCGGCATCCACCTCGCCGGGAGTCCGCACTCGCAAGCCCACCCGCCATCGTTGTTGCCGGGCTTGGGTCAAAAGGGCGGCCATTTCCCGGGGCGAATCGAAATTGACCCGGCCATTCGGGAGATCGAAGGCCGGCAGCCAACGCTGCTTGGCCGGACCATTCACCAGGATCTGATCCGCCCCATAACCGGCCGCAACGGCACCCCGAAACTCGAACTCGCTGACCACTTCAATACCACCGCGGGACCGCCACCACCGCCACAGCGCCGGAAGCGGCTGGGTTTTGGCCGACAGCCACCAGCGCCACGGACAGTGCTGGGGCAACCCCTCGAAGTCGGCCAATCGCTGGACCAGCGGATTCGCCGCGAACACATAAAACGGGGAGTGCGCGCCAGCACGCAGCGCCGCCCGCGCCCGCGTCCGCCAGGAACGCACCACCTCGGGAGGATGACCCAATCGATGTTTGAAGACCGACACGTTCCACCCAGCGTGGGTTCGATTCGCCCCGTTGTCAGGTCCGGGACGCGTCCGGTTTTGACCTGCGCGACCAAATGGGCAGACTTTACGACTGTGTTAACCCCTTGCCGTATTCTGGCTGCGCTGGCGTTGATTTGGCAGACCAGCAGCTTTCTGACCGCTCAGGAAGTGGCCTTTGTGCCGTCCGGAGCGGACTGGAGAGTTTTCCGGGGCCGACAGGATCCATCGCCAGGGACCAGCGCGGGGTGGACACGACGCGACTTCGTGGACGCCGCCTGGCCGGAGGAACCGGCCACCTTCTACTACGGCGAGGCGGGATTGTCGGGAACCGAGCTCACCGACATGTCCGGGAACTACTCGACCCTCTTTCTCCGCCGGCGTTTCCAAATCACGGACCCGACCAAGGTTTCGGACCTGGAACTGCGGGTGATCTGTGACGACGGATTCGTGGCCTACCTAAATGGCCAGCGGGTGGCGACCTACAGTTTTGGCGGGACCGATCCGGCCTTCAATTCCTTCGCCACGGTCAACGCTCCCGAGCCCGTCGGTTTCCAAGACTATCCCCTTCCCTCGGCCGCCTCGCTCTTGGTGGCGGGCGAGAACGTGCTGGCCATTGCCGTCCTGAATGTGTCCCTGGCCAGCAGCGACTTGGTGTTCGATGCCGAGTTGGTGGGACGCGATCTCACCCCCTCCCCACCAGTAGTGGCCTCCGTCGCGCCACCGCCGGGACTGGTGACCAACCTGACCCAGATTAAAGTCACTTTCAGCGAACCCGTGGTGGGCGTAACGGCCGAACATTTCCTGATCAACGGGGTTCCCGCCGCTTCGGTCACCGGACAAGGTGCGGTGTATACGTTCACTTTCCCTCGGCCGACCTACGGACTGGTGTCGGTCGGCTGGGGAGTGCTGCATGGCATTCGTGATCTGGAGACTCCGCCGGTCCCCTTTGCCCACACTTCACCGGGCGCCGCCTGGGCCTACGAACTCCTCGATCCGGGCGGCCCCACGGTCGTGAACCGTCAGCCCACACCCAGCTCAACTCTGCGGCAACTCGGCGAAGTTCGCCTTCAGTTCAGCCGACCGGTGGTGGGACTCGACGCAACAGATCTCCTGCTAAACGGGCAACCAGCGGTATCCGTCAGCGGCCTGGGCGCCGGGCCCTACACCTTCCGCTTCTCCACTCCTGCGACCGCCGGCACCGCTACTCTCTCCTGGTCAGCCAACCACGGCATCACCTCCGACGAACCGGAGCCCCATCCGTTCAACGCCAGTTCCTGGACCTACCAAGTGGATCCCAACCGGGTGCTCCCCCGGGTGGTCATCCAGGAAATCCTGACCGACAATCAGGCCGGCCTGAAGGACGAGGACGAAGACCCGGAAGACTGGATTGAGCTGTGGAACCAAGGACCCGGCAGCGTCAATCTGGCGGGCTGGGCGCTGACCGATGGCGCCGATGCCGAAGACGAATGGGTCTTCCCGTCCGTGGAGATTCCGGCGAATGGATTACTGCTCGTCTGGGCCAGCGGCAAGGACCGGGCGGGCACCGGACCCCGCCGGGAATGGCACACTCATTTCAAACTTAACTCGAATGGCGATCGGTTGCGTCTGCTCGGCCCGGAACTGCCCCGACCCATCCAGGATGAAGTGGAATTCGGAACCCAGGGCGCCGACTTCTCCTTCGGCCGAACTTCCGAGCCCACCGCTCCCTGGCGCTACTTCGCCGTACCGACTCCGCGGCAGCCCAACGGCACCAGCACCATCACCAACCAAACCGCTGCGGTACGGTTCAGCGTCGAACGGGGCTATTACGATTCCCCGTTTCACCTGAGTCTCGCCTGCGAAACCCCGGGCGCCGTGATTCGCTACACCACCAACGGAAGCCCGCCAGTGGCCCCGGAAGGGTTCGTGTATTCGGGTCCCATCCAGATCAGTGCCAGCCGGGTCATTCGGGCTGCCGCCGTGGCTCCGAATCAGCTTCCTTCGCCCGTCCGAACGCACACCTACCTCTACGGCCTACCCACTTCCCGACGTTCCCTCCCGGCCCTCTCCCTGGTCACCGCCACCAACCATTTGTTCGGTCGCAACGGCATCATGGAGTCCAATCCGCGCAACACCACCAAACGGGGACCCGCCTGGGAGCGCCCCGTCTCGGTGGAGTACTTCGATCCGGACGGCACTGACCATTTCCAGGTGAACGCCGGACTGCGACTTCAGGGCGGAGATTATATCCGGGGTCTCTACAACTACCGCGTCAGTTCGCTGCCCGAGAGCAAGTACTCGTTCCGACTCTATTTCCGGGGCGAGTACGGACAGGGACGGCTCAATCACCGCCTCTTCCCCAACACTACGGTTGAGTCCTTTGACACCGTCGTGCTGCGGGCGGGCATGAACGATCATTCCAATCCCTTCCTGAAGGACGAAGTCGTCCGGCAACTCAGCTCCAATCTGGGCCAACCCGCCAGCCACGGAACCTTTGTTCACCTATTTCTCAATGGCGTGTATCGGGGCTACTACAACCCCACCGAACGTATCGATGTCGACTTCCTCCGCGCTTACCACGGCGGCGGCGAAGCCTGGGACATCGTCGCGCAAATGGGCGAGGTGCGCGAAGGCGACGGATCCTCCTGGAACGCCCTGTTGAACCTCGCCCAGACCCGTCCCGCCACCAATCAGGCCAATCACCTGGAGTTTGCCCGACGAATGGACCTTACCAACTTCGTCGACTACCTGCTGCCCAACATCTACGTCGATGCCGACGACTGGCCGCACAACAACTGGCGCGCTGCCAGCGAAGCCACACCGGACGGACTTTGGCGCTTTTATGTCTGGGATGCCGAGTGGTCCTTTGGACAGCCCAACGGACACACCACCAGCTTCAACACGATCAACAATCAGCTCTCCACCCTCTCGCCACCGTGGGGAACCACCGAGATTCAACGGCTGTTCAACGCCCTAAAACGCGGTCGGGAATTTCAGATGCTCTTTTCCGACCGAGTGCACCGGGCCTTCTTCAACGACGGTCCGCTGACCGATGCCCGCATCCGGGCCACCTACGAAGAGACCAAGGTTCGGCTTAACACCGCTCGAACCATCAGCGGCTTCGCCAACAGCACGATCAACAGCTGGATCAACGGCCGGCGGCGCTTTGTTCTCAGTCATCTGTTCACCGCCGGCTTCAATCGCTCCACCAACGCCCCCGGCCTGAGCCCCTTTGGCGGCGCGGTTCCGTCCGGATATTCCCTGGTTCTGACCAATGTCAGCGGCGCCATCTTCTACACTGTCGACGGAAAGGATCCGCGCGAAGCCTTCACCGAAGCCGTGTCGCCCACTGCCCGGCAGTACGTAACCCCGATCATCGTCACTCAACCCTTCGTGCTGAAGGCCCGATCCCGCGAAGGCACGACCAATTGGAGCGCCCTGACGGAGGCGGCCTTCACCGTGGTGCAGGGTGGACCAGCCCTCCGCTTCAGCGAACTGATGTACAATCCTCCCGGCGGGGACGCGTTCGAGTTCATCGAACTGGTCAATGTTTCCGGCGTTCCGGTGGATCTGTCCGGCTTCAGTTTGGATGGAGTCAACTTCCGATTCCCGGCACCCACGCCCCTGTTGGCCGCCGGCAGCCGAATCGTTCTCGCCAACGCCGACGATCCAGGCGCGTTCGGAATCAGATATCCCCAAACGACGGTCTCCGGATACTTCACCGGCTCCCTGAACAATGGCGGGGAAACCATTTCGTTGCTGGACCGGGACGGACAACTCATTGAGTCGGTCACGTATTCGGATCAGGACGGCTGGCCCACTTCGGCCGACGGCGGCGGTCGTTCCTTGGAGCGAATCGAACTCGAGGGCGACCCGGACGCCTTGGCGTCGTGGCGCGCCAGTCCGGCGGTCGGCGGGAATCCGGGTCAGGCTTCATCGGCCCCCATGCTTCCGTTGGTTCGCCTGAACGAACTCTCTGCCCAAACCGCGCCGGAGCCCGACTGGATCGAACTCCGCAATGCCGGGGCGACCCTGGCGAATGTGTCGAACTGGAGCCTGACCGACGACCCCGCCCAGCCCCGCAAGTTTGTGTTTCCGAACGGGACGCAGATCCCGGCGGGCGGTTATTTGGTGGTGAACTGCCAACCGGGGGCCGGCGGACTTCGAGCCGATTTTGGGTTGGATGCGGCCGGCGAACAGGTGGTCCTGTTCGACACCCTGACCAATGTGGTCGATGCGGTGTCCTTTGGATCCCAGGCCGCGGGATTGGCCCTGGGTCGCCTCGGGGAAAACCGGAATTGGGTTCTGACGGAACCAAGCCCGGGACTCGCCAATCAAGTCGTGCCAACGGCCGGCGCCGAGGGAGTTCGCTTGAACGAATTTCTCGCGGACTCCGATGCCGGCGACGATTGGATCGAGTTGCACAATCCGGGAACGCTACCCGCAGCGCTCGCGGGCGGACAACTGGTCACCAGCAACGCCGTGTTCCGAATCAGCGGTCCCGCCTTTATCGGCGCGGGCGGATTCGCGGTCTTGAAAGCAGACGAAAACCCCGGGCCGGATCACGTCGACTTCAAGCTCCCAGCGGCGGGCGGCAAGATCGAGTGGCGAGACGCCGCCGGTGTAACCGTCGATCGGGTGGACTATGGGTTGCAGACACCCTCGGCCTCACTGGGACGCATTCCTGACGGCACCGGTCCGTGGACGGCCCTTCCCGGCAATCAAAGCCCGGGCGCCAGCAACTACTTCGCACCCCTGGGCACGACATTGCGCCTGAGCGAACTCATGGCGATCAATCAGGGTGCCTCTCTCGCTCCGGACGGTCTTCCGGCTGACTGGTTGGAGGTGCACAATCCTCAGACCAACGCCCTGTCGCTCGCCGGGATGACCGTGGACATTGATCAGTTCAGCAGCCCAACCTTGGCCGCCGGTCTGCAAGTCCCGGCAGCGGGGCGACTGGTTCTTTGGGCCACCGAACGAACGCTCCCAGCCGGGGTCCCCAACCTGGGCCGATCTCTGCCCGACCGGGGTGCAGTCATCTCGCTCCAGGGGCTCGACGGACGTCTGCTGGACCGGCTTCGGTATGGTTCGCAACTCATCAATCAGAGCGTGGGAAGGCCAGAGACCAATGATGTATGGGGGCTGTTGGCCACTCCTTCTCCGGGGAACGCTAACGGAGCGTTGGCGTCGCTCGGCGAAGTGGTTTCGGTTCGCTTGAACGAATGGCTGGTCAGCGTCACGAACGGATTCGAATGGCTTGAATTGTACAACCCCAGTGGCCAGCCGGTCGATTTGGGGGGCTCGTTCCTGACCGACGATCCGTCGATCTCGGGAATCGGGCATTATGCGTTCGCTCCGCTTACCCTGATCCCGGTCCAGGGATTCCTCCGACTGTACGCCTCCGGGGATGCCGAAGAAGGGCCGGATCATCTCAACTTCCGTCTGGATCGTTGGGGGGAAACGCTGCGGCTCTCGAGTCCCCTCCGAACCCTGATCGACCAGGTCAACTACCCAATTCAAGTCCCGGGCGTTTCGGAGGGACGACTGCCGGACGGCTCCAGTCGGATCGTTGCGCTGCCCGATCCGACCCCCTTGGCCCCCAATGGCGGACTGACCACTGATCTGGATGGCGATGGCATGCCCGATGTTTGGGAGTTTGCTTTTGGGCTTAATCCGGACAGCGCGGCGGACGCCTCCCTGGATCCCGATCAGGATGGATTCAGCAATGCCGAAGAGTACCAGACTGGCACCTCGCCTAACGACGCGACCAGTCGGCTATGGGCCGAAGCGGAGATGAACGCTGGAATCACAGTTCGTTTCACTGCCCAGACCGATCGCACCTACTCCATTCTGTATCTGGATGAACTCACTTCTGAAGGTGTGTGGAAGAAGCTCAGCGACATTCCCGCCGGTCCCATCCGGGCAATCTCCGTCAATGACCCGGAACCTCCGGCCAGTCCGAGTGGGCGGTGGTATCGGGTGGTGACTCCCCAGCGGCCCTGACCCGAAACGCGGCGCGGCGGGTCAGTCAAACACCCGAACAGGAAGTTCCGTCTGGGCGCGAATGGTCGTCGCAATTTGTTCCAATTCCACTCGGGAGAGTTTGGTAGCCCACGGTTCGGGAGTGGGCCGGGCAATCGTGTAGGCGTGCACTTCGCGAATGGTTCCGCCGGCCGCCACAATGTCTCTCAGGCGTCCGCAATACGCCTCCAATTCCGCGGGCGACATCACCTCTCCCTGAACCTTGAGGAACAAACTCTGAACGATGATCGGCCATCGTTGGGCCGTCTGCGTGAGGTTCTTCAGAATCCGCTCCAGCCGAATGAAGGACCGGTTGACCGTTCGGAAATAGGGTTCGGTCCCGGCGTCCAATTTGCACCAGAACTCTCCCTGATTCTGCGCCATCAGCTCCAATCCAGCCCGGACATCCGCTTTATCCAAACCGGCCGAATCAGTAATGAGGACGAGTTTGGCGGCTTCGAGGTGAAACTCCCGTTTTACATCCACCGCAACCTGCACGCAGGCCGAAAAATTTGGGATCATCGTAGGCTCCCCGTCTCCGCTGAACGCCAGATCCCGGACGACGCGGGTCAACTCCGGCACCTCGCAAAACTTGGGCAACTGAGCCAGTCCGCCTTCCAGAGAAAACCGAACCAACCACCGAAGTTCTTCGCGCAACAAGTCCACATCCACCACCGACGCCCGTCCCGGCGTGCGCCGATCCACCTCACAGTAAACGCAGTCGAAGTTGCAGCGTTTGTCGGGATTGAGATTGATCCCGATGGACAGACCTTGAGAGCGCCGGGAAATGACCGGATAGACCAGGATCAGATCCTGAAACACCCGGGAGTGATCCTGGACCACGGCCCAGGAACTCTGGATGGGAGAGGGAGATTCTGGCGACGCCAACACGGTCCGACAGTAGACAGCAAGGCCCGCGCAGCAAGCCGCCCGATTACATGCCCATGATCTGGTAACCGCAATCGACGTACAGGACCTGACCGGTGATCGCAGCCGCACCATCACTGGCGAGGAACGCTCCCGTATGCCCCAACTCGTCCGGAAGCACGTTGCGGCGGAGCGGAGCGTGGGCTTCGTAGTGCTTGAGCATTTCGCCGAAACCGGAAATCCCGCGGGCCGCCAGCGTGTTCATCGGCCCGGCGCTGATGCAGTTCACCCGAATCTTGCGAGGGCCCAGGCTGTAAGCGAGGTACCGCGTGCTCGCCTCGAGCGAAGCTTTAGCCACGCCCATGACGTTGTAGTGCGGAATCACCTTCTCCGAACCATAGTATGTCATCGCCACCACCGAGCCGCCTTGGGTCATTAACGGGGCGGCGGCTCGAGTCAGGGCCACCAACGAATAGGCGCTGATATCATGAGCCACTCGAAAGGCCTCCCGGGAGGTATCGAGAAAATCACCTTCCAAGGCCTCGCGAGGCGCAAAGGCCACCGAATGGAGCAGCAGATCCAAGCGGCCAAACTTGGTGGCCACTGCGGAAAAAACCGAAGCGATCTGTTCGTCCTGAGACACATCACACGGAAGGATCAACGTGTCCGCGCCAAAGGTTCCGGCCAATTCCTCCACGTTCTCCTTGAGCCGTTCCCCCTGGTAGGTAAAGGCGAGCCGGGCGCCTTCCCGATGCCACGCCTGAGCAATCGCCCAAGCAATTGAACGTTTATTGGCGACCCCAAAAACGACACCAAATTTTCCGTCGAGCAAACCCATGATTCGGGCAGGTAACGCGACGGACGCGCGTGAGGCAAGTTTCTCCTGAAGGCCGGACTGCTAGATGTGCCAGCAGCGATCCCGCATCGTCGCCAAACAGCGCTCATAGAGCTCCTCCGCCCGGGCGAGTGCGTCGGGTGGGACGACCAGTTCAGCCGTGTAACTCTTGCGACCATCGCGAACGATCTGTCCTTCGCTGATCATTTTGGAGGGATCCCCGCGAACTGTTTTGCCGGTGGCCGTGAAGGTCTGATACGACTCTGAAAGGGGCGCCGAGAGTGCCAACTTATCCTGGACCAATCGAAAAACCTCCTGGGTTTGGGAAACCAGCGAGGCTGACTCGATGAAGATGCCTTTGGTCCGGATGGTCCGGGCACAGCGCTCCAGCCATTCCACCCGCTTCAAATAGTAGTCGACTGACTTGTCCATGTGCAGTTGCGGCGTGCGCGGACGCATCATGGAGCAAGTGGACTTGATGGATTCCTCAGGTTTTCGCAGGAGAAAAATCGGCGAGATCCCGACCCGGTCGATGATTTCCGGCTCGAAGCTGTCGTTGAAGAGCACCTTGTCCACGACGTAGCGGTTGAGGGACTTCTGCCCGGTGCTCAGGCTTACAAACCGGCGCAGGCGCAGGAAATCCATGGTCCCGCGGTAGTGCAGCTGGGCCTCCAAGTAACCCGAGATCTCGGGGTGGCTCCCAAAGACGTGGGACAAGAGCGTACTGCGACTGCGCATATGGCTCAGAATGAATAAATATCGAGCCGGTTTGAGCAATACGACCGGATGTGTCACGGCCCAATTGAGCCACCGGATGCCCCGGGAAAACGCGGTGGAAGGAGGAGGCGGAGTGGACTGGTCGGGCGAGCGGGTGGGTGTGCCTGGCTCGCCCTCAGGAAGAGAAGGCATATCGATGGAGTACCGGAGGGCCCGAAAAGTTCGGGTGTTACTTCGGCCACATCTAGTTTTGCCCGCTCCCCAAGGTCAAGGAATCAGTCCGCAGCGTCCTTGCCGGACGTTGCCATTCTAGATCTCCAATAAAAATGCGCTTGCCCTGAGGACGCCTTTTCGATAGAGCCCTAGAGGTTAGGTGAAACCCCACCTCCCACGAACATGAAATTCCACCCTGAAACATCGGTGAAAGCTGCCTGCCTGCTGGTGGCCGCTTCCGCCGTTATCACGTCAGCGAGCGCTGTATCGCTGCCGGTCACGTACTTCGACTTCCTCGGACAGAATGCCTTGCCCTCCATGGGCCGGACGGTTCATCCGGATTTCAATCTCAATCCCCGCGATACAACCACGCCGGGAATGGTTGGCACCTCGGTTGGAGCCAATGGCCCCACCTTCGTCAACACCGGTGGCGTCCCTCTCGCCCGCCCGCAGCTCACCACGGCGGCGAACTTGGACATGTGGTACGTCAACACCCCGGCGTACAACATGGAAATCCCCTCCTCGCTCAACGCCATCAACTTGGGCAATGGGCAACGCCAGTTCAATTACCCGAGCGACTTCTTCCCGCTCGACGGTCAAGGACTGGGTGACTTCCGTGACTCGGGCCATAACTTCCATTTCACGATGAAGTACGAGCAGTCGTTCATGTACGACGCCTCGCTGCCCAACCTGTTCGACTTCGCGGCTGATGACGATCTCTACGTCTTCATCAACGGCAATCTCTGGGTTGACCTCGGTGGTATCAAGCCGGTTGAAAATCCGGTGATCTCTAAGGACCTGAACGCCGACGCTGGCGCCCTCGGGCTCGTCGACGGCGGGATCTACACCTACCAGCTGTTCTTCGCTGAACGTCACACGACGCAGTCGGCTCTGATCGCCACCCTCCCGGGTGCCGTTCCTGAAGCCAGCGCCTTGATGCCGGCGATCACGCTCGGTGGTGTGGCTGGCTTGCTCGCCCTCCGGCGCCGCAAGGCCCAGGCTGCCTAAGCGACTCCCCAACTTCTCGCGACGCCCGGTTTATCCGGGCGTTTTTTTTTTGCCCGGAAGCGAAAGACTCAAAGTGGCCGATTGCCTCCGCCGCAGTCCTCTGGAACCCTCTTCTTCAATGTTGGTCCGTGACGACTGCGCACAGTTCAACGGCTACAAACCCTGCCGACCTCACAAGGAAACCGGGGTTCACTGCGACGTGTGCCCGCAGTATCAGCCTTCCACGTACCGAATTCTCATCCTCAAGGTGGGACTCGCCGGTGAAGTTCTTCGCTGCACCCCGCTGCTTCGCCGCTTGCGGGAATTGCATCCCCAAGCAGATATCACTTGGGTCACGTCATTCCCCGATTTCGTACCGGGCCGATGGGTAAACCGGTTGCTGAAACACTCTTGGGAAACCGCCCTCCGACTGCAGGCCGAGGAATTCGACCTCCTGCTCAGCTTGGACAAGGATTTCGAAGTTTGTGCGTTGGCCGGCCAAATTCGCGCCCGGGAGAAACGCGGTTTCGGACTGAACCGCTTCGGAAAAATCATCCCCCTGGATCCGCTCGCCGAACGAAAATGGCTCACGGGAGTCTGGGATGACCTGATGTTGGCCAACACCCGACATTACCCAGCCGAGATTTTCGAAATCTGCGGCTACGAATGGCGGGGCGAAACCTACATTTTAGAGGGCGTTCCCACTCCCCCGCGAGCCTCCTCCCGACGTCCACTCATCGGGCTCAACACGGGAACCAGTAACGTTTGGCTCACCCGAATCTGGCCGGAAGAATCGTGGATGCGACTGGCCCGCGACCTGCATCAGAGGGGATTTGAGGTGCTCCTTCTGGGTGGCCCCCTCGAACATGAGAAAAACCAAACGATGGCCCGCCAAACCGGTGCCCGCTATGAGGGCGTGGTCCCCTTCCGGAAGTTCTTCGAATTGGTTGCTGAAACCGACGTGGTGGTCACTGGTGTAACCATGGCCATGCATGTCGCCATCGCCCTCGAAAAACCCGTGGTGTTGTTCAACAACATCTTCAACGGCCATGAATTTCACCTGTACGGCAAGGGCGAGATTCTGGAGCCGGGCCTCCCCTGTCAGGGCTGCTACAAACCGCGCTTTGACTCCCGCTGCCCCGTACCCAATTGCATGGAACTGATCACCACTGATCGAGTCCTCTCGGCCATTGAGCGCTGGAAACCCCAACTGGAGACGGCTGCGCGATGAAAACTCCGGCCAAAATTGCCTGGATCTCTTGTGTCGGTGAAAAAGGTGGAGCCGAAGTCACCATGCTCCACACGTTCCGAGTGATGGACCGGACCCGATTCCACCCGGTTGTGGTTCAGCTGCGACCGGGACCTCTGAGTCGGGAGTTAAAAGAACTGGAGGTGGACAACTACGTCCTGACGGAACACCGGATGCGCAACGCTTGGGCGGTCGCTCAAGCCATCCGCCAAATAGCCTCCCTCGCGAAACAACACCACTTTGCTCTCCTCCATAGCAACGGATTTAGGGCCCATGTCTACGGCGGATTGGGCGCCTGGAAGGCGGGCATCCCTGAAGTTTGGACGGGCCATACCGCTGAGGTTCCGGGGATTTCGACCCAAGCCATTCTGGCCATCCCAACCCGGCAAGTGATCGCCAACTGCCCCCGGACCGCCCAGTTTTTTGAAAAGGCGGGCAAGCCGACCAAAATGATCTGGCCCGGGGTGAACACCTCCCAACTCGACCGTGGAACTTCCCGTGCGGAACTGGCGGCAAAGTATCAACTGCCGGCAGACCGCCACTGGGTTTCCATGGGAGCCCGCCTCCAGCGTTTCAAGGGACAACGCGAGTTTGTGCGAGCCATCGCCAGCCTGCCCGCCGCCGCCGGCATCCATGGCATCGTCATTGGGGGCTCCTTGTTCGGACAGGAAAACGATTACGAACGCGAGCTCCGAGCTCTCGCCGTCGAGCTACAGGTGACCGACCGAATTACATTCACCGGATTCATCCCCGATGCCGACGTTGCCGGGCTGTTGGGAGCGAGCAGCCTGACCTTGCATCCGGCCCACGAAGAGGATTTCGGATTGGCCGTGGCCGAAGCACAGGCACTGGGGGTCCCAACGATCGCCTTCGCTACCGTGGGGCCCTCGGCGATTATCGAAGAAGGCCGGACCGGATCGTTGGTACCGATTGGTGATCAAGCCGCCTTGAACCAATCTTTGGCCAAGGCGGTTGCGCATCCCGAGCAACTTAAGGAACTGGGTCGAGCAGCCCGCGAAAGAAGTCGGAGATTGTTCAGTATCGAAGAACACGTGCACCAGACTCAGGAAGTCTATTCCCGGGTCCTGGCCGGCTGATTCTATGGCCGCCATCCGCCCGCCTCCAATGGTCCGTTCCGCCACGGCGGCCGCCCCTCCAGTAGCCGAGTTCACCTGGAAGCAGCGTCTCACGCCCAAGTATTTTCTGTTGCTCATCCGGGACAACCCGGTCGCCAACCTACTGCTGATCTCCGCGATCATCATTGGGTTCTTCCACGGTTGGCTGAAGCTCAAGTTTCCCGGGGGCATTACCGTTTTCGCCTATGACATTCCGCTAATGCTGGCGTTGGCCATGGTCATGATGAAGGGGTCACCGGGATTGCCCCTGTTCCCCAAGAGCCGAACCAGTTCGGCGCTTCAGGTCGTAATGGGGATCTGCATCGTCTACGGGCTTTTGCCCAACGATATTCCTCTGCTCGTCCGGCTGGCGTCATTTCGGGGTTGGGCGCTGGTACCACTGATGTTCCTGCTCGGTTACCACCTCTTTCGCAGCCGTGAACTCCTCAACTTCTACGGATCGCTCATCCTTTTGCTGAGCGTGATCACCGCCATCTATGGGAGTCGGCAGGATCCCGAGGAACTGAGGCGAATGGCGGAAGCGAACGCGACGCTTGAGAACATCATGAAGGGTTCCTTCTATGGTGACGAAGAGGGAACCAAGTTCCGGGTATTTTCCACCTTCGTCTCTGCCGGAGCCTTCGGTTCCACAATGGCTTACAGCCTGTTGATCGGACTCGCCCGCTATTCGAACAAGGGGCATTCCATCTGGAGTCGCGTGTTTTTGGCCATGGTATTGATGCCCATCGCCTATGGCATTTTCCTCAGTGCCGCGCGTTCCGCGGCCATCATTGCTATCATCGCGGTCCTGCTGATTGCTTGGTACCGGAAGAGCCTAATAAAGTTCGCGCTGCCTCCCGCCGTGATCCTGGGAGGACTTCTCGTGGCCTCCAATCTGAGCGGCAGTTCCTCCATGAGCCGGATGTCCGCCGTAGCCGATCCCTCCGCTCTTATGAGCCGCGTAGCCATCGTTGTTCGGCCAGCTTTCAACAAGCTTCTCGATTATCCGCTGGGAGGAGGTTTGGGCCGATCCGGCCACGGACTGCCCGCAGCCCTTGGCTACTTGGCTGGCCGATACAAATGGCGACCGGTCGACGGCGACATCGGTCGAGTGGCGGTCGACTTCGGAATCATCGGCCTAGTGGCGTTTTCGGCCATGTTCATTTCTGGAACGCGGGACTCCTTTCTTTGGATGAAGCAACTCCGAGGGACCGAATTGGACACGGTCGCGGTCATAGCCGGGGCCATGTTTGTCACCGCCTTTATTTCATTCCCTACCGGATCCCCCTTCCTGGCCATTCCTATGGGAGCCATCATCTGGTTTCACCTGGGCGCCTTGAACCGACTCTACGACGACCACAAACGAGGACTTCCCGTCAGCGTGACCGGAGCCCTTCCCACCACACCCGTTCCTGAACTCAAGCCGGGACGACGACCACTCCCGAAGGCCGCTGCGACCAGTTCTCCCCTGGTGCCGACTCCAGTGGTCCCCACCGCCCCTACTCCGGTCGTCGCAAAGCCGAAGCGTTTTCTTTACCACGGCAATGGATCCAAGCCAGGTCCACGCGCGTGAGCTGATGTTCAATCATGCCGGCCTCTGACTCTTCCCGCTCCCGTGTGGCCATGGTGGTCCACGATTTTGATCCCAACTTGGGACAGGGACGCTACTGCCACGAGTTGGTCAAACGGCTGCATACTGAACTCGCCTTCGACATCCACGCCAACACCTGGACGGAGGCAGGTGTTCCGGGTGTCCGATACCTGCCTGTTGCGGCGCAGCGCTTCAACGTCATCACCACTATCTCCACCTTTCTTCCGTCGGCCGAACGGTCCCTCCGGAAACACCCGCCGGCCTTGATTCATGCCCAAGGTCTGAGTTCGTGGAGAGCCGACATCATCACCGGCCACATGTGCAATGGAGCACGACGGCAATACCTGCGCCACGCCGGATGGCGTTCCCGGTTGTTTGCTTCAATGGTTACTCCGCCCGAACGCGCGTTCTACAGGCAACGTCGAGCCCGGCACCTGATCGCGATCGCTCGTTCGCTCGGCAGGGAAATTCAAGAACAGTACGGGTGGAACAAGACGACTCACGTCATCTACCACGGAACGGACAGTGAGCGGTTTCGACCGGTCGGATCCGCCGAGGAACGAGCACAACTCCAGAAGCGATTCAAGGTTCCAGCCGATCGGTGGCTGTGGTTGTTCATGGGAGAAGCAGTCAAGGGATTGGCGGCTACCATTGGCCAGCTGCCCGCCTTCCCCGAGGCCCACCTCTTGGTCGTCTCCCGGTCTCAGATGGTTCCCTATCGAGAACAAGCCAGGGCCGCGGGAGTCCTGGAACGAATCACGTTCCACGGGTTTGATCCCAAACCCGAAGAGGCTTTCCGAACGGTTGATGTCTTCGTGTATCCCAACGAATATGATCCGTTCGGACTGGTAGTGACCGAAGCGATGGCCTCCGGACTTGCCGTGGTGGTGGGCGAATCCATTGGCGCCGCCGAACTGGTGGAACATCAGCGCAACGGCCTGCGCTGTCGCGTCACTGATCCAGAGTCGATTGCAGGCTGCCTTCGTCACCTAGCAACGCTCCCTGATCGCGGCCAGGCCATGGGCCTGAAGGCGCGGCAAACGGCACAACACTATTCCTGGGACCTGTGTGCCCAGGAAACCCTTAAAGTCTATCGTCAGGCTCTGAGCGAGAAACCGTCTCCATGAATTTCCCGCACGTCACCGCACTCGTTCACGGCAGCGCTGCCAGCATTGAGTCGGTTCGCATCCGAGGTCTGACCCAAAGAGCGCCGGAAGGAACCGTCCGCTTGCTGTTTCGAGAAGGCAGCCGATTCCAAACGGCCCAGTCGTGGTGGAGTTCCTGCGACCGGAATCCCCCGGACCTTCTGTATGTGTGCAACACGGCCATGCCGGGAGCTCCTTTCGGGGTAATGAGGAGTTGGACGCACCGGACACCGTTTGTGCTGGATACCGGGGATGCCGTTTTTGAAATGGCTCGCCGGTCAGGAATCGGAGCCGGACTCAAACTCCCACTGCTCTGGCTCGTGGAGACCCTCGCCCAACGCCAAGCCACCGCCATCGTCGTTCGCGGCACCCGCCATCAGGAATATCTCCAATCTCGCGGACACCGAAAGGTGGTCCTGATTCGAGACGGATACGCCGAACAATCCGTAGCGACTCCGGCCGCGGTCAATTCCCTCCGACGGCAGCTCAATTTGGAGGGCCAGTTTGTGGTCGGGCTCATGGGATCGTTAGTTTACAGCCCCCGACTCAAGATCTGCTACGGCTGGGACCTCCTGATGGCCCTGCAAAAGCTCAAGGATCTGCCCGTGGTCGCCGTGGTGATTGGGGATGGCCCGGGTCGCGAATGGTTGGAAGCCCGAGCTCGGGAATTGGGAGTTTCTTCGCAGGTTCGTTTTTGTGGGCGAATCCCGTACCCGGAGGTTCCCACTTACTTGCGCGTGATGGACGTCGCGCTTTCCACTCAAACCAACAACCTCCCCGGTCAGGTCCGCACCACGGGTAAGTTGCCCGAGTACATGGCTGCGGAGCGGTTCATTCTGGCCAGTCGCGTAGGTGAAGCAGCCTTAATCCTGCCCGATCTCATGTTGCTGGACTACGAAGGAGACGTAGACCCGCTATACCCGCTCCGGTTGGCGGAGAGAATCCGCCTCCTGCAGCGCCAACCTCAGCTCTTGGAACTCCGCCGTTCGCTTCCCACAACCGCTCGCGAACTTTGCTCCTACGAACAACTGAGTCAGCAATGGGATCAATTGATTCGCAGTCTGGCACCGCGGCCACCTCACCAACTCGCGGCAAGCGCAATTTGACCCGCCACCAAAACGCCCAGACCGAGCCAAGTGAGGGTTTCCAAAGCGGACAAACTTCGCTGACGTGCCGCTCTCAGGCGAAACTGGAGGCGAACGGAACCCGCCTCCAAGATGTCCCCATTTCGAAGAGGCGTTGCTTCCGTTAGAACATGACCCGCCCGGGTTAGCACCGCCTCGGGCTGAGGAATGACAACAAAAGTCCCGGCATCGGAACGATCGACGATGAAGTGACGATCCCAAATCCCGGGTTGCTCCAATTCCAAGTTGGCACCTTTACGACCCACCAGGAACGGAATGGGATCAACCAAGCAATCGCTGGGTGGGCTGACGTCCAGCCTCCAAAGCTCGACCATTAGAGGATGCTGCGAGGCACGTGCACCTGGTCTCCGGGATACAGCAGCAGGTCCAATTTAGGATCACTCACGGCCTTACGAACATTCACATTGATCTGCTTTTTGTTCGCCGCACGGGTGACCACCACACGAGACCGGTTGGCATACTCAGTAAAACCTCCCGCCGCCGCAATCGCCGCCGTCACGGTCATGTCTCCGCGATAAACCACGGAACTGGGCATTCGCACCTCGCCTCCCACGGAGATGAACGAGGCCATGCGCTCGATGGTCACGGTGATTTTTCGGTAAATCCGCTTCTCATCGACGTAGATCGATGCGATCTCCCGCTCCACATCCGTCCGCTTCTTGCCAATCACCACGACTTCCACACCCCGAGGAAGCAGAATGCGACCATCCTCAGGAACCACTTGCTCGGTCGGAGTCGGCACATCGGGAATGTCGTTGTAAACAATCTTGATGCGGTCGCCCGGACGGAGGTAGTCGGCACTTTGGGTGTCAGCCGCCGAGACCGTACCAGTGTCCGTGGAGGAATCGCCAGAATCGTTCGAAGAACTGGCGCACCCGCCTAGGAGAGCCAACGCCAAGAGAGCCGACAACAAAGTCGAAGGAACCGAAAACAAACAGCGGAAATACTTCATGATGAACGGTGACAGAGAAGATTGAGCGGGTGTTCAGTATTTCTTTTTCAACTCTACGCCAGACTTGGATCCGTCCTTACCGCCCTTTTCGCCCGGCGGACGGCTCTCGTCATTCTTGGAGTAGTAGTCGTAGTAGTAGCCACTGTAGTAGTAGTAGTAACTATCTTGGGAGATGTTGATGTTGTTCAACACGACACCCATCAGGCGACCACCTACCTTCTCGACCATCTGCTTCGCCCGCAGCGTCATCTGCTGAGGATACTTACGGTACTGAACCACGAGAACTGCCAAATCAACCTCACTCGCCAGAATGGCGGCGTCACTCACGCCCATGATCGGCGGAGAATCGAAGAATACGAAGTCATAGCGGCTCTTCGCCTCGTCAATAAAGGCCCGCATGGCGCCCGAGTTCAGAATTCCCATCGAACTGCTGGGCAGTTTACCGCTAGGTAGGAAATCGAGCGTCGGAATCGAAGTCGTCTGGACCACTTCCTCCAGTTTGTTTTGCTTCAAGAGGAAATTCGTCAGCCCCAGATTATTCGCGACATTGAACAGCTTGTGCAGGCTGGGGCGGCGAAGATCGGAATCCACGATCAAGACCCGGCTTCCCTGCTGGGCAAAGATGGCAGCCAGATTAAAGATCGTCGTAGACTTACCTTCGCCCGCGCCGCCGGAAACCACTGTAATGGTTCGCAGGTTGGGATCCTTGCGCGAGAACAGCAGATTCGTCCGCAAAACCCGATAGGCTTCGGCATGCGGACTTTCGGGCCCTTCCTTGAGCAGATTGCTGACATTCTGCGGAATGACGCCCAACACCGGGGCGCCCAAGGCTTGTTCCACGTCGTCGATCGTCTTAACCGACGTGTCGAGGTATTCGATGAAGAACGCGAGGCCGACGCCCAATAGCAACCCGGCAATGGCACCCAAGGCAATGTTCAGGCCTTTGCGTGGCTTCACCGGCCGAAGACCAGGCTCAGCCCGATCAATGGTCCTGACACTCGACTTTTTGGAGATCGCGGCATTGATGTTCTCCTGGGTCAACTGGAGCGTCATCGCCTCCTGCATCCGCCGCAGCGTATCCAACTCCTTCTTCTCGCGCATGTACGGCCGATACTTGGCAATCAGCTTAGCCTCTTCTTCCTTCGACTCCTCAAACCGCTCCTTGATCGCGACCAGAGTCGCTTGGTCGGTGTCGATCTGGGCCTGAAGGGAGTTCAAGATTCCCGAGACGACCTCGTCAATTTGGGAGTTAATCTTCGCCAGCACACCGTTGACACGTTCCACTTCGGGGTGTTGCGGACCGAAGTCAGGACTGAGCCGTGCCTTCTGTTGTTCCGCAATCGTGAGGTCCGCCAGCAAGGTTTGGAGCAACGGGGTCGGCCGATTGACGTTGAGCGTATAGCGAAGGGAATCGCCTGTTTTGCTGCGGAGGTTGGCCAACAGCTCCTTGTTCATGGTCAACCGGGTGTGGATCTCGGTCTGATTTCCCAACATCCGGCGGGTTTCGTCCGCCATGATGGACTGAAACGGCCCGCCACCCTCCGCCACCGCATCGGGAACCTTGAGTTCCAACCGGAGCTTATCGACTTTGTCGGACCGCTCCTGAACCTTGCGGTTCAAGTCAGCCAACTGATTGGTCAGAGTTATCAACCCGCGGCCCGTTTGGTCGGTTCGCGAAGTTTCGCGATAGTCCTCATAAACCTCGGCTGTCGTGTTGGCGATGTCGGCCGCCAGGTTCTTGTCCGGGTTCAGCGCCGTAATTTCGATGATACTAGTGTTGCGGAACTGTTTGGCATCCAACTCCTGACCTAAGACTTCCGCAGCCGCTTGCACCGTCCAATCAGACTGAGTCTTGAAGCGTTCGCGATACTTCCGTTGCAGCTGCAACTTTTCGATGACGGGATAAAGAATCGTCGAAGACTTCAGAACCTCGAACTCCGTGGTAAGAAAATACGGATCGTACGGCTGAGCCCCACCCGTCATGCCCCACAAAGCAATGTCGGGCGTGTCTTTCTCCACTCGAATACGGGCCGTACTCGAGTAGAACTCCTGCATGATGGACGTCACCACGGTCACGGTGATCATCACGAGGAGAAACACAGCCAGAATGATGACTTTGCGGATACGAATGATCCGCCAGTAATCGAGAAAGTGGAGCTTGGCGTCCGAAGCCGAAGCCGTCGCAGTCTTGGGCGCTTCCATAAACAAAAAACCGGAGGCCAGACATTACTCCAGCCCCCGGTACAGATTCAAACTTTTGCGTTAGTAACTCGCAGTAACTCCGAAGAACACGCGATTGCGATCGTAGTCGCGGGACGGGATATCGGAGTTCAACAAGTCGTAGTAGTAGGCAACCGTCAGCGATAGATTACGAATCACCGCGTACGAGAGCGTCGCCCCCACCGACCACCATTGTTCGGTCTCTCCGTTGTAACCATCCAACCCACCAGAGAGATCATAGCCATTACCAATGAACTCGGAACTTTGGAAGGTCGCCGCCAACGAGCCCGACAACTTCGCAGTGATGGCGTGAGACACGTTCGCATAGAACGCGGTCGACACCTGCTGCAGGGTCGGCTGGAACACCGGAATGTTTCCGAAGAAGGTGTACGTGCCAGTCACATCCGTCGGGTTTGCCCGGTGAATGATTCCCAACTGAGCCGAACTCCCAGGGGCGTAGGCATAGGTCAAGCTGACATCGACGTACGGAGTAACTTCAGTTCCGAAGTCGTTATCCAGGATGCTGGACTCGTAGTTGTAGAAATCTTGGATCTGGGCACCTGCACGGAGCGATCCGGTAAATGACGGCGTAAAGCTGTGATCAAATCCAGCGTACGCGAAGTACGTCATGTTATCCTTGATGCTCGTCGAAGGATTGGTCAGAGGGTTGCCCGGGAACGACGGGTTAAACGGCATCCCGCTGTCGTAATTAATGTTACCAACCTTGGTCCCCAGCACACCCACCGTCTTCGGGGTGATGAGATAACGCAAGTCGACCCGACCGTAGTTCTCAATGCGGTCCAAAGGCGCCGCGAACTGATCTTCCTCGTACCGGAACAGGATGTTCTCGTACCCCGTCACCAAGCTCCAACGAGAGGACAACTCAACCGTCAGGTTGGCCGCAGCATCATTGCTGAAATTGTTTCCATCGATCCGGCCCGTCTGCCCCAACAACACTTGGCTCGCATTCTGGAAGAGCGCGAAGTTGTCGGTCAGCTCCAAACTCACGCGAGGATTGAAGGTGTGATTAACACCGGCGTTGAAATTGGCCGTTTGGCTCCAGTCACTCGAGAGGGTCCCCTGAGTGTCAGCGAAGTAGTACGCCCCATAGGACGCACCGAGGTTCACGGAGGTCTGATCCCAAGTCTGGGCATAGGAAGCGGAAGGACTGATGTACATGCCCCAGCTTCCCACTTTTCCAGGTCCGTCGGGTGCCGTGTTGATGTTGTCGTCGTAGAAGCCCTGGGTGGTCAAACCGACCGTCCAAGGCCTAGGCGCTCCCTCCGCCGCTTGAACAGCAAAGTGGACACCTCCAAGAGACAGAACGCCCGCGGCGTAGATGAGTTTCTTCATGGAAAGAAAAGGGTTCGGCAGCGGAAAGGATTGAATTATCGGATGTGTTTTAGGTTCCGCCCCCCGGGTGTGTCAAACACTATTCCCCGTTGAGCGCCAATTTCTACCAACGTTTTCGTCAGCGCCGAGAGAGTCCTCAACTACCCCTCCACTCGCAAGTTGGAATCGATACAATCGTGCGTATCGGCCACCCCTCTCCAGCAACTGCTCATGCGTCCCCTGCTCCACAACACGCCCGTCATGCAGGACCAAAATCCGATCCGCATGCCGAATCGTTCCCAATCGATGGGCAATCACCAAACTCGTCCGACCCCGCAGGAGTCGCTCCAATGCCTCCTGAATCAGCCGTTCCGTAGCCGTATCCACACTCGCAGTGGCTTCGTCCAAAATCAGAATCGGCGCGTTCTTCAGCAACGCCCGGGCTATGCTCAACCGCTGCTTCTCGCCAACACTCAAACGAACTCCGCGTTCGCCCACCCGAGTGTCCCAGCCCGCACTCAACCGATCCACAAAGTCCTGACAGTTGGCCGCCACCAGTGCTGCCCGAAGTTCCCCCTCAGTGGCGTTTGACCGCCCAAACGCGAGATTCTCCCGAATCGTTCCGTTGAACAAAAAAGGCTCCTGCCCTACCACCGCAATCTGCGCCCTCAATTCCTCCAATGGAATGTGTTGCAGATCCCGACCATCCAACAGAATCCGCCCCGCGCTGGGCTCATAGAAACGCGGCAGTAGATTCACCAGCGTGGATTTGCCGGCGCCCGTAGCCCCCACCAAGGCGATCATTTCCCCCGGCTCCGCCACCAATGAGACGCCCGCCAACGCCCGCCGCCCGCCCTCATAAACGGCCTCCACCCGCTCGTACTCCACTCTTCCCACCGCCCGAACTCCGGAAGGAAAGACAGAAGCCGGGGATTCGCCGCTGACTTCCTGGGGCGCATCCATCACGTCCAACACCCGTTCCCCCGCCGCCCGAGCGCTGGAAAGCATCTGATTCAAGCTGTGCAGCTGACCAATCGGGCCATACAGCAAGGCCAGGAATCCCAGAAACTTAACCAAATCGCCAATGGTTCGTTCCCCCTGGATGACCTGGCCTCCCCCGACATACAGAACCAGCACGGTCCCCAAGGCGGTGCAAAAGGCCATCGCCGGATGGTACACCGCCCAAACCTTCATCACGCCCAGAGTCCCGCTTCTAAGGGCCTCCGCTCGCTCCGCAAATCGCTGGTCTTCCTGGGTTTCGCGCCCAAACGACTTCACCTGTCTGATGCCCTGCAAGTTGTCCATGAGCAGGGCGTTCATCGCCGCGCTGGCCTGCCGCTGGGCCCGGTAGCGACGATGGGCCGTCAGGGTGTACGCCAAGGCTCCGCCCGCCAGCAGCGGCAGCGGCACCAACGCCATGCTCGCCAAAAGCGGATCACTGAGAAACAGGATCACCAAAACACCGACGACACTCAGCAGCGCCACGGTCCCCTGCTCGGTTCCATCAATCAGCAGCCGTTCCATGGAATTCACATCCTCCAAGACCCGGGTCATCAGATCTCCTGACGCCCGGTGGTCAAACCAGCCCACCGGAAGGCGCTGCAAGCGGGCATAAACGTCCCGCCGCAGATCAAAAATGACGTTCTGCTCAAAGACATTGTTGAGACGAATCCGGATCGAGTTCAGTCCGTCGCGAACAAGAAAGGCCGCCGCCAAACCCAGGGCCGCCCACCCCAGCAGTTCCGGTCGACGGGCGGAAATCACGTCATCGATCAGCCATTTGGTCAGCGGGGGGTAACAGAACGACGCAGCAAGGGAACCTAAAGCACAGGCAATGGTCCCCATGGCGAGACCAGGATAGGGCCGCAGATAGACGATCACCCGACGAACCACTTCTCCCGTGGTCCGGGGACGAACCCGCAGGGACGGATCCTCCGAGCTTCGGGAGGACAGGGACGCACGCGACATCACCCGATTTTTCCCGGAATACCCGACCGGCGCGAGGCTCAATGCGTTTCCCGCCGATTTGGATTCACTTTGGACTTTGACGCGACCGCTGATCACCGTGAAGTGCACCCGTGAACCGCATCCGTCTGCTCTCCGAACAGGTCGCCAATCAGATTGCCGCCGGAGAGGTCATCGAACGTCCGGCGAGTGTGGTCAAGGAACTGGTGGAGAACAGCCTCGACGCCGCGGCCACGCGCATTGTGGTCGAAGTGGGGGCGGGTGGAAGAAGCCTAATCCGTGTGACCGACGACGGGTGGGGCATGAGTCGGGATGACGCTCTGCTGTGTCTGGAACGTCACGCTACTTCAAAGATCACCCATGCTACCGACCTCGCCGCCATTTCCACCATGGGATTCCGCGGGGAAGCCATTCCCAGTATCGCCAGCGTGAGTCGGTTCACACTGACCACCCGGGAGCGCGACGACGCTACTGGAGAGGCCACGCAAATCGTGATCCACGGCGGCAAGATCTTGGAGGTGAAGTCAGCTTCGTCTCCTGCGGGAACCACCATTGAGGTTCGGCAGCTGTTTTTCAACCTACCGGCCCGACGCAAATTCCTGCGCAGCGAGGAGACCGAGCGTTCTCACATTGCCCACTACCTGACTTTGGTCGCCCTGGCCCATCCCCAGGTCGGCTTCACGTTGGTTTCGGACACCCGCACAGTGTGGCAGTTGCCTCCAGTGAAATGGACCAACGCCGCGGAACGGTTCGAGGCTCTGCGCGAACGCCTCCGGCAACTTCAGGGAAGTGAGGTTCCCCTGCTCAAACTGGATTTCTCCACCTCCGTGGAGGAACGCCCCGAGCCACCGCTGCCTCCCGATGACTCGACCTCAATTCTGAATCCCCCTGCCGATCCGCCCGCCTCACCTCCCACTTCGCCCTTTCGAATTTGGGGTTTTTTGGGAGGACCTGGGGTGTCCCGCTCGACCCGGGACGAACAGTTTTTGTTTGTGAATCAGCGACCCGTGGAGAATCGGGGACTCAACTTCGCGCTTCTGGAGGGCTACCACAATGTCCTCATGAAGGGTCGGTTCCCGGTCTGTTGTCTCTTCCTCGAAGTTGACCCCGCCGCCGTCGACGTCAACGTACACCCGCAAAAGCGGGAGGTTCGCTTTCGCGACGAATACGCCCTGCGCCGACTCGTGGCCAAGGCCGTTCGGGAAGCCCTTCAGGCCTTTCATGCTCCGTCCCCTTCGGCGCCACCACCCCTTCCCGTCGTCGACCTCACCCCACCTCTCATTACTCCGGATCTTCCCATCCTTCCGCCCTCCCCAACCCTTCCGGAGCCAGTCTCCTCAGCGACACCACTGCCGACGCCGCGCTTCAACCGAGTTCCACCTCCACTCCCGCCGCCTCCACCGATCCCCGCTTCCTCGACCGAATCGACGCTCGCAAAGCCAGCGCCGATCACTTCACTCCCGAATCCGATTTCCCAGGTTCCGCCCGTCGCCCCTGTCTTCTCCGGACCCGTCCCGCTGCTCCGGGTTCCCCTGCGCTTGGTGGGAGTGATCGGCCGGTTGTATGTTGTTCTGGAATCGGACCGGGGCTTGGTCCTGCTGGATCAACACGCCGCCCACGAACGAATTCTTTACGAACAAATGCTGGCCCGACTGGAATCCTCGTCCAAGGCCGCCGCCCAACGAATCCTCCTGCCCGAGACTCTGGAACTCAGCGCCCGCGACGCCTCGTTCCTCAAGCAGAACCTCGAAACACTCTCCCGCCTCGGTGTGGAATTGCGAGAGTTCGGGGAGCGGACCTTCCTGCTCGAAGCCTTGCCTCCATTCGCCCAAGGTGGCCAACCGAAGCAATTCGTCACCGGACTCATTGACGAACTCCGCGCCGCCGGAAGCGGAGTCAACACGCTGCGGCTCGGTGAGGACGTGGTGGCTAAGACCGTCTGCCGCCACGCCGTCAAAGCCAACGATCCCCTTTCTGGACCCGAGTTGGAGAAACTCGTCATGGACCTCCGCGCCTGCGTCATGCCCTACACGTGCCCACATGGTCGCCCCACGCTGATTGAGCTCAGCTGGCGGGAACTGGAAAAGAAATTCGGCCGGACCGCCTGACCTCGCGGCCTCGATATTCCCAACCGCGAAGCCCACAGATTTCCGCCGTTAATCGACCGACGTCGGCACCCCTGACGCAGCAATCTCCTGAAGCGGTCGCACAAACTGAAGCAGTCCCCGAATCCCGCGAAACCCCGCTTCGCCCAGGCCCAACCGCAGGGCCAGCAAAGCCGCCCGCCGGTCGTATCCGTAACGGCGCAACCCCAGACGACGGATCTGAAATCCCGCGACGGTTAGCAAATTGCCCAGAGTCTGCACATTCCAGGAATACAGATGGTGATTGGGCTCGGAAGGGTCAAAGCGCCGATATCGACGTTCCTGTTCGAACGGAACGGCCAACAGCAGCCGACCCTGGGGCTTTAGCAAACGGCGAATCGCCACCAGGACGTCCCGAGGGTCGGGAACGTGTTCCAAGGCGTGATGGCACACGATGGCGTCACAGGACTGAACCGCTAATGCGCGAGGGTCGGCAACGAACTCAGCACCGAATGCCTGAACGGACGGGGCCAACTGCACGGCAACATCGTGGCCGAGTTTCCGCGCGCACCGCAGTTCCGCCAGATTCCAGCCGAAGCCACAGCCCCATTCCAAAACCACGTCGGTGGCGCTCACCTGCGACTGGAAGAGTTCGGCCCGAGCCCGGGTAATCCAGGGAATTGCGCGTACCGGAACCGCCCGTTTGCCGTCGTGATACGCCTGGCCGGCTTGACCCACGTAGGCGGATTCGGCGGCCGAAGGATTCATGACCCCTAGGCTCCGGGCTTGGGAGCCGGAGCGGCCAGCGGAGGCGTCACCGGGACGGTGGGAACCGCGTTGGTGGCGGGCACGCCGAAATCAGCCGGAAGATTGAGCGCCGTGCGCAACTGAGCCTGATACACCGGATTTACATTGGGATCCGGACGGAGCATTTCCAAGAGCACATCACGCTTGATCTCCGAGAGCGGCGGCAGCGCCACCCGTTGGGCTTGGGCCGGCAGGGCAACTTTGGACGCGTAAAGTTGGTACACCTTGCCCGCCATCTTCTCGTAGCCGGTGTACTGATCGGAATCGCCTTGGGCCAATTGATCGTACGCATTGGCGATCAATCCCTGCAGCGCTTGCGTCACCCGGTCGCGCGAGGTCTCATTGACGTCCTCTTCGATCTTGCCCAACGCAAACGTCTCCATCGTCGCGTTGGGATCAATGCCGGTCTCAGGGCCAATTCCATACTGTTTCCGGAGATAGTTGAACCACTTCTGGGCCTCCGCCTGCTTGTTGTTGGCGTAGAGAAAGTAGACCGCATCCTTCAGAAAATTCCGATGAGCGCGAGCGACATGCGCCTTGTTTTCTTCGGGTTCGGCGGCGATGGCGTCTTCGTAGGCGCGGGAGGCGTTGGGAATGATGTCCAGATTGGGGCGCAGGTCGGGCAGATTATTGATGCGATTGGTGATGATCCGTCCGTGATGAAGCGTGGCCAGCATCGGCTGGAAGATCGTTCGACGCAGCGGCATCTTGTCCTGGCTGCCTGTGTTCTCAATCCCGGTCATGGCCCAGTAGATGGCATGCGCCTCCGGCAGTCGCCAATCGAGCGGTCCGTAGGCTTCATCCACCCGCTGCATCATGCGAGGATCCAACTTGAACTCCGTGGTCAGGAGGCGGACCTGCTCCTTCTCCTCGGGCGTCTGCGGATTCAGCAATTTCGCGTAATCGGCGCGGCCATTCGGCAGGACCGGGTTCATCTTCAGGAACCACTGGCTTTTGTAGTAATTGTGCGCGTCGTCGAGGTTCGCACCCATCTTGTGCTGAAAAAACCAGGCGAGTTCCCGGTACATGAGCGCTTTTCCGGGATTGTATCTCAGTCCCTCGTCACGCAGCAGTTCGATTCCCCGCTGCACCCACAGCCAGCGGTCGGCATGCTCCGGGAACTTGACCGAAATGTTGTAGGCCATGTTCCACGCTTGGAAGATCCAGGGGGTATCCAGATCCGGCTGCAGCTTGGTGATCCAGTCGGCCAACTGCACGGCTTCGAAGTTCTTCCCTTCCTCCTGCAAATCGTTGGCTCGAATCCACAGGGCGTTGGCGATTAACCCGCGAAAGGCTCCCAGGGCCACCGTGGTGAAGGCCAATACCGGCGGCGCATTGCTGATCACGGTGGTTCGCGTGATCCCCAGGCGCTCGCGGTCCCGGTTCAATCCCTTCTGGAGGAACCCCGCCAACACGAGCGATCCGATCAGCACCACAATGAAGGCCACCTTGCGCGCGTTCATGGTCAGATCGGTGCCGCCAATTCGCGACGGGTGAAGATCCAGATACCCAATCCGGCAAAAATGCCGCCCGCCACGCCCACTACCAGGAAGACCGCTTGGGCGAGCCGAGCCCAGGAGATATTCCGTCCCGTGCTGAGCGCGTTTACCGGATCGTAGCCGGTGATGAGGTCAAGCAGCTTGAGGGCGCCGCCGTAGACCGCTACTGCCGCCTTGTTGACGAAGCTCTCCGCGGCGACCTGCCCGGTTTCATTATCAATTCCCACAATGCCCCTCTGTTCCACGACTTGTTTCAACGTCCCGCTCGACAAGCCCACGATGAGAATCGCGAGGGAAACAAACGCGGCGACGCTAAACTGGAGCTTGGAGGCGGCGAAAAGTCCAATAGCCGCCAGCAGTCCGAGCCAGCAGGCAATAATGGCGAAGCCTCGGAAAAAGTTGCCGGCGAAACCTCCCGCCGGGTACAGGACCTCCAGCCCATCCTCCAAGGGAAACAACACCGGGCGTTCGTTCAGATTGAAGGCCATGACGGTCAGAATGCCATCGTCCGCCAAAAGATTGGTCCCAATTGGGAACGTTGTGGGAGACTCGGACGCGAAGCTGTTGGCAAAGGTGTAGGGCTTCCGGTTTTCGCTGCCGACATTCCACTCAAACCGATTCGGCGTGGCGGAACCCGCAGTGTCGGGAGAGTAGTATTTCACTCGGAGCTGAAGCGGTTGATTGGCCACCTTGGCGGCCAGTTTCCCAAACGGAATTCGCCAGATCCGATACTGACCCGCCGGGATGTACTGCTCACCGGCCAGAAAACCCTGCCGGATCTGTTCGCGGAGAAACTTCTTGTCCTTTTCATCCGTAACCGCCCCGGCGTTTTCCTTGAGCCGAGTCTGATACATCTCCTCGATCTCTTTCGAGTAATCAGCGGGGGGTTCCTTCAGACCGCCGCGAGCCACCAGGACTTCCGTGCGCAAGACCTGTTGCTGCGCCGGGGACAAACTGGAGGCCTTCCAATACAGCAGGACGTACAACGTGGCTCCCGTGACGCCGAGGAATGCCAAATTGAGCACCATGATCCCGGTCCATTTGCCTAGCCAGACCTGCCATCGCGGGACGGGCTTGGTGCAGACCACCTGCATCGTGGCGTCCTCGACGTCGCGGGCCAAAGTGCCGCACGCCAGCCAGAGCGTCGCAAATCCGAGCAGTCCGGTGATGCTCGTAAGTGTGTAAGTGATCAGGATCTGAGTGAATCCCTGGGCCGATCCGTCGTGTTTGATCACCACCGGCAGCAAAATCACCACCGCCAACAACAACAGCAGCAGAACGACCACCAGCCGAAATCGCAGGGCCGCCTTCATCGTCAGCAGTGCTACCGCCGCCAGACCGCGAATCTGCCGGGGAACCACATCCGGCACGACAAACATTCGGCGCGCCCGCCATTCGGGCAGAGGTTCTCCGCCCACCGCTACCAACTTGGCAATGGCGCCAGCGGCGTCACGGGCTTGAACGGTACACCGATAGGCAAACCCCCGCCGCTCCACCGACAGTTGTCGCAACCGTCGGCCAGCAAGGCCCACACCGACACCCAACAGGACTTGGAAAGTCAGGTTGGCCTCCCAACTCGCGCCGCCCAAATAGAGTAGAAACAACCCAAGGGCATTGATCCCAAAGGTAATGAAACCTTCCACCCAAAGCCCGTGGAAGAACATCCAGATCCAGTCGAGTAACGCCGCCAGCCAATAAAATCCACGACGCAACGCGACCCGCTCGCGGGCCTCGTTCTCGTAGATCTCAAAGTAGTGGTTCATCGTTTAACCCACGCTGCAGCCATCTCAGGGCTTTTTGCCCAGGAGTCCGGAAAGTTTCTCGTTGGCCTTGGCCAGGTCCACCGCCGGCGTCTCCACCACCGGGGCCGCCTCCTGAGGCGCCTCCACCGGCCGAGTCAACGACTCCAAACGGGCCTGGTCCACCGTGGCGACAGGTTCCTGAACCTCCACTTTGGCCGCCGGTGCGGCCGCGGGACGCGTCAACCGATCCAGAACCCGATCCGATTGGGCGCTGGAAGCGCCTTCCCCACCCGCAATAAACTTGGCCACCTGATTGCCGCTGGTGGCTCCGGAAGTCTCCGCCTTGGCCCGGGCACGTTCTACCACTCCCAGGAAGTAGCTCTCGAGATTGCGGGTCGGAGTATCCAGACGAACCCGATCCCCGCCCTCCTCCCGGAGAATCGACAATACCCGCTGAATCGTTTCCCGAGGCAACACCGGCGACGTGATCTGTACCTCGTCGGGTTCGGCCAAGAGTTCCTTTAGCGTGCCCTGCGCCTGAATTCGCCCGCCGTAGTAGATCACCACCCGGTCGCACACATCCTCCACGTCGGCCAGCAAATGGCTGCTGAGAATCACGGTCTTGCCCCGCTTGGCCAGCGCCATGATCAGCTGCTTGATTTCGTGGCAGCCGATCGGATCCAACCCCGCCGTCGGTTCGTCCAGAATGACCAGATCCGGATCATTAATTAGCGCTTGAGCGAGTCCGATTCGGCGCTGCATGCCCTTGGAAAATTCGCCCACCGTGCGGGTCCGCGCCTGGTTCAACCCCACCATTTCAATCAGCTGTTCCGTCCGCCGCTGCCGTTCGGCGGCGTCCAACTCAAACAGATTGCCGAAGAAATCGAGGGTCTCACCCGGGTTCAGGAACCGATACAGGTAACTTTCTTCGGGCAGGTAACCGATTCGAGATTTTGTCCTCACGTCCCGGGGCGACTCCCCAAACACCGAGATGGCGCCCTTGGTGGGATACAAGAGCCCCAGGATCATTTTGATTGTGGTGCTCTTCCCAGAGCCATTGGGGCCCAACAGACCGAACACCTCACCCCGACGAACCTCAAAGTCCACGTTATCGACGGCGCGAGCCTTGGGCCGGCCCCAGAAATCCTTGAAAACCTTGGTCAGGCCGACCGCGCGAATGACGACATCCGGATCGGAACCCGGGCGGGGAGTGGGGGGATTCGCAGCCATGGACGGTGGGGATCAGATTGGTCTTGGGAATCAGCCAGGCTCCAGCGGGAAACTTACGCGCCTTGAGGAATCAAGGCGATCGGGCCGCTCGAATCCCCGGATCCACCGGCCGGAGTTTCCGGGACCGGATTCGCCATCGGTTCGAGCTCCTCACCCTGACGAACCAAGCGCGCACTGTTAAACACCACGAAGAGGGAACCCACGTTGTGCAGGATGGCCGCCACAATGGGGTTGAGGTAGCCGGAGGAGGCTGCGGCCAAGCCACCCACAATGAAGACCACGCCGAACAGGAAGTTCTGGTTGATCACGCCGCGGGCCATACGAGACAAACGGATGAGGAACGGCAATCGGCGAAGATCGTTGTTCATCAAAGCGATGGTCGCTGAGTGAATCGCTACTTCGCTGCCGGCCGCTCCCATGGCGATGCTGATGTCGCCCGCAGCCAACGCCGGGGCGTCATTCACACCATCGCCCACCACCGCCACCCGATAGCCCCGGGTTTTGCTGGACCGGACGAATTCCACCTTGTCCTGGGGCAAACACTCGGCCACGACTTCCGGCATGCCGATCTCGGCCGCAACGCGTTCCGCCACCGGCTTCCGGTCACCGCTGACCATGGAAAGTCGATTGATACCAGCTTGCTGAAGTTCCTTAAGCGCCTGAGCCGCCTCGGGACGAACCTGATCCTGTAGGCCCACCCAGCCGATGCATTCCTGATTCCGGGCAATGAAGAGCAAACTGAATCCCGCAGCTTCGTCGAGATCCACTGAGTTCATCAAATCACCACCCACGCCCTGATCCTTCAGGAAGGTGGCCCGACCGATCAAAATACGCGCCCCATCAATCAGCGCACTCACGCCCCGACCTGCGGTCTCCTTGAAATCGGTGGCGTTTGCGTAGGGCACCCCGGCTTCCTCGGCCAACTGCACCAGTGCCCGTGCGGTGGGATGACTCGAGAACCGCTCCACACTGGCCGCCAGTCGCAACAGTTCCGCCGGCGCCACGTCACCCAGCGGATTCAACCGACTCACCACGAGCTTACCTGTGGTCAGCGTTCCGGTTTTGTCGAAGACGAACGCCGTGATCCGAGCGGCGGCTTCCAAATCGGCGATGTTCTTGACCAAAATTCCCAAGCGCGCCGCCGCGCTCAGAGCCGCCACCATGGCGCTGGGAGTCGCCAGAATGAAAGCGCACGGACACGCCACGACCAGCACAGCAATGACCCGATCCAAATCCTTGGTGAAGGCCCAGACCAGTGCCGCAATGACCAACACCAGCGGGGTGTAGAAATGCATGTACTGATCGATGATCCGCATGAACGGCAGCTTGGTCTTCTCCGCCGCCAGGATCAGGTCCCGAACCCGGCCCAGCGTGGTATCCTGACCGGCCTTGGTCACTTTGACTTCGAGCGCTCCGTTCAAGTTGATCGTGCCCGCAAACACCTGGTCGCCCGGGGCCTTGTCCACCGGGAGCGACTCACCCGTGATGTTGGCCTGATTGAGCGAACCCTGTCCGGACAGGATGACGCCGTCGGCCGCGATGTTATCGCCGGGCCGCACCCGGATCACGTCGCCCACTTTGAGTTCCGCCGAGGGCACTTCCTCCTCCTTCCCCCCCACCAACCGCCGCGCCTTCGTCGGTGTGATTTTGACCAACGACTCAATGGAGGCCCGTGCACCCGCCGCCGTGCGGGTCTCGATGATTTCACCGAGGAGCATGAAGAACGCGACAATGCCCGCAGTGCGGAAATCGCCAGTGGCGGCCGAAGCCAAAACACCCAGCGCCACCAGTTCATTGATACTGAGAATCCCGCGTCGAAGATCAAAGAAGGCGACCTTCAGGATCGGGTAGCCGAGAATAATCGCCCCAATCAGCGCACTCAATCCGGCCACCGTCGCTCCCCGCTGAAACACCCATTCCACCACGAACGAGTTCAGCACGAAAATGAGACCGATAATGGTCTCGGTCAGTTTGACGTTCGTGTGCGAATGATCGAGACCGCCGTGGTCGTGACCGCAGTCGGCGCAGCCTGGGTCCGCAGTGCGGGACAGTAGCGAGGTAACTTGCATGGTGGGATTCCTTCCTGGCGGCGAATAAACTCGGTGTCCGTTTTACTGGGTCAACGGCGCGTTGGGATCGCGCCGCACTGGAGCCAGCGGCTCCCGGTTGATTTGGATGCGCAATTCCCGGGAGCTGCCATCCGGACGGTCAGGAACAAAGAATTTGTCGGCCGCATTGGTCAGGACCTGGGAAAGAGCCTCAATCCGCAAGCGGGCCCGCAATAGTTCCGGCTCCCGCAAATAGTAAGGCAATTGGTCCTGGAAATACTTCGCCTCGGCCGAGACCGCCTGAATTAACGCATTGCTGGAAACCATTCCGCCAAAGCGAATCGCGGCCGCCTCGCCTTCCGCAGTGCGCACCCGCTCATTAAAGTAACCTTCGGCCACATTGACCTTCTTGGACCGGTCCTGCTCGGCCGCAATCACCGCATCAAACGCCTGCTTCACGTAGGCCGGGGTCCGGGTGTCCACGATAATCTCGTCCACCGCAATTCCCAGATCCATCGACTCAATCTGCTCCCGCATCCGCATCACGATGGCTTCACGGAACGCTGTCGGTTCCTTGTAGAGGGCGTTGTCGGCGGTAAAGCGGGCGCTGGTCCGGTACAAGGTGTTGTCGAGAACGTTGGCGAGCAGGTTTGTGATGTTCGCGAACTTGAAGGCGAAGTTGAGCGGGTCAGCCACGCGATACTTCATCGCCGCCCGGACATGGAGGATGTTTTGGTCGCTGGTCAGGACATACCCATCCACTCCGGGAGCCAGGGTCGGCTGGGCCATCGGCTCCGCTGCCAGTGCCTCCTCGCCCGGAGTCGTCGCGTACCACGCATTCGTGGCTCGCACCGTTTTGGTTTCGCCCGTGCGAATCCGAACAATTTCGTCAATCGGGTACGGAAACGCCCAATGCAACCCCGGGCGCAACACGGTGTCGGCTCCGCTGCTCCGGGGCCTCCCGAAGCGCAACACCACGGCGACCTCATTGGGTTCCACCGTGAAAACGCAGGAAAAAACGAAAGCGCCCAACAGCAGCGCCACCATGATCCGGACCAACAGAAAACTGCTGCCCAGCGCCTCGTTCAACGCCTGACTTGAGGCATCGTCCGCACTCGTCACCGGAGTCGGCGTCAGCCGCATGGACCCCGGGATTTTGGGTTGCTCCGCCATGGCTCAGGGATTCTTGGGCTTCTCGCCGGTCAGCAAATTGAACGGCGGCGTCTTTTGGTCGAGGAACAGGGTCGCCCGCTCACGCAGGGTCTCCTTGAGGGCGTTTACCTGAAACAGGAAGATCGCCAAACTGGGGTTCTTTTCGAGAATCGCCAGTTCCTTGGAGGCTTGGGCGTCGGCTTCGCCCTTGATCCGCAAGGCATCAGCCTGGGCCTTGGCGAGCAATTCGTCGCGCTTGCGGTCCGCCTCGCTGCGAATCTCCTGGGCCCGGGCATTGCCTTCACCCTGAAACTGCTTCACAAGCCGGTCCCGTTCCGCACGCATGCGCTCAAACACCTTGCCGGTGATGGCTTCGGACAAGCCCAGCTGCTTGATGCCCACCAACTCGATTTCGAGGCCATACTTCTCCAGCGCCGGTCCCTTGATTTCCTTGAGGATCTCCGATTCCAACTGGTCGAACTTCAGCGCCTTGGGATCCGGCGAAATCAGGTCGCTGAAAACATAGCGGCCGATCACCGCATTCTTGGCGTTGCGGACTAACCCTTCCAGCGTGTTCTCCGCCTTGGCCGTGGCCAGGGCCGAATCGCCGCCGAATAGTTCCAAGAACTTCCGAGCACTCTGAATCCGCCAGCCCACATAGACGCTCACCAGGAGATTTTTGGCATCCTTGGTGGTCAACTGCTCGAACTTGCCTTCGAGATTCTGGAGCCGGTTGTCAAAGCGATACACGTTTTGGATCGGCACCGGCCAGCGGAAGTAGAGACCAGGATTCGGCAAATCCCGGGAATACCGGCCGAAGGTCGTGACGACGGCGACTTCGGTCGTGCGAACCTGGAAGCAGAACAGCAGAGCCAGGAAGAGCACCAACAGCAGGGCGCCAATGACGAGGGAGAGGCGGGACTTTTTCACAGACGGAAAAGGGCAGAACTGGGTTCAGCGGAAACGTCAGAGTTCAGGGCGAAAATGAACGGTTTCATGGGATCCAATCACTTCTTGGGCGTCGGGGTATCAATGGCGATCCCCTCCAGATCCGGCCGCAACTTGTCCTCCAGATTGAACATCAGGATGTCGCTGGTGTTGGTCGGTCCCAAAACGATCTTGCGACTGTTGGCCGCACCCTTGGCCAAAGTATCGAGATAGGTGCGTTGCCGGAACACGGTCGGAGCGGCCTCTTCGGCTTGCAGCTGTCCTTGGAATTGCACCGCGCGACCCCGGGCATTCTCCACCCGCGTCACGGCCGCCGCCCGGGCCCCGTTAACCGTGACCACCGCCTGCGCCTGTGCGGCCGGCAAGGTCTCGGCACGGTATCCTTCCGCTTCCAAAATCTTGGCCTCCTTCTCGGCAATTGCCCCAATGACCAGCTCGTAGGCGGAGGCGACCTGATTGTCCTTGGTGCCCATCGGAGGATGGATGTCCTGCAGACCCACAAAAACCACATCGACACCCAATTTCTGACGATCCGCCTCGGCTTGAATCCGGGACTGGAGGGTGGTGGCCGCAGCATTGCGACCGAAACTCATGATTTCATCGATGTTGACGCTTACCAGGTAGCGAACGACTTCGCCCGTAGCGATGCGCCGGAGCAGCTCGCCGGGATCAGCCGCCTGATAAGCCCACTCCATCACATTGCGAATGCGGAACTGAACCGGAATGCTGACCGTCAGGAAGTTGACCGGCACCGCTTCCTGACTGGCCAACCCCTCATCGCGCAACACCGACCGGTTGGTCAGTTGCTCCGCGCTGGCGACGAGCATGTTGAACTCCTCCTTGTAATGAGGTCGCGTCCACACCAGCACGCGATTCTTCTCCAATTCCTCGTCGGGAATGGCTCCCACCAAAAACTCGCGAATCCCCCGGGTATTGTAGCGATACACCGCATCAATCGGCCATGGCAGCTTCAAATGGGCACCCGGCTGCAGTGCTGGCGGAACCGAACGACCAAACCGTTCCAAGACGCCTTCCTCCTGAGGCTCAATGATCACGAGACTACTCGAAACCCACAGAATACCCACCCAGATGAGCAGAAACCGGGCGATGTACTGTTCCAAATACCGGTAGAACCAGGTCTCGCTGACCTTGAATCCAAATTGATAGTCCAGCGCTTGGGCGGCAGTACTGAAGATCCCGCCGCTTTGTCCCAGCAGCCCCACAATGCGGCTCTCGTAGATCAGCCGGCTGGCCTTTCCGGCGGTTCTCGGCCGGTAAATCTCAAACAACAGCCCCAGCAACGTCTCCACTGCAATCAAGGCCAGCAGCGCCAGGAGCCCATAGGCCAAATAGCGATCCCAATTCGGAAACCCGGCCCAATCCAGCCCAGCCGCCAGCGCCGCCAAGGCAGCCACCACCGCGCCCAGCATGACGGCCGAGCCACTAGGACGAAGTAATCGGCTGGATTCCAACTGAGCGAGCCGCGCGCTGTACTTGCCCACCAGAAACAGGACGAACGCCACCCCCGATGAGATTGCCAGCGTGATGGCCACCGAAGATTGGTTGGGCGTCAACTCCTGATCCGGCTTGATCTGCTGCCAGAAATACCAAACGCCAAAACCCTCCGCGGCCATGAGAAGGAAGGTAAACACCGGCAGCACCCAGCGTTCGAACTGCATTCGCGCCCGTCGGGCTGGCGAAATCTCGGCTACGTTTTCAGCGAACAGGCTGGATTCAAGGCGTCCCTTGGCCAAGCCCTCCAACTCCAACCGCTCCGCTTCCTCGCGCGCTTCCAACGTCATTTGGAACCACGCCATGAGGGCCATGGCGGCCGCGACAATGAAGAACCCAACCGCGACCGCGCCTGTTGCCGAGGCGGACTGCCGGGCGAACACCGCAATGGTGATGCCGGAGACCACGAGCACCAGGCCGTTCACGAGGCCAGTCTTGGTCAGATTACGTTCCATGCAGAAAGAACCGCTTACGTGCCAGAATAGGAAGGTTTGGTCTAGCCCAACTCGCGATCATCAAAGAGCAGGAGGGCTACCGCGAGCGTCGCGGTGAGGTACGCCAGCAGGTAGGCCCCGGCTTGTCCGACGTAACTCCAAGGAATGGTTTTGCCGGTGCCAAGGGCGTCCGCCGCCCAGAACTGCTGCCAGTTGGGAACCACAGCATAGGCCATTTGAGCCCACCACGCCCCTCGTGATGCCGGGCCGCCGAAAAAGTAGTCGGACACCAGTCCTACCAGGAAGAAGGCCGTGCACACTGCCAACGTGGGAATGGTGTCCATCCGGGTGGAACAGGCCAACGCCAGCGCGGCAATCACCAACAAGGCAAACAGAACCAACACGCCCGCCGGTATCAGCCGCCAATCCACCTTGGCCAACCCCTCAAAGGCCCGCTCAAGGGTCGTGAATTGAACCACCACGACCAGGGACAAAGTTGTGAACACGGCCGTGGTTATCACGGCATCCGCCACAAACTGACGGCGAAGGAAAAAATTTCCAAAACCCGCCACCAAATACGCCAGGGCAATGCCGCCGGCGTAAATTCCCAGAGAAGTCAGATCCGCCTGCCCATACGCGTCAAAGGCCATTCGACTGGCCAGCAGAACCGCGATCATCAGGGTGTACGCAAAGACCACCACCGCCGCCGCCAGACCGAAATACTTCCCCAGCAGAAAAGCCATCCGGCTGACGGGTTTCGACAGCACGGTCAGGGCCGTGCCCTGCCGAATTTCCTGAGCCACCGTGGAGGAGGCACACAGCACGGACATCAACAATCCGGACAACAGCAACACCGCGAGCGCCATGTCTTTCACCATCTTCGGATCATCCCCAAACCCGAAATAAGGCACACACGCCAGAAACACGATAAAGAGCGCCGAAATCGTCATGAGCAGCAAAAAAAACGGCTGCCGCAAAAGCTCGCGGAACGTGTTGCTGGCAATGAAGAGGACTTGTCGCATCCGGATGACTGTGTGGCGGTCAGCATACTGTCAGCCCCTTGGGGGTCAACGCGAAGTTCGCCCGATTTCGGCGGGCTTCTTCCCGCTTCCTTCCCAACCGCCACTGCTTAAGGTACCCGCACGGCTCATGATCCGCTCCTTCGCCTTCACCACCACCGGGCGGTTGCACTCGCGCGACATCGAAATCTTTTTGATGCCCACCCTGCTCGCGGACACCAACCTGTTTCTCTGGGTGGATATCGAGTCGGCGACTCCTGACGAGACCCGGCAGATCCTGGACGGGGTTTTTCACTTCCATCCCCTGACGGTTGAAGACTGCTTGAACGAGAGTCATTCCCCCAAGGTAGAGAGCTACGAACCCAAGGAAGACGACCGGTTTTCCCCCTATCTGTTCATGGTCATTCACGCCGTAGACTTCAATCGTCAAGACGGTCTGTTCGACACCCGGGAACTCAACTTCTTCCTCGGCCGCAACTTTCTCGTGACCTACCACGACGTGCCGCTGAGCTGTATTCAGGAGGTCGAAGAACGTTGTTTGCGCAGCACCGTTCACGTCGCCCGGGCGCCCGATCGGGTGGCGCATGCCCTCTTGGATTCATTGGTCGACAACTACAAACCGGCCCTCGAACAACTCGGCCTCCAGATCGCCGAACTTGAGGAAAAAGTGCTACGCAAGCCGGCTCCCGAGACCTTTGAGGACATCCTGCGGATCAAGAAGGAGATCATTCACCTCCGCCAGATCATCGGTCCCCAACGCGAAGTGCTGGCCCGCTTCGCCCGAGGTGAATTCAAGTTGGTCCGGGCGCATCTCGTTCCCTACTACCGCGACGTCTACGACAGCCTGTTCCGAATTTCGGAACTCGCTCAGGGGTATGCGGATTCCGTGTCCAACTTGCTCCAGATCTATCTCAACATGTCGTCCAACCGCACCTCCGAGGTCGTGAAGGTGCTGACGATGATCACCATCATCACCACTCCGGCGACACTCATTGCCAGTTGGTACGGCATGAACTTCGTCACCATGCCCGAACTGCAATGGAAGTATGGGTACGTGTACGTGCTGATCCTTACGATCACGACCACCGCCCTGACGCTCCTTTACTTCCGCCACAAAAAATGGCTTTGAACCGGACCAGCCAGCCGAAGTCCGGCTTTCTTGCCAAGGTTCTCACCCGACTCAATCGGCTGGACCGGGAAGGCCTGCAGTCGCTTGTCCAACGGTTCCAGCGGGAGCGGAACCTCCTTGAGACGCTGTTTCAGACCATTGAGGACGGCGTGATCGTGACTGATCGGGAGGATCGGGTGGTTTTCCTGAATCAATCGGCCGGCCGGTTGATTGGCTTCAGCCCAGAGAATGCCATGGGACAGCATCTCAGCCGGTTGCTCCCGGAATTGGATCGCGAAGTCCTCCGACCTTCCGACCGCCAAAAGGCTATTCGCCGGGAAATCGAAATCCGCTTTCCACGTCCGCGTTTCCTCCGGGTGTACGCCGCGCCCATTGAACAGGATCCCGAAGCTGGCGTGGCCCTGGTCCTGCATGACGCCACAGAGTCCCATCACCAAACCCGGGAAGTCGTCGAGGCCGAACGGGTCCATGCCCTGACCCTGCTCGCCGCCAGTGTCGCCCACGAAATCGGGAACCCCCTCAATGCCATTCACATTCACCTGCAGCTAATGGAACGGGAGGTGCGGCGTCTGCAACAGGTCGCCGCTGGCCAATCCACGGTCGATCCGGCGGTGATTGCCGACAAACTCGCCAGTTATCTCTCCGTGGCCCAGGGCGAAATCGGCCGACTGGATTATATCGTCACCGATTTTCTCACCGCCATGCGCCCGACCCCACCCAAGCTGCGGGACGGGATCGTTAATGAGGTCGTGCGCGAGACCCTCGACCTACTGCGGCCGGAACTGATCAATCGCAAACTGCGGGTCGTCGAGAAACTGGCCACGGATCAGCCCATTATCCGACTGGATCCAGCCCAATTGAAGCAGGCGTTGGTGAACTTGGTTAAAAACGCCATGCAGGCGATGACCAAGGGTGGAACGCTGACGCTCACCACCGGAGCCACAGCCGAAAATGTCTGGATTGCCATTGGCGACACTGGCTCCGGCATCTCCCCGGAACAGCTCAACCGGATCTTCCAGCCGTTCCAAACCACCAAGGAACGTGGCAGCGGGCTGGGCCTGATGGTGGTTCAGCGCATTGTCCGGGACCACGGTGGCCGAATCGATTTCGAGAGTCGGGTCGGCGAGGGCACGACGTTCACCCTTTGGCTTCCCCGGGTGGACCGCCCGCCACTTCTGCTGCCGGAAGGTCCAAGATCCAACTCGACTCCCGGTTGAACCCGCTTGGGAAGACCGCGACACTCAATCCGTGCGTTCCGACAAGTTCACCTGGCAACAGCTTCGTCAGTTCAAGGGCCGGGAGCCCCTGCCGGCGCTGACGACCTATGACTATCCCACCACCCGACTGCTCGATGAGGCCGGCATTCCCTTCCTGCTGGTTGGCGATTCGTTAGGCATGGTCGTGCTGGGATATCCTGACACGACCCACGTCACCATGGACCACATGGTCCATCATTTGTCCGCAGTCGTCCGAGCCGAACCGAGGGGCATGGTCGGCGCTGATCTGCCCCATCTTAGTTATCAGACCCCGGAACAGGCCGTGGCCAATTCGCGACGGCTGATGGCGGCCGGCGCGGATTTCGTGAAAGCGGAAGGGGGCGTGGAAATTCTACCCGTGGTGGAAGCCATTCGGGCGAGCGGAATCCCCTTCTGCGGGCACATTGGCATGTTGCCGCAACAGGTTTTGCAGGAGGGGGGCAAGTATCGCATCAAGGGTCGGGACGAGGCGGGTCGGCGAAAGTTGCTGGCGGACGCCGCCGCCTTGGAGGCGGCGGGTGCCTTTGCCTGTGTGTTGGAATTGGTCACGCCACCCGTCGCCGCCGAGATCACCCGAACCTGTGCCACCATGCTGACGGTGGGGATCGGCAGCGGACCTGACTGTGATGGGCAGATCCTCGTCACCCACGATTTAATTGGAGCGTTCCCGTGGTTTACTCCCCGGTTTGTCACCCCGCGCGTGCAGACTGGCCTTGAAATTCGGGCGGCCGCTTTGGCCTGGAAACAATCCCTTTTACTCCCGAACTCGGTCCAGCCTTCCCCTTCTGCCTAGGCTGTGCATGCTGGCGCCGTGGCCTACGCACTGGTGCAACGAACGATGACGCGACCGGAGGTGGATGCGCTGGAACGGGCCTTCGCCTGCGGGCGTGGGCTAACCCCGGCCGATGCCCGTTTTGTCGCCGACGACGCCTATGGACTCCTCGCCCGCAATTTGGAGCTGGAGGATGCACTCTTCCTCCAGCAGTCCCTGGCCACCGAAGCCGTTGAGGTCGAAGTAGTGCCAGAGTCCGATCTACCCCGGATTCCGGACGCCCAACTCTTCACGTTCCTCCATTGCGTCGACGGTAAACTGGTTCTTTTTGATGCCCTAGAACGCGCTTACGAAGTCCCTTGCGAGCAAGTCTCGATTGTCTGCGCCGGGTTCGATCAGCGGGAGTACAAGGTCGAAATTTTCGTTCAGCCCGATCAACAGCGTTTCTCGGTCACCCTGGATCGAATCATGTTCGACCGGATGCCCGAATTCACTAATCCCCTTGAACCGGATAACGTTGGGGAGATGTACCGGAATTTAGTGCGGCAACTCGTTCGAACCTGTCCGCAAGCCCTGACGAATCGCGCCGCTCAGACTCTGGCCCAAGATGACCTGACAGGCGATGTGACCGAGGCCATCACCTATCCGCGGCCCACGGCCTACGCGGAAGAGCAAACTTGGCTGCTGTTGCGCAGCCGTTCTGGAAACTCGGTCTAGCCTTAGCCTAACTTAACCCGGTGGCCAGCCCAAGGGACGTCCGCCCAGCAGATGACAGTGCAAGTGAGGAACCGTCTCACCGCCATCCCGACCGTGATTAATCACTAGGCGGAATCCGGTCTGATCCAACCCCAAACTCCGGGCCACTTCGCCCGCCTTAAGCAGGAGGTGTCCCAAAACCGCCTGATCTTCCGGCAGAGCCTCGCCAATTCGAGGAATAGGACGCTTAGGAACCACCAAGAGGTGAACCGGCGCCTGCGGATTGATGTCGCGGATCGCCACCACTGACTCGTCCTCGTACAGGATGTCGGCCGGAATCTGACGGGCAATGATACGTTCGAAGAGAGTCATGACATGACCTCGTTCCTACTCGCCGTGTCGTCAACGAACGATCAGCGCCGTTCCTGTCGAAGCCGGTTCCTGGGCATACCAGCCCCGGATTAACTCCACGATCCACTGTTCCAACTGAGCGCAGGTCTGGCACCAATGCCGCCGAGCGGCCAATTGCTTCACGCAACTGCGTAAGCCATGGAACTCGATTCGTTGCGGTGCTTCCGCCAACTGTTCCTTCAGGACCGAGCGCAAGCGCCAGAAAAATTCCAATTCGCCCAGTTTACCGGCCCCGCTGGCCAAGATTCGCAAATCCAACACGCGGGTGACCACCGATTCCTGGACTTGGGTGACTTCGGCAGTGATCCCCAAGCCCTCCAGAACCTTAGCCAAGGCTTCGGCGAATTCGCCCACACTCACAAAGGAGCGTCCCAGTTCGTGTTTGAAGTAGTGCAAGACGCCGGCAGCAGCTTCCTTGAGGGTTTCCGAATCCAGTAGTTCGGCCGCCGTACCTACGAATTCGAGGGTCAGTTGGTCGACTGAGCACGGCAGGTAGGTTCCGCCGCGACCTTCCATCAAGAGACAATCTTCGCGTAATGCGATCATGGTCGTTCCCGGGGTTGGGGTTGGTCTTCCTCACTGTCCGACAAGAGGGCCATCTGCCGTTTGTCCGGAACCGGCAGCGTGGCCAACCGGTTCACTTCCTCGACAAACTCGCCCACTTCCTGAAACTCGCGATAGATGCTGGCGAACCGCACGTAGGCCACGGCGTCCAATCCCCGCAGCTCCCGCATCACCCGCTCCCCAATCGCCTGGGCCGTCACTTCCCGGTCAAATCGACCGGTAATCTCATTGGTGACACGCTCGGCGGCACTGGCTACCGCCTCCTCCGAGACCGGCCGTTTCTGACACGCCCGCATCAGACTGGTCAGCAGCTTGTCTTTGGAGAATGGCTCCCGCCGGCCATCCCGTTTCACCACGAAGAACTCCTCGCGTTCGATCTCCTCGTAGGTGGTGAACCGATGCGTGCAGTGCAGACACTCCCGCCGCCGGCGAATCACCGCTCCCTCCCGGGACGACCGGGAATCGATGACTTTGTCATCTTGGCCAGCACACTTCGGACAACGCATATCCCGCCCGCCGACCACAACCGGCTGAGGCTAGGACTCACCTAGCCCACGACCGGTTGAGGCGTCAACGGGTTTACGGGAAAAGTTGTTCGGAACCCGCCGGCGGGCCACGACTCGCCTCGGCTACTTCAACAACTCTTCCGCGATCTGGACCGCATTGAGCGCCGCGCCTTTCAGCAACTGATCGCCCGAAACCCAGAAGCACAGGCCGTTGTCCAGGGCGATGTCTCGACGAAGACGGCCCACGGCACAGTTGTAATGACCGGAAGTGTCGAGCGGCATCGGATACCGTTGCCGGGCCGGATCATCCACGATGTCCAATCCCGGCGCCTGGGCGAGCACCGCCCGAGCCGCTTCCACCGTAATCGGACGCTCAAACTCCGCACTCACCGCCACGGAGTGCGCCCGGTACACCGGTACCCGCACACAGGTCACCGAGGCGCGGAAGCTCGGATGGTGCATGATCTTACGACCCTCCACCTGCATCTTCATTTCCTCCTTGGTGTAGCCATCCGGCAGGAACGAATCGACCTGCGGCAACACGTTGAAGGCAATCTGGTGCGGATAAACCTCCCGGGTCACCGGCTGCCCGGCGGCAATCTGCTGCACCTGGCGCTGCAATTCCTCAATCGCCTTGGCCCCCGTTCCGGAAACCGCCTGATAACTGGAGGCAAACACCCGGGTCACGCCAAACGCCTGATGCAGCGGATACAACGCCATCAGCGTGATGATGGTGGTGCAATTGGGATTGGCGATGATGCCCTGGTGGGATTTCACGTCACCGGGATTGATCTCCGGCACCACCAGGGGAACGCGCTCGTCCTGCCGAAACGCGCTCGAGTTGTCCACCACCACACAGCCCGCCTTGGCCGCTGAGGGAGCAAACTCGCGGGAAATGCCGCCGCCGGCGCTAAACAAGGCAATGTCGATTCCCTTAAAGGAATCGTGGGTCAGTTCCGCAACGGTATGTTTGGTTCCCCGGTAAGTCAGGGTCTTGCCCACCGAGCGGGCCGACGCCAACAACGTCAATTTCCCCACCGGGAAATTGCGCTTTTCCAAGGTTTCAACCATTTCGACGCCCACAGCGCCAGTGGCGCCGACGACGGCCACATGCGGAGTCCGTTGCATAAATAAAGGAGCGCGGAGCCTAGGCAGGAGGCGCCAACTGTCGAGGGTGTTTTGAGTTGGCTCGGGACGCAACGGAGCCAAAACCCTCCTGACAAAGTCCCGGTTTTAGCCGCTACGGCACCAACCAACTCCCGTCCCACGTCGTTCCTGAGCGCCGGAATTCCGCCCGTCGGTGACCTTCCGGTTTAAGCCACAACCAATCCAAGCGGGTGACCTTGCCCACAATGACGGCGAATCGGCCGGCGTTTCCCGGCGCCAGTATCCGGCCCCGCGATGGTTCCGGAGCCTCCGAGCCCGGGGCCTCTTCCGTGAGATAGTTGTGACGGCTTCCGTCCGGCAATCGATGCCAGTAGGTGTCCGCCACAGTATCCTCCATGTGCAACCGAACCTCCGAAAATGCCCGCACCTGAACCTGCTCCCGGGGATCATAAAACAGCCACACCCCGTGCGGGTACTTGGTAAGCTCGGCCACCTTCGACGTCCGGCTGTCCGAAAACGCCAGCAATTCAAAGCCGGGGCGAGTCACTCCGCGCAACACCACCACTCGGGCATTGGGATGCGATCGCGCCCCGGTCGCCAGCACCGGCAGCCGCCAGGGGTGACCCGGATTGCCCTCGGCCTGAACCAACTGGGTCCAGATCAATTCCGAAAGATCGGTCAGGGAACCCACATCCCAGAGAGAGTCCATTTCGGTGACACCTTGCCGTAACCGGGAGAAAACGGAAGGAGGTGTCGCGGTGAAATTACTCACCGATCCCGCGTGCAAGTTCATGGACGCTTCTCCGGCCACGTGTTTGGTTATTCTCCAACACCTGATCTGACTGGGAGCGCCCGACTCTGACTTGCACTCCACTTGATAGCCATGAACTCACAACTCCCCCGGCGCGGCAGCCTCAACGGCTTCACGCTGATTGAACTTCTGGTGGTCATCGCCATCATCGCCATCCTGGCCGGAATGCTTCTACCGGCCTTGGGCAAAGCCAAATCCCAGGCCTTGAAGTCCAATTGCAGCAGCAATCTGCGGCAGTTCGGCTTGGCCGTCCGGATGTATGCCGACGACAATCGGGATCGCATTCCTCCTGTGGTCGAAACCTTCACCGGGGCCATAGGAACCCACGCCGTTCCTTGGCCGTGGGACATCCAGACGAATCAGTCGATCAAGATCGAGAAATACGGGTCCAACAAGCAGATGTTGTACTGCCCCTCGTTTTTGAAACAGCGAGATTCCAAAGACAGAGAGGGCAAAACATTGTGGGAATTCTCACCGGGCTATCGAGTTCTGGGCTATGCCTTGACCTTTCCCGGATCCGGCGGCGTATCTGCTACAAACGTCAATTCATCCATGGTTCCTCAAGACATTAAGAGTGGCACGACCACTTTCTCCGTCTCGCCCTCGGAACGAGTGCTGCTCGCCGACGCAACGCTGTCCAATAGCGCCTCCCGGGATGGCAAGAATGGCAACTTCACCCTGGTTTATGGGGGCTGGGTGGATGCCAAGGGGGTGCGCATTCCCCACCGGGCGCCGCACCTCAAGGGCAACGTCCCGGAAGGCGGCAACGTCAACATGCTTGATGGTCACGTCGAATGGATGAAGTTCCCCAAGATGGTCGTCCGCACCGACGGTTCGTCGCCCAATTTTTGGTGGTGATCCCCAATTTTCTGACCGGGCCGGAGAGTTGACTCTCCGGCCTTTTTGCGTTCGGAGCGAATAAGCGTTTGACCCGGACGTCGCTTTTCCGCTGGTTTGTTTCTCCCACATGAAGCCCTGCCTCCTTGCGTCGCTCCTGTTCGCAACCGTGGCCGCGTCCCACGCGGAGGCGCCCCGCCATCCCAAGTTCGGATTCCCGGTGTACACCAACGCCCCGTCCGGACGCCAGTTGAGCGGTCAACACAAGCCGGCTGAAAACGACGCCCATTCGCCCGCCGCCGCCCAAAAGGCCTTCGTCGTTCCGCCTGGCTTCGAAGTACGACTCTTCGCCAGTGAACCCGAGATCGCCAATCCCGTGGCCATGACCTGGGACGAACGCGGCCGACTCTGGGTGCTCGAACTGTACGAGTATCCGCTGGGCGCCGCCCCCGGAACGCCGGGACGCGACCGCATCAAGATTCTCGAAGACCGCGACGCCGATGGGACCGCGGACCACGTCACGGTCTTCGCCGACAATCTCAATCTGGCTACTGGTCTCGTCGTTGGAAACGGTGGGGTCTACGTCGGCGAAGCACCCAACCTCTGGTTCATGGAGGACACCAACGGGGACGACGTCATGGACCGAAAGACGCAGCTCCTGACCGGCTTCGGCCTCGAAGACCGGCACGAACTGCTCAACGGATTCGTCTGGGGACCCGATGGCCAACTCTATATGACCCACGGGGTCTTCACGCACACCAAGGCCAAGGATCCCCAGAATCCCCAAGCCGAACCCGTCGTGCTCACGGCCGGTGTCGCCCGCTTCCACCCGCAAACTCGGCGCTTCGAAGTCTACGCCGAAGGCACTTCGAACCCCTGGGGTGTTGATTTCGACTTGGAAGGGAACGCTTTCGTCAGCGCGTGCGTCATTGATCATTTGTTCCATCTAACGCCCGGAGGTGTCTATCAGCGCCAGGCTGGCCAACCGCCGTTCCCCTACGCCTACGGGGAGCTTCCGAGCATCGTCGATCACCGGCATCACATGGCCGCCTACGCTGGGATCAACCTGATCCAGGGCGATCAGTGGCCCGCCGAATGGCAAGGCGCAGCGCTCCAAGGAAACATCCACCAAAACGCCCTCAACATTGACCAACTCAACGCCAAAGGAACCACTTTCGTGGCGACCCATTGGAAGGGCACAGGAGATTTCCTCACTACCTCGGATGGCTGGTTCATGCCGGTCAGCACTCAGACCGGTCCCGATGGCGCCGTCTGGGTCATGGATTGGTACGACCGGTATCCCTGCTACCAGAACGCCAATGCCGATCCCGCTGGTGTGGATCGCGAGCGCGGCCGGATCTGGCGCATCGTGTGGACCGGCGATCAGCCCGGCAAACCCGTTCCGTCGCGCCCGTCCCCCGACTTCGATCTTTCCAAACTGTCCTCGACCGAACTCGCGCAACGACTCGCTCACCCCAACGTCTGGCAACGCCGCACCGCCCAGCGAATTCTGAACGGTCGGGGAACCAAGGCTTTTGATACGACCAGCGCCACCCCGGTGCATCGGATCTTCGAAGGAGGTCCCACCGTGGAAGCCCGGCTGTCCGCCCTGTGGACGCTTTACAGCATGGGGCTGCTCGATGACGCCACGCTCGACCGAGCGGCTGCCGACTCCGAGCCCATCATTCGATCCTGGTCCGCCCGGCTCACCGGCGAACAGGGCGAAACACCCGCCACCTTTGCCCGCCTCAATCGGCTGGCGCAGGATCCCGACCTCAAGGTCCGTCTGGGCGTCGCCATCGCTTGCCGTCAGTTCGTGTCCGGATCGCTCACGGTGAACACTCCGCCCCGAACAGCCCGCAACGACGTCGCCCTTCGTGGTGTTCTGCAAACGCTCTTCCAAAGTGCCGGTCAGGGAACCGATCCCATCTTTGAGTTCCTCTATTGGATGGCACTCGAGCCGCTGGTGGCCGACAACCCGCTGCCCATCCTGGCCTTCTACGAACAGTTCGACAGCCAGAAGTCCCTGCCGCTCTCCGCCACCGTGCTCAACAAGTTGATGCGCCGGATCTGCGATCTGCACAACGAAGAGGCGCTGACCCGCGCGGTCCTCGCGCTCGGCAAGATTCCCGATGATCAGTCGCAGATCTGGGTGAGCGGCCTCAACGGGTTGATGGAAGGTCAGCGCGGCAAGGTCCTGACTCCCGCTCCAGAGGCCATCGCAGTCGTCGCCACGCGTTCCACGTCGGCCAATGCGTCCGTCGCGCAGGCCGCTCAACAAGTCGGTTCGCTGTGGGGCGACGCCTCTTCCGTCAAAGCCGCGCTGGCGCGTCTCGGTGATCCGGCCACTTCCGACGCCGACCGATTGGCGGCCATCGCCACCGCCCGCAAACTGAAATCAGATCCGTCGCGCCAGGCCCTCCTGATGGTGGCGCTTGGCAAGGGCACCGACCCCGTCCGCGCCGCCGCAGTCCGCGGGTTGGCCGAAGTGGGAACCGATGACGTTGCCGCCGTTCTGATTCAACCGTGGTCCACCTATAGTCCCACGCTCAAGCGGGCCGTAGGCGAACTCTGCACCACCCGGGGCGCCTTCAAGTGGCCGCTGTATCGAGCGATCGAAGCGGGTCAGGTCAAGCGGGGCGACCTGCCGCCAACGGTGATTCGCGCCTTGGCAACCTCCCGCAACGACGCGGAACGCAAGAAGGCTCAACAGCTATTCGGCCGGGTCAACGCGAGTTCCGCCGACAAGCTGAAGATCATTGCCGAGAAGCGGCGGGTCGTCATCGAAGGGCCCATCGATCTTCAAGCTGGACACGACGCCGCCCGCAAGAGCTGCCTGGTCTGCCACAAGTTTTACGGTGAAGGCGCCGACATCGGACCCGATCTCACCGGCGTAGGTCGCAGCTCGCTCGATGCCCTGCTTCACCACGTGATTCATCCCAACGAAATCATCGGTGAAGGCTACGAGAACGTGGAAGTGGAGACTGGGGACGGACGCTTCCTGAGCGGACGGTTGCTCGAGAATAACGATTCGCGGGTCAAGCTGATCATGGCCGGCCCGGCTGAAGTCGTGATTCCCAAGTCGGAGATTCGGCAGATGCACGTCACCGAAAACTCCGTCATGCCGGAAGGCTTGGAGCAGGTGCCGGATGCCGAGTTCCGCAATCTAATCTGGTACATCCTCGCCCCGCCGCAGGATGGCAAGCCCCTCGATGACGCGCGCAAGCAGGAGATCATCGGCGGTGGCGGGGACGATCAGGCCTCCACCATTCCCCGCCGCGACGGTGAGAGTCTCGCGCTGTGGGCGCCCGAGTGGCAGTTGGTCTGCCCGGAATTCGAAGAGGCACCGGCGAAACTTCCGGAATTTGCCGGACGCTCGAACGTTTTGCTCACCCACCCGGTGGACGAACGCACTCCGGCCGCGCTGGTCCGTTCACTCACCTTGCCAGCGTCCGGCCGCGCTACCTTGAAGTTCTCCGTGGCCGCTCATGAACAGGGCGACTGGGAACTGCGCGTGAAGGCCGAAGGCGAGGTCATCCATCGACAAATCGTCAGTCATGACGGAGAGCGCTGGAAAGCCGTCCAGATTGATCTGAGCCAGTTCGCCAACCGCCGAATCGTTCTTCGTCTGGAAAACGCCGCCAACAACTGGTCCTACGAATTCGGCTATTGGGCGAACCTGCGCCTGGAAATTGACCCGGTTGCGGTCGCTCGCTAAAGAGCCCAGGACGCGAGTAACCCACAAAAGATCAGCCGATCGTTCGAATTATCCGGGCTTACCGAACGAACGAGGCGACTGCCGCTTGTAGCGCGTTCAAGTCCGACGGGTCTGAAACCCTTGCCGTTAATCAGGCGGTGGAATCAGGACGCCCCAATCCCAATCATCGAAGAGGGCGCCCTCGATTGACGAACGCTCCATTCGAGAGGTTAGTTCTGTTCCAAAACCAGAATGACTACCACTCGCATGGAAGAGCGGCAGCAAGTGGCCTGGCACCAACTCTCGTCTGAAGCCGTTACGCAAGTCCTGGAGACGGATTTGCAGGATGGGCTAAAGACCGGCGAGGTGACCCAGCGCCAGCAAAAGTATGGACCAAACCGGGTCTCGGCCCGGCGTGGCACGGGCGCACTCAAACGCTTCCTCCTCCAGTTTCATCAACCACTCGTCTATGTGCTGCTGATGGCCGCCGCGTTGACGGCCTTCCTCGGGAAGAGCGTCGATTCCTCCGTCATTCTGGGAGTGGTGCTGCTCAATGCCGTCATTGGTTTTTTTCAGGAGAGCAAAGCCGAGAAAGCGATCGACGCGCTGGCCCAGATGGTTCCCGTAGAAACCACGGTTCGTCGGGACGGCCAGAAGGTGCGGATTCCTTCCTCAAATTTGGTCCCCGGAGACCTCGTCCTACTGCAGGCCGGCGATCGCGTGCCTGCCGACCTGCGACTCCTCCACGCGAAGAACCTGCAGGCCGACGAATCGGCGCTGACCGGAGAGTCGGTCCCAGCCCAAAAGCACACAGAATCTCTCCCGGCGGAAACCTCCCTGGCCGATCGCCGGAATCTGGTTTTCGGGGGAACCCTCGTCACTTCTGGCCAAGCTGAAGGTGTCGTTTGTGCCATTGGCGATCAGACCGAGACCGGCCGAATCGCCACCCTGGTCTCGGAAGCGGCGGAGATTTCGACGCCGCTGACGAAGAAGATCGCCGAATTCAGCGGCGTGCTTCTTTGGGCCATTCTTGGCTTGGCGTTAGTGATGTTCGGCGTCGGACTGTGGCGGGGCGAACCGGCGGTGGAAGTATTCATGGCCGCGGTGGCTCTCGCGGTTGCCGCGATTCCCGAAGGCCTGCCGGCGGCAGTCACCATTACCTTGGCGATCGGAGTCGCCCGTATGGCGAAGCGTAACGCCATCATCCGGAAACTTCCCGCCGTTGAAACGCTCGGCAGCACAACCGTCATTTGCTCGGACAAAACCGGAACGCTCACAGAGAATCAGATGACGGTGCGGGAGTTGTTTGCGGGCGGTGTGGTTTATCAGGTGACGGGCGCCGGCTACGAAGCCACCGGGGAACTGCTCCTTCAAGGCCAACGCCCCAATCTGGACGAGCACGTCGCACTGCGTGAAACGCTGCTTGCCGGCCTGCTCTGCAACGACTCGCAGTTGCTGCGCGACAAGGGCCGTCTGAGCGTGCATGGCGATCCCACGGAAGCGGCCTTGATCGTCGCGGCACAAAAGGCCGGTCTCGTTCGCGAAGAGATGAACCGGGTTCTCCCACGCCGGGACACCATTCCGTTCGAATCGGAACACATGTTCCGCGCGACGTTGCATCAGGACGATCAACAGCACCTCATCTACAAGGTCGGCGCAGTAGAACGCCTCCTTGACCGATGTGCCGATGCACTCGATGGGCGCGGGCAGTTGATCCCATTGGACAAGGAAGCTGTGCATCAGGCGGTTCACGCCATGGCGGCCAAAGGCCTGCGCGTTCTGGCGTTCGCGCGCCGACACATCCCCGACAACGGAGGCAAACTCGAACACGAGACCGTCCGCAGCGGACTGACCTTCCTGGGCCTGCAAGGCATGATTGACCCACCCCGCCCGGAAGCCATCGAAGCCGTGGCGGTCTGCCGGGGCGCCGGCATCGCGGTGAAGATGATCACTGGCGATCATCTTTCGACGGCCCGCGTGATTGCCCAGCAAGTTGGACTCGCGGGTGAAGACTTGGTGGCGGTGTCTGGCAAGGATCTCGAGAAGCTTTCCGACGCGGAATTCGAAGCCATCGCCGAACGCGCGACCGTGTTTGCTCGCGTGGCACCGGACCAAAAGTACCGGCTGGTGAAGGCGCTTCAGGCTCGCGGTCACATCGTGGCCATGACCGGAGACGGCGTGAACGACGCGCCCGCGCTTCGGCAGGCGGACATTGGCATCGCCATGGGCATCACCGGCACCGACGCGGCCAAGGGCGCGGCGGACATGGTGCTGACTGACGACAACTTCGCCTCGATCAAGGCCGCGGTGGAAGAGGGGCGCTCGGTCTTCAGCAATCTGACGAAGTTTATCGTGTGGACCCTCCCGACGAATGTCGGTCAGGCGCTCACGATTCTCTTGGCCGTTCTAGCGGGCATCACGTTGCCTATCCTCCCGGTGCAGTTGCTCTGGGTGAACATGACCACTGCGGTGCTGCTGGGCCTGACGCTCGTCTTCGAACCGAGGGAGAGCGGAATCATGTCTCTACCACCGCGCGACTCGAAGCAGCCGATCCTTACGGTGCCCCTGTTGATGCGCACCGGACTGGTCTCGCTGATTATGGCCACCGGGGCCACGTTCCTGTTCCACTGGGTACAATCCGCCCACGGCCAATCTCTTTCCGAGGCCCGCACCACCGTGGTGAATACCATCGTCATGACGCAACTGCTGTATCTGTTCAACTGCCGCTCTCTCAACAGATCCATGTTCTCGGTGGGCGTGTTTTCCAACCCCTGGATACTCCGCGGATGCGCCGCCATGCTGGCTGCTCAGATGCTCTTCACCTACGCGCCCTTCATGAACCAGTTGTTCCAAACGACTCCCATCGGCGCACAAGCCTGGCTGCATATCCTCGCCGTGGCCGGTGCGGGCTATGGCGTGGTCGGGTTCGAGAAATGGGTGCGTGTGCGTTGGGCTCAGCGCGCCGGTGCGTTATCAGCAGCAACTACCTGACGCAACCAAGTCCCCCGTCGGGCCGCTCGGGCAATGTCCGAATGGGGGGAGCCATCAATGGTTAATTAATCGACCCTGGCCGCCACTGGCAGGCACGGGATCATTGGCGCATCCTCCCAGCTCCCGGATTCCCTTTCGGCGCCTGCTTCCCCGCTGAAGCCGATTTGGCTACACTGCCGGGGTGCCTGAATTTGTCGCTCCTCCCCGGGTAAATGTCCTGGGCGTGGGCATCTCGGTGCTCAACCTCGATTCCGCCGTCACGACTCTCGCCGCCGCCCGAGCCGCGGGGCAGCGCGGTTATGTCACCGTAACAGGGGTTCACGGAGTCATTGAATCCCAGGACGACCCGGAATTGCGTCGGATTCACAACGCCTCCCTGCTGTCCACTCCGGATGGCATGCCCATGGTCTGGATGGGGCGGCTCCGGGGATTCCGCGAAATGGACCGTGTCTACGGACCCGATCTGATGGAACGGCTCATGGCCTGGTCCCAGACCAGTGGCGCCACCCACTTCTTCTTCGGCGGAAATACTGGTGTGGCTGAAGAGCTCAAGACGAAGATGGAACAACGCTTCCCGGGAGTCCGCATCGTCGGCACACATACCCCGCCGTTTCGTCCGCTTACCGAAGACGAACTGAACGCGCTCGGGGCCGAGGTCGCCCGATTGCAGCCCGATTTTTTCTGGGTCGGCTTGAGCACTCCCAAACAGGAGCGGTTCATGGCGGCGCACGGTCAGCGCTTGAACGCCCGAATCTTGATTGGCGTGGGGGCGGCCTTTGACTTTCACGCCGGACGAGTCACCCAGGCGCCCCGCTGGATTCAGCGGAGCGGTCTGGAATGGCTCTTCCGACTCACCAAGGATTTCAAACGGCTGTGGCCCCGCTATTCGCGCATCGTGCCACGCTTTCTCTACCAGGCCACCGGCCAACTCCTCGGCTGGCGTCAATATCCGCTGACCTAGTAGCGCCCAGCCTGCTGCTCAGTTAGCGGGTCCAAACGTTGACCTTGGCCGGCGAGTTGGCCGGGATGAACACGTTGAAGGTGGCTTCAGCCGGAGTGGCTCCGGTGTTGTTGATCACTCCGTCGAAGTAAGTCGTTTCCCCGTTGTCGGGCGCCACCACGATGCGGACCGGGACCTGCGACCCAAAATTCCGTGCCCGCACCACCACGGGTTGTTCGCCGGCGACTCCGTTGGGCAGCAGGATGAAACCGTTCGCGACGTTGTTGGTGGGCAGGACCCGGCCAGCAACGCTGATCAGATCCAAGCGTGGCAGGGTTCCTTCCAGTCCCGTCGCCAGCATGGATCCGTAACTCAAGGAATGAGCGGGTGCATGATGCCCGAAGTTCGCGCCACTGAAATTGACGGCATCAATGCGGATTCGTCCGGCACCTCCAGTGCCGTTGCGATTGCTCACATTGATGCGCATTGGGCCTTCCACCGTGGGCGCTACCAATTTGACGGCACCGCCGCTGCCCCCGTTGTAGGCTCCACCCGTACCCCACGCGCCGCCTGTGGCGTCAATGAAGTGGTTCCCCGCCGACCCAAATCGAATCCGGGTCGCGGAAGCGACGAGGATGGCACCGCCCCCACCTCCGCCCCCAAAGCCCGGAGTGCCACCGCCGCCAGATCCGCCGATCAACGGAATCAGCGCCGCATTGCCGTAGATGTTGCCCAGATTGGTACTGCCCGCCCCTAGTTGAGTCAGAAAGCTCCCGGAACCGGCGCTCGATGAGACATTGGCTCCAGCATGATTTCCCGCCCGCCCTCCACCCGGTCCCTGGCCGTCGCCGGGAGGCAAGTCACCCACGCCTCGGCGTCCACCATCGAATCCGCCGGGGCCACCGAGCCCGGGTCCGCGGTCCCCGGCACTGTCACCGCCGGAGACGAAGATTCGTCCTTCGATGACCACATCGCCCTGAGAGAGCAGGTACACCGGCGTGTTGTAGGCGTTCTTAATGAACGTCACCGCCACACCATCCAGCACGGCAAACGTTTTGTAGTGGAGGACGCCGTCCGCCGGCAGAACGATCTGGGTGTCGTTGGTGATCACGACATCTCCGAGAGAACCGTTCGAGCCGGAGTCGAACGCGACGGTCTGAGCCTGGAGGAGGCTGGCGGCCGCGCTCAGGAATCCAGCCAGCAAAGCTGGCCAGCGAACGCGCAGGGGAGAGGATTTACGAGAGTTCATGGAATGAGAATTGAAGCATTGAAAACGGATCCAGGGAGGGTTGGCAGAATCACTGAGGTGCCGAGGTCACAGGAACGAAGACCAGCCAGTCGACGTCCCCGCGAAACAGATCAAACCGAAAGGTGGTGGGCTCGCCGTTCAGCGTGACCACGGCGGGATCACCTAGAGAATCCCGCAACAGGACCAACCGATTGTTGGCCCGACTGCCGGTGCCGTCCCCATTGAAGGAACCCAAATCGGCGAGCGCCGGATTGGGTTGGGTGGGATCACCAGTCACCCGATCGAGGGCTGCCGAGAGTGCATTGATGCCAAAGCCATCGGCTGACATCGCCGCCCACACCCAATACGCACCAGCCGGAAGGGTTCGGGTGTATTGCTGCCAGTCGCCGTCCGCCGGAGCCGCCAACCGATAATTGGTGGTGACCTGCCAACCCGGCCGTTGCAGCGCTCCCAATCCCTCTCGTTGTTCCGCCAGCAGAACATTGTTTGGCCCGATCTCCGGCCGATACACACCGTCGTCCGCGCCATCGGCATTGAAGTAATCGACACCTAGGATTGCGGGCCGATTGGTGTACGCGCCACCCAGATAGGGCATCTGGTTCGCCACGGGGAGACTTTCACCGGAATTGAAATTGTAGTCTTCGGCTTCCACCACGAACGCACCCAACCGGGGTAGTTCGAACGGCGTCAGATCCGTCGCTTCGAGGTCGAACTGACGCACGCGCACGGGCGGAGCGGCATTTACGGAATGACCGAGTTCGTTGGGTCCACCTTGCCTTAGGACGTTCGCAGTCGCCGTCACCTGAATCACCTGACCTTCCCCCAGACGCATCACATCCGTCTGGCCGGAAGCAAACTGTTCCCCGGTCAACCGCAGCGCCAACGCCGAGTTGCGGCCAAAGATGCCACCCGGCAGGAAGGCGTTGGCGACGAGTGGATTTGCCCCGGTGGTGACTTCCACCTCGTCGTTCCAGCCGTCGCCATCGGTATCCGGCCGGGTCCGATCCGTGCCCCGGCGAAGTTCCTGGGCATCCACCAGGAAGTCACCATCCCGATCCAACTGAGCGTCAGAAATATTGTCGAAGGTGCGGGCATTGCGTGGATTCGTGCCCAACAGCATTTCCACGCCGTTCACTAGGCCGTCATTGTCAAAGTCCTCTGCGGCGTCCGCGATGCTGTTGTTGTTCTGATCCGACCGGGTCGGGTCGAGTCCGAAAGCGATCTCATACTCGTCTAGCAATCCGTCGCCATCCGAGTCGAGCCCGACCACGGCTTCGAATTCCCAGACCACTTCCTCCTCCAGCGGGTTGCCCTCGAGGTCCGTCATCGAGCGCAGCAATCGCGCCTGATACCGCCCCGCCGGCAGAGGATTCACCGGGATGGCGGCCGCGGTGCGGGAATCCACCAGGTACTCCACCGAATACGGGATCGCCGGATCATCCGCGGTTCCCAGGATTCGATCCGCACCCGCACTGCGCAAAACGAAGCTCGAAGTGTTCAACGAGGACGGCTGCATCGGCTCATTAAAGAACGCGGTGACTTCTTCGACGTTGGAGCCGAATCCGGACGCCAGTGGTTGGGCAGCCCGACCGCGCGGAGAGGTTCGGTCGGGAAGAATCTTCACTACGACCAACCCGCTGTCCGTCACCCGACCGCCGGTATCGAACGCCCGAACGGCCGCGGTGAAGTTGGTCTTGGTCGCGCTCAGTGTGGGAATTCGAAACCGATACTCGTAGGGATAGTTCCCATCGATGGCCACCGGCACGCCATCAACAAAGAAGTGCACCTCGCGCACCTGCACGTCGTCCGACGCCTCCGCCCGCAGCGCCGCAAACGTGCCGCTCTCGGCTTCGGCCGGACTGAGCGAGAACGAGGCCGCCAGACTGACTTGCGGCGGCTGATCACCCACATCCGCCGCCAGATAATTCAACACTTCCAGCCCGGACATGCCATCCGCGACATAGGCCAAGCCCCGATCGAGCGCCACCGCATAGGTGATACCCGGAGTCTGCAGACGGGTCAGAAACGCCGTCGTGTTGGTGGGATCCGTCAAATCGTACAACTCGACGTCATGCGTACCATCGTCGCGCGGGTTCGTTCCCACCGCGGCCACGCCTATTCCCGAACCGGTTGGCAGGATCTGTTTGAAGGAGTTCGGACCGCGATCCACCGCATTCGCAATCAGAGTCAAAGCCGTCGGATCCGCCACATTCACCGTGGCGAAGCCTGGATAACTCGTGAGGTAGGCCACGTCACCGCCCACGGCCAGACGACGGCTCTGAGTGATTCCTTCCGCCAATCCGGGAACGCTCAGACTGCCCCGCCAGACGAGATCACTCTCCTGATTACCGAAGGCGACCAGATCCCCCGGCGTCAGGGCCAACAGGGTGGTTCCGTGCCAGGCCAGATCGTGCACTGCGGCTCCCACCGGTGTCCGGGCCAGTTCGGTTCCGGTCAGCAAATGCACCGTCACGATTTCTCCCTGGGCCGTGCCCACATAAACCACTCCGTCCGCCATCGTGACGCTCAAAGCCGTTCCCACCCCCAACTGGGCAATGATTCGCGCCGCCGGTGGGTCGCTCAGATCCACGATAGCCAAGCCTGCGCTCCCATCCGCCACGGCCAGGCGGTCGCCCGCACAGGCTACCCGCTGGGCAACTCCCGGGGTGTTGACCTGGGCGATAACACGCATGTCCGAACTGCGTGTGACCTCCACCACGGCGACTCCCGCGTCGCCCATCGCGACATAGGCCCGGCCGGATTCCACACAGACATCTCGCGCCACGGCCGCGCCGGCCGCACCCCCATTCAGAGCCACCGCTCCCAGCAGACCAATCTCCGCCGGCAGATTATCCAGGGGGTTGGTTCCCGCCGCCAGTTCCGCCCCATCGCTGACGCCATCGCCGTCGGTGTCGGCCTTTTGAGCGTTGGTTCCAACGACCGATTCACCCAGATCGGTGACCCCATCGCCGTCGGCGTCTTCATTGAAATCGGCGAGAACCACCCCCGGCGGAATCGCGGTAGGCAACCCGGTGGCGGACGACGTGAAGATCACCTGGCCATAACTGCCATCCGGGAAATATCGGGACAGCTGATACAAACGTCGCGCTGCTAGAATAACACCGTCCATGGAGCCTCCGGGCCCGGTGTTTCCCCGGCGTTTCAAACCGCGTTCGAGATCTTCGAGCAGATAATAGCCGCGACCGGAGTGACCAATCTTCACTTCCTCGGGAACCTTGGTCACCACCTCGGCCAACGTTTTGAGGCGCGGTCCGTAGAACTCCTGAGCGGTCTTGCCCTCCAACAACGCGTCCAGTTCCGCCAGCTTGGCGTTGAAGGCCGCCAACTGAGCCGGCGACAACTGGGCGTCGTTCGTGGCGCCGTTCAGAATGGCGTCGATTTGATCCTGGAGGATGAAGTGCTGCTCCAACTCATTGGTCAGACTGAGCATGGTGTCGTGCACCACCGGGATCACCCGCCGGAGGTACGCCCCGAAGTCGAAGGGCGGCTTCACATACACCGCGCCGCTTCGCGCCTGACGTTCGACCAAACCCCTTAGCATCACCGGGGGCTCGCTCGAGCCATCGAATCCACCCCGGAGAGCCCAGCCGTAAATGTTGGCGTTGGGATCATTAAATGATTCCGCGCAAGCGTTGCAAAAATCGGCCTGTTTAAAGGCTCGTTCCGCTACCTTCGCCGGACTGCCAAACCAGGTGCTGTTCGCCTTCTTGACGAGCTTGGAAGCGTACTTGCCGACGCCTCCGCCAGCCCCCACCAACCGACCGATCGCATCCAGGGTCAATGATCCGCCGAGTCCCGCCGCTGCACCCACCGCGGTGTTTCCCATGCAACCTTTGTAATCAAAATTCCCCCCCATCGAATCCGTCGCTCCGCAGAGCTGCCACCACGGCGAATTCGGACCCTTCCCCTCAGTCGCCGGATCTTGTCCGTGCCAGCCAGGCTGCCGCACACCAACTCCCGCGTCTGTCTCCACGAATTTGCCATCCGCCGACACCGTCATTGGCCCGACGATCTCCCACCGCCCCTTGTCGTGATCGAAACTCCAGAGCGCGCTCTTTTCTCCCGGCGCCAACGGTTGGCCCGTCAGTCGATTCGGCGTGTTCGGAAAGCGCACGGGAACCGGCTGGCTGAAGTTCCTGGGGCCATCCGTCTGGATGGTGATCACCAACGGCAGGTTCAGGCCCTCGGGCAGCGGTTCCGGCAGACGATCTGGCGAAACCGGTGAAATACCCACCCGCCCCCCGCGAAGTCCGTTGTCGTCGTACAAGGCGTTGGCCGGAACCCGAATTTCCACTCCGGCTAAAGAAGGATCCTTGGCCAGCACTTCCGCCGGGAACTCAATCTTGGTTTCGGCATTCGCCTGCACCGGCTGCAAGGTTCCGGCCGGGATCAACGGCAGATAAATGTCTCCGTTGGGAGTGGCGCGGTTGTCGGTTCGCCCCGCCACCGCCTCCCAGGCCTTCCCCACATACGGATAGTAGGCACCGTTGGGCCAACTGCTGCCCACCGCCGGGCGACCATCCACGTGCACAAAGAAACGACCCGCCGGCGCGGGCTGGAGCTTGAAGGTTCCATCCGCTGCGGTCGTGGTCCGCAAGGATTCCTCGGCGCCATCCACAGTAATGATGACTCCGGCGAGGGGGCGATCCACAAAGCCACCCTGACCGTCCGCCACTTGCTCGCTGGCCAAAACCCGGCCCACCACCGCCGTGAGTCCCACTGGCGTTACACCCAAGGTGTCGAAATCAATGGTCCCAACCCCACCCGCCACTCCGTCTCCATCGGCATCCACCCTCCGCCCGGCGGGATCGAAGAGAGCGTCGCCTTCCACCGTAACCCGAATACGCGCTCCGGCCGGGAGGTTCTCCAGAAAGAACAGTGAAACCTGGGAGCGATCCGGGGAAAGTTCCGCCCGGGAAAGAATCTGCCGTCCGGCAAACGAGGCATTCACCACGCTGGAACTGATCAAGGTTCCTTCCGCCAGGGCTCGCGTGAATCGAACGACCGTCTCCCGGGTGACCGCCACACCTTCCTCGCCATCCGCTGGGAAGGACTCCGCAATCTGAGTGGGCACCGAAACTTCCTGCCGATAAACCTCCAAATACGTTCGGCCACCCCCTTGCGGATCAAGCTGCGTGGCGTCCGCAGAATCCAAAGGATTCAGTTCCGTCGGACGCCGCAGTTCGTAAACGTCGTCGATACCATCGTTGTCGGAGTCCAGGGGAGTGTCCTGGGACACTTCCATGACCCGGAAAAATCCCGACCCGTTCCCGGACGAATCACGCAAAGTACCTTCCCCGGTCGTCCCCAACGCCAAAGCACGGACGGTATCAACAACTTCCAAACGTTCGCCGCGGAGGAGCAAATAGTACGAAGACGCCTGCGCAGTGTGCGTCAGGAGGAAAGAGTCTCCGCCCTCGGGCACGATACGCGTGATGCGGAGGTCGGCTGCCCGCAAGGACGCGCCACAGGCCAAAACCACAATCCCGAAAGCAAAAAGGCGGCGAATCATGACAAGCGGCATTCCATGCCAACCCCTACAGCGCCGTTTTGCGGTAATCCTTACCGAAAATTTTTCAGCCGGTTTCCGCGAAGCCAGAATGATGCGCTTTCCTAAACCACGCTTCCTCCTGGAATGAGCGTAGAACTTCCCGCAGTGCTTGGTTAATCTCCGAACGCTTCATGAGATTCCTGACTCCCGCCCTTCTCGCCATCTGGTTGGCTTTGCCGGCCGTCGGACAAAGCATGGCCCCGTCCCTGGACCCGGTCTGTGGACTGCCCCGCCTTACGGTAAAAGGAACGACCGTCGGAGAATCCTACGTCATCCAGGCTTCCGACGATTTAGGAACACCCGGTGTCTGGGAGGCTCTACTCCGCTTGTCACCTGGGACCCAGGAACACCGGTGGTTTGATCCAGATTCCCTGTCCCGGGGTCGGCGGTTCTACCGACTGGAACGCGCCGAGCCCACTCCCTTGGTTCAAGTTCCCAACTTCGCTCTGTTGGATCAGGACGGGGTCCGCCGGGAACTGTTCCGGGAAGGCGATGCGAGCGCCGTCGTCCTGGTGTTCACGGACAATGAACACGTCGCCGACACCTGGGCGAGCATCCGCCCCCTCCAAACCCAATTCCAAGCCCGCGGAGTCCGCTTCTGGCTGATCAATCCCACGGATTCCCGGGCGGAACTGGAATCCGCCGCGCAGGGAGTCGAAATCCCGGTCCTGCAGGACGCCGCCCAGATCGTCGCCCGGACCTATGGAGCCGGGGCGGTTCAGGAGACGGTGGCCATCAGCCAGGCTGACCTCACGGTTTTCTATCGGGGCGCGCTGTCCGACCGCTGCGAGTTGCCGGGAGCCACGGTGGATCAGCCCTATCTCGAACAGGCGCTGACCCAGTTTCTCAGCGCGGCGCCGGTGGTGGTTCAGGAAGCCAAACCCCGCGGAAGCAGCCTGCCCCTGCCGCCCGTGAGCGTGGCCAGTTACGCCACCGAGATTGCCCCGGTCTTGCAGGCCAAGTGCGTGACCTGCCACCGCGAAGGCGACATTGGTTCCTTTGCCATGACCGACCATGCCGCCGTGGCCGACCGCACGTCGTCCATTCGTCGTCAGGTCCTCTCGGGCAAAATGCCGCCGTGGCATGCCGATCCCGTCCATGGAGCCTTCGCGAACGACGCTTCCCTGACCCCGACGGAGACCCGCCGTCTGATCGACTGGCTCAATGCCGGGGCGCCCCGAGGAGACGGACCCGACCCTCTGGCGGTGAATCCCCCGCCCCCCGCCAATCCCTGGCCGCTGGGACAACCGGATCTGGTGTTGTCCATCGCCACCCAATCCCTGCCAGCCAACGGCGAAGTCCCCTACCGCTATCTGATCGTCAACAATCCCCTGAAAACCAATGTCTGGCTGCGGGCGGCAACGGTGCGTCCGGGCAACCGGGAGGTTGTTCACCACTGCCTGGTCTTCACGGCCCGAACGGTGTCGGACTTCCTCCAGGTCCAGGGCGGATTGGGCGGATTCTTTGCGGGTTACGTCCCTGGCACCGAGGCCGTGGAGTTTCCCGCGGGCACCGGCAAGCAAATGAAGTCCGGTAGTTACCTGGTCTTCCAGATGCATTACACGCCCAACGGCCGGGCGACGACGGACAAGACCGAGATCGGCCTGTACTTCGCGGCCACGCCTCCTGCGCGGGAGTTGCTCACCACGGCGGCCTATGAAACCCAGTTTGAGATTCCGCCCGGCAGTCGGGACCACCAAGTCGTGGCCGAGACCGTCATCCCGCGCAACTCCCTGCTCTACGAAATGAGTCCACACATGCACTACCGCGGCGCGCGGATGCGGTTTGAGGCCCAATACCCCGATGGCACCGAGGAAACCTTGCTGAGCGTTCCCGGCTACGACTTCGCCTGGCAGACTCTGTTTCGGCTCAAGGAACCCAAGTCGCTACCCGCCGGAACGCGCATCCGCATCGTCGGCGGCTTCGACAATTCCCCGTGGAATCCCTGGAATCCGAACCCGCAATCGCGGGTGACCTTTGGCGAGCAAACCGATGACGAAATGCTCATCGGGTACCTCAATATGGCTCCGGAATAAGCCTCTCTCGGGACCTCCGAATCACAATCAGGCAAAATTGTGATGGCCGAAAGCCGGCCCGCTCGCAACGCTTCGTCCGCGCGCCGCCGGCGTCCGGACCGACGCGACCCAAGCTGCCTGTCATGAAAGTCGAATCCACAGCCCACTTTCACCTCCTCCCGATCGAAGAACGAGTCCGCCTCTCCTACCAGATTTTGGAGCGGCTCCGCCGGCCGAATGGCGGATACATTGCCAGTCCTTATTCTGCCGAGGACGGCTCCGGCGACGCCTACAACGTGTACTGGATTCGCGACATCATGTTCGCGACCTACGCCAACGAATACCTGGGTTGTTTCGACAAAATGGTCGAGAGCTTCCGGTTGGTGATGGACATCTTCAAACGGTATCACCTCCGGATCATCAAGGCTTCGATCGTTAAGCCGCACGTGCTGCATCAACGCGGTGGCTTCATGCCGGCCCGGGTGCACCCCACCACGCTCGAAACGATCACCGACGACTGGGGACATCATCAGCTCGATGTGTTCGGTCTGTTCATGTACAAGACCGGGGATCTGATCAAAAAGGGCTACGGATTCCGCTTCACTACCGAGGATTTCACGCTCATCAGCCACATCCGGAATTACATTTTCAACATGGGCTTCGAGCCCGATTTTGGCGTCTGGGAGGAAGGTCCGGAAGCGCATTCCAGCAGCTTCGGCGCGGTTCTGGGCGGGCTGATGATGTGGTTTGACCAAGGCTTCTACGACTACAAGTACCGGCAGAAGATCGACATCAGCCACCTGGTTCCCGTGAGTGAGCGCATGATTGCCGATGGCTATTCCGCGCTGACCCCGCTCCTGCCCCGGGAGTCTGCCAGTCGTCCCTACGACTTGGCCCAGCTGAGTCTGATCTGGCCGTACAACATCGTGGACTACGAGACCAAGCTGACCCTGCTCCACAATATCGAGAACCATCTTTTGGGGGTGCGCGGCGTGCGGCGGTATCCCGGAGATGTGTACTGCGGGAAGGGATTGATTCCCCATGCCGGACAGAGCGCGGAGTGGCCCCTGGGTCTGGCTTGGCTGGCGATCTCCTACGCCAAGCTGGCGGAACACGGAAAGGACCAGCGCATCGACAAGCAACCGGTGTATCTCGACTGGAGCGAGCGGGCCGAATACTTCCGCAAGGCGGTCGGCTATTTCCACCAACTGGAATCCGTCATGACCCCGGACGGGTACGTTCCCGAAATGTACGTCGGCTCAGCGGTGGGCCATAACACGCCCCTCGCCTGGGCTCAGAGCTTTCACATCATCGCCGCCCAGGTCATTTTGAACCTGACCCACAAGCATCCCGAACACTTTCGCCTGCCCAACGAGGTCCGGCGGGGCGGGTATGCCACGATTTAGGCGCCGAGTTCCTTCACGATCATCTGGACGGTCTTTTCCAGACCGCCCTGATTGGCCGCCACAATGGCCGCGCCCCGCTGACCCAATTCCCGTCGTTTCGAGGGATTGCCCAAGAGATCGTCCAACTGCCGTTCGAGTTCACCGGCATCCTGAACTTGCACGGCCCCTTTCTCCGCCAGGAATTGGGGCACCACTTGGGGAAAGTTGGTCATGTGCGGTCCAAAGAGGACGGGTTTGCCCAGCGCGGCGGGTTCGATGGGATTCTGTCCACCTTCAGCCGTGAGCGACTTCCCGACGAAGACCACGTCGGCCCGAGCGTAGAAGAAGCGTAGTTCGCCGGTTGTGTTGACGAGCAGGCATTCGATCGAGTTCGGTGCCTTGCGAGTGGAAGGGGTGATTTCGCTGCGATAGGCGAACTTCACTCCCATTCGCTCCAATTCGCGCCCCACTTCGCCGCCGCGTTCATGGTGACGCGGCACCAGGATCAGAAAGAGGTCCGGGTATTTTTTCCGCAGATTGGCCGCGACGCCGGCCAGGATGGCTTCTTCCCCGGCATGGGTGCTGCCTCCCACCAAAACCAGTGCCGTCGGCGGCACGCCCAACTGCGCGAGGAGTGCTTCTACATCCAACCGCACCCCGCCGCTCCCCGCTCCGTCAAATTTGAGGCTGCCCACCACTTGAATTCGCTCGGCCGGTGCGCCCAGGACGCGAAGCCGTTCGGCATCCGCTTCATTTTGAACGCCGAGTCCGGCGAAACCCGCAAAGAATTCCCGGAACAGAAACGCCGCCCGCCGATACCCCCGAAAGGAACGGTCGGAAATGCGGGCATTGACCAGAAAGTAAGGAATCCCCCGGCGCTGCAGGCCCCAAATCATGTTGGGCCAGATCTCGGCCTCCACGAAGACCATGGCTTCGGGATTCACAAACCCCAAGGCTCGCTGGACGTGCTTCCGTCGATCGATGGGGTAATAGATCTTGGAGACATCGGAGGGCAGACGTTTCTGCAATTCAGCCATTCCCGTGGAGGTCGTGGTGGAGACCACGAACTTGTGCAGAGGCAAGCGAACCGCCAAGGCTTCCACCAACCGCGTGCAAATGTTCACTTCCCCCACACTCACGGCATGAACCCAGATGGAGCGGCGGTTGGTTAGCGCCTGCTTGAGTTTCCCGTCGTACTGACCGAATCGCTGACCAAAACCGGCCACCCAATTCCCGCGCCGGTTCATCTTGAGAAAGTAGAACGGCGCACTGAGCGCAAAACCGATGTTGAACAGGAGGTTGTAGAGGAATCGCATCGCCAGTTGGATCCGGGGAAAAGTTACCCAACGAGACGGGCGGACGAAGCAAAAGTTACGCCCGAGTGACAACAATTCCCTGCGGAATAAGGACCGGATCTGAGAGACATTCGGGGTGGTGGAGCCGAGGGGATTCGAACCCCTGACCTTCTCATTGCGAACGAGACGCTCTACCAACTGAGCTACGACCCCGTTCCCCGAAAAAGCGTCGCGGTAGATGGCAGAGGCGACTTCCGAACGCAAGCCCGGTTTCAGGAGATTATCCGTTCCAACTGCGCCTTGGTGTGCCGATCGAAGGGCTCCCATATCCCTTCCGAGAACCAAGGAAGGCGATGAATCCGAGTTCTCCCCAGAAAGGCAGCCAAGACCTCGATGTTGCTGCGGGTCACGTGATCCGGCCGGGGAGGATCCATTAAGATCAGCCGCGCGCGGGACGCCGCTCCCGGAGGAAGAGCAGCGAACACCAGTCGGGCTTGGTTGATGGCCCCCAATCGATTGGGGCAGACCACCAAGGGGATTGCTTTTAGTGCCACGATCAATTCCCGAGCTCCGAAGCCCTCCCCCAAGGGACTCAACAATCCTCCCGCTCCCTCGATCACCAGTCGTTCCGGGACGGGTCGGATGGATCGAAGGAACTGCAATACGTCCTCTTGGGTAATCCGGACTCCCGCCGCCTGCGCGGCGAGCGAAGGGGTGACCGGCTGGCGAAAATGCCAGGGATTGATTTGATCCAAGGGGAACTGGGCTCCCTGAGCCCGAAACAGCTGCTCGGCATCGGATCGTCCTCCAGAACAAAAGGGCTTCACCACGCGGTAGGGTTCCGGTCGGGACGCCAGCAACCGGGCGAGCAAGACGGCCAAGACCGTCTTGCCAACGCCGGTGTCGGTGCCTGTGATGAACCAGATTTGGGGTGCAGCCATGTTGATGAGAGCGGATTAAACTGGATTGCGCCACTTGTCTACGCGCAGGCGGATTGAGCAGATTGCTTACCTGATTAGTCCCGCGCCTCAACTTTCCGGTCCTTCGGACTCCCGCCGAACGGTCGGCAAAAATCCGTTGGGAACATTGCTTGTGTTTGGGGCCAAATGGGGCTTAATGCGCCGGTCACCGGGAGGAGGGTCTGCTGAAGCAAATCGCCGGAAATTAAGGCGTTGACTTTTCGACCTCCCTGCCTAGTCTCGCCAACAACTGGTACTCATTCTCCAAAGGGCTTCCCCATGAACTATTTTGGACGCTTTTCTCGTATGCTGTGCGTCGGCGCAATTTTGGCGCTGGCCGTAAACTTGGCAGTCGCTGCTCCGCAGGCCGGACGCGCCAAAGTCGTTCAGGTGAGCGGCAACGCTTATCTGGGTTCAGCGCCCGCTTCGGTGGGCGATGAAGTGGGGCCTGGTACCATCATTAAGACCGGACCGGCCTCGGAAATTTTGCTCAACCTCGGTGCCAACGGCGGACTGACCCGCGTGTTGGAAGATAGTACGCTCACGATTGATGAGCTGACCGTCGACACCGCCGGACCGGAAACCGTCGTCAACACCCACTTGGGTTTGAAGTCCGGTAAGATCCAGTCCCAAGTCAATCGTCTTTCCAGCAAGTCCAAGTACGTCGTCCAAACCCCCACGAGCACGGCCGCGATTCGCGGAACGGTGTTCACCACCTACGCCAACGGCGCGGTGTTGGTTTGGGACGGTTGCGTGGACGTGATCGTCAAGGATTCGCAAACAGGTCGTGAAGCCCGTTACAATGTGTGCGCCGGCCAGATGTTCGACCCGAGCATTCCGGGCGTCGTTCCTATCCCGGGCAACGTGACCGCTCCGAGCTTCGTGATGGGCGTGGGCACTGCTCCCCCGATCCCGGTTGGACCTCAAGTCTTCGTTTCCCCGACCGACGGCACCGGAACGATTCCCTCGGCGCCCGAAGGCGGAAACAGTGGCGACACTGGCCGGCCGGCAGCTAAGTAAGCGATCCGGAATCAAACATTGATTCCCAAACCTCTTCTCAACCCGGAGCAACATTGTTGCTCCGGGTTTTTTCTTTATCGTTAGCCCATGCGCTTCCGAACCCACCAACTGTTGCCATGGTTGGTTGCCCTGACCAGCACCGGAGTCGCACTGCTCACCCTGGCCCTGAGCCGAAGTCTGGATCGGTGGCAACCTGGACCCCACGCTTCGCCCATCCTCAAGTCGCTCCGCAGTCACGATCCCCTACAACGCCTGGAGTTGGTCACCTACGATTGGCGCGCGCGCCGGGCCGCCGAGAATTCCAAGGATTTTTCCAGCCTGTTGGGATTGGTCGCCATCGACGACCATAGCATCGATGCCCTGCTCTATGGCGATTTGGTCGGTCGACCAGTCGGCCCGATGTGGCCCCGCTATGTCTATGGTCTGGCGTTGGAGGAATTGCACCAGCAGGGAGCCGAAGCCGTGGCCTTCGACGTCTTGTTTGGGGAGGAACGCCGGGATCATGGTCTGGTCCCTATCGAAGGGCTCACCAATGTTACTTCGGACGACTTCTTCGCCCACCACCTCACCGCTTCCGGCCCGGCAATTCTGGCCTCTTACACCAATCTTCCCCCTGCCTACATTTTCCGCCGGGCCGCGGCCGAGTTAGGAGAAGCCGCCTCTCCCCGGGACATCGACGGATCTGCCCGTCGGGTGGATGCCTTCATCGACTACCAGATGCTGCATCCAATGGTGGAGTTTCGAGCCCGACGGCAAGACCTCCGGGTCATGCGAGTGACGACGAACGCCATTGAACTGAGGTCGATCGAAAACGACGAACCGGTTTACTGGCCTGTCAATCCCGACGGATCCGCCAAAATCCCACTCCCGCAAGGCGCCACCCAGGTCGACTCAGTCTTTCTTCCCCGGCGGGTCTGGCACATGGGAATCGTTTTGGCCGCCCTACGCCTGGGCCTGGATTTGGATCACGCCGAAATCCAACCTGGCCTGATCCGACTGACGAGTACCAATGGTCAGGGTGTTCGCGAGCTCCCCGTCATGTCGGACAACCGGTTTCCGGTGAATTGGAGTGTCACCAGCACCAATATCGAAAGCTTCCTGACCCAGGGTTTCGTCGAGTTGTTGGCGGACGCCCAGCAACGAATGCTCAACCCGACCAATCCCCCTCCCAATCGATGGACCAACGCCCTGGTCATCGTCGGCTCAACCGCCACCGGTAACAACATTGCCGACCGCGGCGCCACCCCGCTGGCAGAAGTCGATTTCCTGCCCAGCACATACCTAAACGTCGCCGACTCCGTGCTCCGGGGGCAGTTCGTTCGGCCGGCACCCGCCTGGCTCAGTTACTCAGTAGTCGCCGTCTTGTCGCTGCTGGCCTCCTTTGTGGCTTGGCGGTTCCGGCCCGTTGTCGCCGGCCTGGCTGTCGTGGCTCTGGGGTTGGGCTGGGTATTCCTCTCTGATCAGGCGTTTCAGCAAGCCCGTTGGTGGCTTCCACTCGCCCATCCACTGCTGGCAGGTTTGACGTTGAACTACGCCACGATGCTCACCTACCGCAGCATCTTCGAGCAGTCCGAACGTCAGCGAGTTCGCGGAATTTTCTCCAAAATCGTCTCCCCCAACGTCGTCCAGGAACTCCTCAAGAGTGATTCAGTCGGTCTCTCCGGTTCTCGCCGGATGATGACAGTCTTCTTCGCCGACGTTCGCGGATTCACGGAGCTCACCGACCGGGCTCAAAACGAAGCGGAGGAGTTCGTGCGCAAAGCCGGTCTGACCGGTCCGGCTGCTGAAGCTCACTTTGAACAGAAATCCGCCGAGGTCCTGCACACCGTCAACACCTACCTGGCCACCATTGCGGACGTAATCAAGCTGCACCGAGGTACTTTGGACAAATACATTGGCGACTGTGTGATGGCCTTTTGGGGCGCCCCCACCGCCAATCCCCGCCACGCCGTCGATGCCGTGTGCGCCGCCATCGAAGCGCAAAAGGCCCTGCATCGACTCAATCAAGAGCGGGAGTCCGAAAGCCGACGACGCGAAGCCGAGAACGTGCAACGCGCGGCCGCCGGCCAACCCTTGCTTTCCCTGCTGCCCCAACTCTCGCTCGGATCCGGCATCAACACCGGCTACATGACCGTGGGACTTATGGGCAGCGACACGCACATTTTGAATTACACCGTCTTTGGTCGGGAGGTGAATCTCGCTTCCCGGCTCGAAGGGGTGTCCGGGCGGGGACGAATCATCATTGGCGAAACCACCTACCGGGAACTCCGCGAGTTCATGCCAGAATTGGCCATCCGCTGCCTCCCGCTGGACCCGGTCAGCGTCAAAGGATTTCGCCATCCCGTACCCGTCTACGAAGTACCCTGGAAGGAACTTCCCCACATGGCACCGCCTTCCGCTCCCGAAACCGAACCGGGAACTCCAACCTGAAAGCTGGGAGGTTCTCTCCCAGCCCGACGAGTCCGTCCTTTAGTTGTCGCCGTCCAACATCCGGCCCAGACCTCCCAGCACTGAACCCTCTTCCCGACCTCCACGCGAGGCGGTCACAATCCGATCCGCCATCCGGCTGAAAGGCAGGGACTGCAGCCAGATTCGACCGGGTCCCCGCAACGTCGCAAAGTACAGTCCTTCGCCCCCAAACAGGGCCGACTTCACTCCGCCCACAAACTGAATATCGAACTCCACCTTCGGCTGGAACCCCACCACACAGCCCGTGTCGACCCGAAGCGTCTCGCCTGGCCCCAGATCACGAACCAACAAGGTTCCGCCCGCGTGAATGAAGGTCCAGCCATCCCCAGTCAACCGGGTCATGATGAATCCCTCGCCACCAAAAAGTCCGGTGCCAATCCGTTTGTTAAAGGCGATGCCGATGTTGACGCCCTTGGCCGCGCAGAGAAACGAGTCCTTCTGGGCGATGAGTTCACCGCCAATTTCCGAAAGATGGACCGGCACAATTTTCCCCGGATACGGTGCTCCAAAGGCCACCTTTTGTTTTCCGGAACCCCGATTCTGGAACACGGTCATGAATAACGATTCCCCCGTGAACACCCGGCGACCTGCTCCCAGCAGGGCTCCGAGGAACCCTTTGTTCTGACCCGAACCGTCACCAAAGATGGTTTCCATCTGAATCCCCGGGTCCATGTACATCATGCCACCGGCCTCAGCGACGGCGGCCTCCATGGGATCCAGGATCACCTCCACGAACTGCATATCGCTGCCGTGGATTTCAAACTCAACTTCGTGCATTGCTGGCATATGAATCTCACCCGGCGACGCCGGTTCCGGTTTCAGAAATCGCGCCGTCATTGGATGCCGGAGGTTTCGGCAACTCCCCGCGCGCCAACTGGCCAACCACATAGCCTGCCGCCGCCAGACCAAAGCCACCCGTGACAAAGGCCGCCGAACCGAAGCCTTGCTGACAGTTCAGGCGCGGGGTTTCCCCCGGTTCCATCACGGCCTCGGTCACCTGACACACCTGACCATCCGCCTGTTGAACCACTGGGATCTCCGGGGAATACACCGCCGGAATTCCCCAGTCCTTCCCCCGGCCGGTAAACTCGGGATCCCGCCGCAGCCGTTTGCGCACATCACTCAACAACCGGTCGTGAGTCACTTGGGCCAGATCCACCACCTGAATCCGGGTCGGATCCACCCGACCGCCGGCCGCCCCACAAACCAGCACCGGCAAACCCCGGCGCCGACAGCCCTGGATGATACGACATTTGTTGGCCGAAGCATCAATGGCATCAATCACCCAGCTCCCGCCCGCCGCTTGAAAGGTCGCCAACAAAGTCTCGGCCGAAGTCTCGGTGAAGAACTCAAGGACCGCCTGAACCCGGCCCTCCGGTTGGATCTCTAGAAATCGCTCGGCCATCACCTCGGCCTTGGACCGCCCAATGGTTCCTTCCAGCGCCGGTAGTTGCCGATTCACATTGCTCACGCAGACCTCATCCAGATCAATCAAGGTCAGGGCCCCCACTCCGGAGCGGGCCAGGGCCTCAACCACCCACGACCCCACGCCTCCAATCCCAATGACCGCCACGTGGGCCCGCCGAAGGCGATCCAGCCCGGCCGCACCATACAGCCGGGCCAGTCCTCCGAAGCGAAACTCGTAATCACTCACGCGTCGCAGACTAGACCGGGACCGTTTCCGACAAAACGAGAGAGTGGAGATTGGCGATTCCCGGTCCTCGACGTCGACCCCCAAGTTTCCCAGGACTGCAAACGGCTCGGGATCTGCATCTCCTGATCTCAAGAAAGGAAAACAAAGCGGCTCAAAACCCGCAGAATCTTCAAACCAAAGGTCCAGTTACCGTTAATGGAAATCATTTCACCCTCAGGCTTTGGCCAACCCGCCAACCCTGGGGTATCCCCATCCAACCGTTCCCTCCGTGGCTGATTTTGCCGTCTCGGGTACCCAGCGTTTCGCGTCAGCTCTCCCTGACCGAAATGACCCGGAATGGCCGACGAGAGTCGCTGCTTCTCTCGCGGTTTGTGGTTTCCGGTCAGCTCCGGAGGAACACTCGGTGGGCTGAGGGAGGGGAACCGGGGTCTTCGACTCTGGTTCCCTGTTCCCTCAATCCCGGGCGCTCCGGGGTTTCGTGGTTTCTGAATGGAGCCTCAACCCAGCTCACTTTACGCTAACCGCGGTGCCCAAATCCGCGCGCAAATACCCGATCAGTTTCCGGGCTCTGCTCACGGGTATGCTCATGCTGCTGCTGGGCGGAACGGTATTCGTCCTGATTGGTCTCAGTACGTTCTTCGGTTCCCGCAATATCCGGGATCTGACGCATACCATTGCCGAACAGACCCTGGGCCAGGTTGACGCCAACATCCAAATCCTGCTCCAGCGAGCGGTGGAACAAAGCCGGCAAGCCGGGCCTATGCTCGGGTCCTGGGTGGCGTCGACCAATCTGGCCGAAGCCGGCGTATCTCTCGCCGAATCCCTCTCGATTCAGCCTTCTTTGGCCCGTCTGACGTACGTTCTGGTTCCCTCCGGCGAGTTTGTCCAAGCCGAGCGCCAGACCAACAATCAGATTTGGATCCGACACGGTACCCAACGCGATGCTGTCACTCTGGCGGTCGAATCCTGGCTGTGGGATGGAACGAACCGACTGGCCCGGTACACGTCCACCACAGAACCCCAGAGCATCTTGGAAGGCTATGGATTCCGCGAAGCCAAGGCCCGCAATCGGCCCGCTTGGTCCGCGGCCTACCGCTGGCAGGACCCCGCAGGAGCCACTGGCTGGGCCATCCGTTATGTCGTCCCCGTTCGCAACCCTTCAGGTGAAATCAAGGCCTTAATGGGCTCGAGTCTCTCTCTCCGGGAATTGAACAGCTATCTGCTCAAACTGGACCACCAGGTCCCGGGTTACGTAGCTATCGTCGAGCGGACCGCCACCAACGGGGTGATTCGCGTGCTCGGGCATCCCGATGCCAGCTGGGTGGGTCAGACCGCCTCCACCAACGCTCCGCTCGAGCCCGTCCTAACCTCCTACTTCAAATCCTTGATCGCCGATCCCCGCTACGCGGCGGGACAACTCAGCCTCGGCGATTACGGCCGGGAGTTCAACAGCGACGACACCCGTTACCTCGGCTCTTTCCGCCGACTGGAGCGTCCAGACGATCCCAATGGATGGATTCTCCTGATGATGATGCCGCTTTCGGAAGTGGCGAGCGACGTGGAACGGAACCTGCACTGGGCCGCCGCCGTCGCAGTCGCCTTCCTGCTGATTGCCCTCATTGTCACCTTTGCCGTCGCCCGTCGCATCGCCGAACCCTTGCAGCAGCTCAGTCAAGACGCTCGAGCGCTCAGTCAGCTCCAATTCGACACCCAACCTCGGGTGCTCAGTTCCATTCGCGAAGTACGCCAACTGGAGCAATCCCTCGACGACGCCCGAACCAGCCTGCGCTCCTTTCGAAAATATGTTCCGGCCGACTTGGTGAATAGTCTCGTCACCAGCGGTACCGAAGCCGCCTTGGGCGGACAAAGCGCGCGCCTGACCATACTGTTTTCCGATGTCGTCAACTTCACCCGGCTCGCAGAAACGATGTCCGCCCAAAAACTGGTGGAACACCTGGGCCGCTACCTCGCCGAGGTCAGCACGGTGATTCAGGAAAACCAGGGCACCGTCGACAAGTTCATTGGTGACGGCGTCATGGCGTTCTGGGGCGCGCCCCAACCCAATGCTCAACACGCCCTTGCCGCGTGCGTGGCCGCGTGGCGTCTGCAGCAGAAGCTCGACGACCTGAACGCCCGTTGGACCAGCCAAGGCGAAGTGCCCTTTCCCACCCGCATCGGACTCAACACCGGCTCGGTCATTGTCGGCAACATCGGTTCCGACACACGCATGAACTACACCGCAGTGGGGGAACCGGTGAACATAGCCTCCCGCTTGGAATCGTTGAACCGCGCTTTCGGCACCCGGATTCTGCTGTCCGAAGACACCCGCATGGCCGCCGGTGACACCCTGCTCACTCGTCCGGTGGCCCGGGTGGCGGTAAAGGGGAGTCAACGCGGCTTCGTGGTGTACGAACTTCTCGGACTGGAATCCGAACCCAATGAAACCGCCCAACGGCTCGCCGATCTGACCACCACCGCGTTTCTCGCCTGTGAGCAAGGACGCTGGACGGAAAGCCTCGCCCTGTATCAGACCATCCTGAACGAGTTTCCCCACGACGGCGTGGCCGCCGCCCAGTGCGAGTTCATTCAGGAGAACTCGGCCGCCTCGGGCGAATCAGAAGTCATCCGCCGCATGACCACGAAATAGCCTGACCCGGTGTTGCTGGCCTTTCACAAACCTTACGGAGTGCTGTCGCAGTTCACGACGGATGGCTCCCCCAACCGCACTCTGGCCGAGTTCGGATTCCCACCCCGGGTCTATGCGCTCGGACGTTTGGACGCCGATTCCGAGGGTCTCCTTCTACTCAGTGACGAGCCTGGTCTGAACTCTCGCCTGCTCGACCCAGATCACGGCCATCGCCGGACCTATTGGGCCCAGGTGGAACGTCTCCCCTCGGACGACTCGCTTGCGCGGCTGGCGGCAGGTGTTGTGATCCAGAACCATCGCACCCGACCCTGCCGCATCACCCGCCTGGATCCCCAGCCCGTGATCGCCGACCGAACGCCGCCAATTCGGGTCCGGAAGAATGTTCCCGACTGCTGGATCGCACTCGAACTGGTGGAAGGGAAGAACCGTCAGGTTCGCCGGATGACCGCCGCGATCGGACATCCCACGCTCCGCCTGCTGCGCGTTCAGATCGGCGACTTCTCCCTCGGCAACCTCGCTCCCGGAACCTGGCGCCCCCTCACTCCAACCGAACGAGCCCAAGTCTTCGCCACCACCTGATTCCGCCTCGGGTACGCCTCGCCTCCTCAACCCCGCGAATAACAGGGAGGTGAACCGCAGATTAATCACAGATTGAACGCAGATTTTTTGGGGCGAGAAAGAACGCCCCTTTTTGCCCCCCTAACTGCTCTGTCATCGCTCCCCTCAACACCGAATTCGCCACAACAACCGAAAAGAAATCTGCGTTAATCTGTGTCCAATCTGCGGTTCCAACTGCTTCGATCCGGCTCAGCTCTCACCCAGCAGGTTTGTGGATCCAATGCGTACCTGTCCACTGCTCTCAACCACCCACAAACCGGTGACACTTCTAACGTGCTGAATTCCAAGTTTTTTCTCTCAACTCTCAACTTTCAACTCTCAACTATCCCCCAACCTAACCGGCGGTCCGCGGAAGCGCCGCCGCTCCAGTCCGAACCACACGGCGATCATCAACAACGCGGTCCCGCCCAAAATCGGAACGGCTTGGTGATTGGGCGGCTGCACCCCGATGACCAAGAGGAACAGGCAACCCAGCACGGCCACCAAGGCCAGCGGACGGTACGCTGCGCCCAGTTGCCAGGGGCCAAACTTCCGCCAACGCCCACCGTAGGCCAAAAAACCCGCCGCCACCGGCAAGACGTAGGACAAATACAAAAACACCGTTCCGATCGCCGCGATGGTTTCGTAGCGGAGCAACACAATCAGCAGAGCCGAAATCACCGCCGAGGTCCACACCGCCACCGACGGTGATTGAGTCCGCCGATCCACCTGCCGCAGCCAACCCGAGACCGGCAACCCGCCGTCCCGGGCAAAGGCAAACGTCATTCGGGACGCCGAGGTCAACGCCGCCAAGCCGCACAGGTATTGCGCCGCCACAATCGCCGCCAACAACACCCAGGCCAATCCCGCCGGCAATGCCTGCTTCATCGTCCAAGGAACGACCGCCGACCCCTGCTCCGCTCCCGTGCGCAGATCCGGAATGGCCAGCAGCAACGCCACAATCATGAACCAGCCGAACACCGCCGAAACGATCACCGACCGCACAATTCCCCGGGGCACATTCCGGGCGGCTTCCATCGTCTCTTCAGAGGTGTGGGCCGACGCGTCGAATCCCGTAATGGTGTACGCCGGAAACAGGAACCCCAGACAGAACAGCCAGGGCAGACTCTCCTGACGTGGGAAGATTGGACCCGCTTCCGGAAGTCCACTGAAGTTGGTGAAGGTCCACAACCGAGACCATTCAAACTGACGGATCGTCAGCAGCAGGGCGACCGTCAGCACGATCGCGACCACCAGGATCAACCAGCCGCTGAAGTCAGTGAGCCGAGTGGTCAGCCGGATTCCATAGTGATTCAACAGGGCCTGGGACAGCGTCATGACCACCACCGCGAGGGTCTTGACCAACGCGGGATTCGCCCCCGTCGGCCAGCCAAAAGTGGCCACAGCAAAGTCGAAGGTACCGGCGTTGATCGCCGCGAGGACGGTCACCAACCCGGCCAGATTGAACCACGCTGTGGCCCAACCACAGGCGCGTCCCCCGAGCAAACTACCCCAGTGGTACAGTCCGCCCGCGGTCGGAAAGGCGGAGGCGATCTGACCCATCGTCAGGGCCACCGCCAGCGAGAACAAACACACGAGCGGCCAGCCCAGGCCAATGCTGGCCCCGCCCGCGCTGGCCAGACCGACGTGGAACGAAGTGATCCCGCCGGCCAGGATGCAAATGATCGACAGCGAAATGGCGAAGTTCGAAAACCCGCTCATCCGCCGGGACAACTCCTGCTCGTAGCCCAGCTGCTTCAGGAGCGCTTCATCGCTCTCCATCGGAGTGGGATCGTGAGCCATCGGGAAGGAGGACAAGCCAGGACGTTCCGAGAGTTCCAACCCCCGACCCGGTCCAGCGGTTCACCAGCATTCCTGATACAGCGCGCGCAGATCGGCCTGGGTCACTGGCACGGCATTGGTGCGATGACACGGATCCTCCCAAGCCTGCGCAGCCAAGGCATCCAACTGCTCCGCCTTCACGCCATGCTCGCGCAGTTTGGTGTTCAGTCCCAGACCAGCCAGGAACTGGGCGACGAATTCGATGGTGTGGCAGTCCGCTTCACCGTCGCTCCCGCCCACCACATTCAGGCCGCAGGCAATTCCGACGCGGCGATACAGGCCCGGCTTCCGGCGGGCATTGAAGTTCATTACCGCCACCAGACACAGCGCGTTGGCCAGACCATGGTGCATGCCGCAAAGCGTCGACAGCGGATGCGCCAATGAATGGACCGCTCCCAAATCCTTTTGGAACGCCACTGCGCCCATCGCCGCCGCGACCAGCATTTTGCCACGGGCGTCCAGATTCTGACCGTCCCGATACGCCACCGGCAACGCCTCCACACACAAGCGAACTCCTTCCAGCGCGATGCCGTCGCACATCGGATGGAACACCGGACACGTGTAACTCTCGATGCAGTGGGTCAGCGCGTCGGCTCCGGTCGCGGCAGTCAACTTGGGCGGCAATCCGGTGGTTAGCTCCGGATCCAGAATCACGAGCTTGGCCAACAACTCCGGATGAAACAGCACGGCCTTTCGCTGGGTGGCATCGAGCGTGATGACCGAACTCCGTCCCACTTCACTGCCGGTTCCCGCGGTGGTGGGAATGGCGATGAACGGCGCCAGACCGGTCCAATCCGCAGCCTGTTCGTAAAACTTCACCAAGGGAAATCCCGGATGCTTGGCCAGCAACCGCGCGGCCTTGCCGGCATCCAGCGGACTGCCCCCGCCGATGGCGATCACGCCGTCACAGCCCTTTTCCCGGAAGAGCGCCGCGGGACGCACGACATCCTCCTCGATCGGATTGGGATGTACCTCGGCAAAGACAAACCAGTCCCGATCCCGGCCCGCCGCCCCCAGAACTTGGGTCAGCTTCTGGAACGCCTCGGTCTTGGCCAGACCAGCATCCGTGACCACCAAGGGACGCTTGATCCCTAACTGGGCCATGGCTTCCGGCAATTCCCGGACCGCCCCGGCGCCGTAGCGGGTCCGTGTGGGGAACGAAAAGGTGGTCAGATTCATCGGGCCGCGAGGCTAGGCACCGTGACCCGGACGGGCCAGCGGCAAGTGGCTAGGATCCCCGAAACTGGGGCCACTGGAGCCTCGTTTTCCCGGCTAGATGGCCCGAGAAACAAAAGCTCCCGTCTCCTTCAAGGGCCCAACCCCGCACCGCCTCCCAAAACTTCATCCCTCGCTTTTGGAAAAACCCCTTGCCACTACGCCCGGTGCTTGGCTCTATTCCGCCCCGCGTTTTGGGGCTGTGTAGCTCAGTTGGTAGAGCAGCGGACTGAAAATCCGCGTGTCGCCAGTTCGATTCTGGCCGCAGCCACCATTCCTTCCCAACCATTGGAGTTGGGATTTTTTCTTCCCGCTCCGCTTCCTTCACTGGCTACGCGGGACGTTTGCTACCGGCACCGCCAGCAACCGCAGCCAGTACGACCCTCCCGAACTTCCTTCCACCGTCAGCTCCACGCCCTCAGTGCCGCCCAGATCGGTCCGGCTCTCGCGCAACACCGGCAGGTCTGACCAGGCGCCGGATTCCCAGTCCGACGTTCCCTGCACCGTCAATCGGACCCCCGGCGCCGACTTGGACCTGCGGAACGCGATTTCCAACCGACCGGTGGCCGGGTCCCCCGACCGCACGTGCAGGACATCAGCCGGACCGGCCACCTGCGGATCCACCCCCAGGGCATACGCCAGTAGATTGGGAAGATTCAACGGACCGTTCCGATCCTCGGGTCCGCGACGGTCTGTCGGCAGACTGGCCAGGACCGGCCACTCCGCAAATCCCCGCGGCGTAAAGACCACTCCAGCCAGGAACGCCGCGTCCATGCCCTCCACCAACCCGCTGTCCTTGCGGTACTCCCAGCGAATCACCTGACCTTCCGCCGGAATCTCCAGCGTAACCGGTGTCCACTCCGACTCTCCGGAAACTTCCTCCAACACCGAGCCATTTCGGGTCACCCGTAGGACGTCCCGACCAGCTTCCGAAGACACCTTCCGCCAATAGGTGAGGGTGCCCGGGGTCAGAATCGTGGTTTCGATCCAACCGATTCCATTGTCCGGCAGCCGCGGACTGCGAGCTGCCCAGGTACCACCGGCTGGCCGCACTTGATCCTGCAACGCCCACCGCCCGCTACCGCCCCGACGAAATTCCAGTCCCGCTGAACCCAACAACTCCGGCTCAAAAGCCCGGGCGAAGTACGCCACCACGGAACGATCCTCAAACAGATCCACCGCCAAGGGGTTTTCGAACCCGCCGGCCGCTCCACCCCAACCCGTGAACTCCCGCCCCGTTTCCGGCTGCGCAGTGAGGGTGACGCGTTCCCCTCGCTCATAGGCCCGTCGGTCAGGATCCATCTCGACCCGCCCTTCATCCGCCGTGACGCGCAGCAACCGCGGCTCAGTCAGCCCGGGTCGGAAGACGACGTCGTCCAGGAATGCTTCCCCGTCCCGAACATTCTGGTAACTCCAACGCACCACCTGTTCGCCCGCCGGCACCACCAGCACTCCCGGTAGCCATTCGTCCAAGGGTCCCGCACCGCTGGCCGGAATCCCGTTCAATTCCAAGGCCAAGGTTCCATCGCCCCGCAACCGCTGCCACCACAGCACCGTGCCCGGGCCCGTCACCCGGGTCTCAATCCAGCCTCCACCCCGACTGCGCAACGCCACGAAACGGCCAGGACGGATCACCTCCGATTGCAGATGCCAGTTCACCGAACCTCCCCGGGTGAACTTGAGTCCCTCTGGGCTCAGCTCGGAATCGGCAAACACCGGGGCAAAGCGGGCCGTCAGCGCCAGTTCGTCCGTCAGAGTCAGCGATAACGGACTGGCGGATCCGAAAACTCCCGGCGCCTGCCAATCCACAAACTCGTATCCTGCCGCCGGGGTCGCCCGGGCTTCGACCACGGTCCCCGGGGCGAAATCCGCCTGATCCGGGGTCAGCTGGATCCCGCCTCCCACCGCCTCGCGCACCACGCGAAAGCGCGGCATCTGCCAGCCCTGCGGGTCCACCTGGGCGCGACGCCCGGACGAAACCGATAACATGGACCGTACCCGCCAGTGGAGCCGTTGACTGAATCCGGGTGTCACCAGCACCCGTTCCTCCCGCCATTCACCCGTGCCCCGATACGAGCGAACGAGCGTCTGGTCCAACCACAGTTCCAGAGTCAGATCGCCTTCGCCCGGATCCAGCCGCCACTGAAAGACAAACTGGTTCATTCCGGGATCCGGCGAGACGTGGGTCTCGAGTGCCGAGGTTTGCCCAGGGGCCGGAGCCGCCGTCTGCCACGAGGTAGGTCTTCCCGGAGGCACCACGACGGTCTGCTCCTTCCAGGCCTCCAACGGCAGGGAACCCAACGACGCAATTCGCATTGGAGAACTGGGAAAGACGCCCACACCATTGATGGCAACGAGTCTCAACCAACTGCCATACCACGACTGAGGGAACGGATCTGTGTGCAGGCTGATGACCGTGTTGCCGGCGAGATTCTCAAACCGGCTGAAGGAACCCGGCAGGACCGACTCCCATTGAGTTCCCTCCCGAGAAAGCTGCCAATCGTACGCGGAAGAATCGCTGCCCTGGATCTCCAGATTCAGGAACATCCCTCCAGAACCGGGCCACACGGCAACCACCGACGGCACCGTCAGGAATTGTACCGGTGCATCCGCCGCCCGAATCGAGACTCCCGACGCCCCCCAGACCAAGAGCAATCCGCAGATCCACGCCAGCAGCCAACCCTGGTGACTCCAAACGCGCCCTGCCCCCGATTGATCCCGCGATGCCCTGCCACGTCCGAAGCTCATTTGATGTGCGACAAATCCCGAGAGTGGTGGGGAAATGCAAAATGAAAAGGGCGACCGACTTCTGAACGTAAGGCTAACCTCCCTCCACCGACCCAATTCTCACGATGGATTGCCCTCTCGCGTCGCCCCACCCCAACTCCAACTCTGCTGCGCTCTGTCCCGCGTCCTGCCCCCGCCACCGGGCCGTGACTTGGACCTTCCAACTCCTGGCCGCAGTCATCCTGGGACAAACGCTGTTCTTCAAATTCACCGGGGCGCCCGAGTCCAAGTTCATCTTCTCCACGCTGGGAGTGGAACCGTGGGGACGCTTCGCCACGGGCGGCTTGGAAGCCATCGCCGTGGTGCTGCTGCTTCACCGGCGATTCGCGGTCTACGGAGCCGTTCTAGCCCTCGGTTTGATGACGGGAGCCATTTTCAGCCATCTGACCCGGCTGGGCCTAGTTGTGCACAACGACGGGGGACTCCTGTTCGCGCTGGCAGTCACCGTGTGGGGATCCAGTCTGGTCATCCTCTGGCTGCGCCGAAACGAACTCACCAAAGTCGTACGCCGCTGGAACCCGTTCGCTGCGCCCTGACTCACCGAATTGGATAAACCCGAGGTTTACTGGGACATCTTGCGGTAGCCGCTGTTGGTCACGTCCACCGCGAGGTTGTCCCCCGGGATCTGCAGATTGATGGTCGAAGGAAAGGTGGTTCCGTCATTCAGCTGACCCATCTTGACCGCCAGGGAAACCTTGTCGGAAGCCTTCTCCAGATAGGTGGCCACCGCCAGACCCAGCGGCTTGTTGGTCGTCAGATCCACCTCAACGCTCAGGGAGTCTCCGGGCTTCTCGTAATCACGAAACACCAACCGAGCGCGTTTGCCGGGCTCAACGACATCCAAGGACATTTTGCCAGAATCCTTCGCGGCCTGGATTCGCGCGGGATCCGGCGGCACGTAGGTCTTCACCAGCCCGACCGCCTTTTTCATGGTGTCGGTCAATTCCTCCTTCTTGCGCTCGGCAATCCGACCGCGCAGGCCCCGGCGCTTCTCCGGTTCCGGCGACTCCATGATCTCGACCTTGGTCAACTGACCGTCCGCCCCATAGTAACACTTCTCCTGCTTCCGCGACTTCTCTTCCCCCTTCAGGCTCACCACGGTGGTCTCAATCCACTCGTACTGACGGAGCACCATCTGACTGGCGGCGAGGTTGGCCTTCAGCAGGGCGGCTCGCTCGGCGGCCGAGGGTTGCTGGGCGGCGGCCGGAAGGGCCAGCAACGCAACGAACAACAGCCGGGAGAAAAGTCGGGTAGGATTCATAGGGAGAAGGATGGCGCAGAATGACTTTCTACGACGACACCGTATCCCTGGCCCCGACCAGCGCCTACTGGACTTTGGTAAAAAGAACCTCAAACAACCCTCTCCACCAGAGCCCGACAACCGGCCCAACCAGTGGTCTAAGCGTCCGTTCGGCCGCGCGGCGGAAGGCCACCTCGTTACGACTCCGCGGAGCGTCGCCCCACCGCTGGGACGAGGGACCGATCGCTCGCTACAATCCCCCATTCGTGGGGCCCGCTGGGAAAAGATCTGGCGAGACCCCAGGGTCCGCGCAAAGGTTCACCCATGCACTTCAGGAGCCCCAGACTCGGATTCTGGATCGGGCTCGCCGCGCTGGCCACTTCCCCGGCCCTTCCCTTCGCGGCGTCAGCAGCTTCCACCGATTTCAACCGCGACATCCGGCCCCTCTTCGCCCAGCACTGCACCGCCTGCCACGGCGGGGTCAAAGCCGCCGGCAAGATTTCCCTGGTCTATCGCGAAAAGGCCATCGCCGACGGCAAGTCGGGCAAACCCGCCATCGTCCCGGGCAATCCCGAGGCTTCGGAACTGATGCGCCGGGTAGTTTCGACCGATCCCGACGAGCGGATGCCCCAGCCCGACCACGGGCCCGCGCTCTCCGCCAACGAAGTGGACACGCTGCGACGCTGGATTCAGGAAGGCGCCCGTTGGAGTGAGCATTGGTCCTTTGTTCCACCCCAGGACCCGCCGGAACCCCAGCCCAAGAATGCCACCTGGCCCACCGTGGGCTTGGATCGGTTCGTTCTCAGCCGGCTGGAATCCGAAGGTCTGAAGCCGTCCCCCGAAGCCACCCAGGCCGAGTGGTTGCGGCGGGTGACCCTGGATCTGACCGGCCTGCCGCCGACGCCCCGCGATTACGCCGCGTTTGTGGCGGCCCGAGCGAAGAATCCCCAACAGGCTCGCGAACAAGTGGTGGATCGGTTGCTGGCGTCACCGCAGTTCGGCGAACGCTGGGCCTCCGTCTGGCTGGATCTGGCCCGTTACTCCGACACCTACGGCTTCGAGAAGGATCCGCACCGCGACATCTGGCCGTGGCGCGACTGGGTGATCCGGGCCTTCAACGCCGACCTGCCGTTCGACGAATTCACCATTCGCCAACTGGCCGGCGATCAATTGGAGAACCCCACCGCCGACGATCTGCTGGCCACCGCCTTTCATCGGAACACCCAGAACAACACCGAGGGCGGCACCGATGACGAGGAATACCGCTCCGTCGCCGTACATGACCGGGTCAACACCACCTGGACCGCCTGGCAGGCCACCACGTTCGCCTGCGCCCAGTGCCACGCGCATCCGTACGATCCCATCCCGCAGCGGGACTACTACCGATTCGCCGCGTTCTTCGACAACACCGAAGACTGCGATCAGAACGATGACTTTCCCCGGCTCTTCTTTGCCCAGGACGCCGCCCGACGCGACGAACTGATCCGCCTCCAGCGAGAAGCCAAGGCCACCCGGAACTCCTTGAACGATCAGGGTCGCGCCATCGCCAATGCGGTGTCGGACTGGCGCCCTTGGGTTCCGGCCTCAGCCAAGGCCAGCGGTGGAACCCTGACCGTGGCTCCCGACGGCGAGGTGCAAGCCAGCGGCACTCTGCCCGTCAAGGTGGTGTACACCCTGACCTCGCCTGTAATCCCGGGATTGACCGCGCTGCAGCTGGATCTGCTACCGCTGAATCCGGATCCCAAGACGCTGGCCGAACGCGGACAGATCTTCTCCAAGATCAAGTTGGCGGTGATCAATCCCCAGGACTCGACGACCAACGCCGTCGCGCTTCAGGAACTGATTGCCGATTATGTCGCCGGTCCCTTCGACCCGTTCCGCGTGATCGATTCCGGCGGTGGCTTTGGCAGCTATCCGGTGATGTCCACGCCGCGCCGCGCCGTCGTCGTCTTGGCCAAACCGCTCGAAGCCCCCGCCGGCGCCACCCTGGAAGTCACCTTGGAACATGGCATCGCGTCCAACAGCGGGGTTCAGGGCTGCGTCCTGCGCAAGTTCCGGATCGCCACCACGTCCGACACCCGGCTGACCGAATTCGTCAGCGCCCCAGAACGTCAGGAACGCTGGAAGTCCGTCCAGTCCGCCCAGGATCGCTTGAAAGATGTCGCCGGAACCCGAGTGCCAGTCCTGCAGGATCGCCCCACCGCCGCCACTCGCGAAACCCGGGTGCTGGTCCGGGGCAATCGCACGACTCGCGATGAATTGGTCCCGCCGGGAATTCCCGACATCGTTCAGCCACCGAAACTGGATCGTCCCCCGACCCGCCTGGAAATGGCCCGCTGGCTGGTCGGCGACCAGAATCCCCTGGCCGCCCGGGTGCTGGCCAATCGGCTGTGGGCCGAGCTGATGGGACATGGCATTGTCGAGACCTTGGAAGATTTCGGCACGAGCGGCGCGCGCCCGACGCATCCCGAATTGTTGGATTACCTCGCCGTGCGGTTGCGCGGCGACTGGGATTGGTCCGTGAAACGGTTCCTCCGCGAACTCGCCCTCTCCGCCACCTACGCCCAGAGCGCCCGGGTGTCCCCGGAACTGGCCGAACGGGATCCGTACAACCGACTGTACGCCCGCGGACCCCGCTCCCGCCTCACCGCCGAGATGGTCCGGGATCAGGCCCTCGCCTGGTCCGGCACGCTCTCGACCAAGGCGTTTGGACCGCCGGTGTATCCGCCGCAGCCGGACGGCGTCTGGAACACGGTGTACAGCGGGGACAAATGGAACACCTCACAAGACGCCGACCGCTTCCGGCGAGCCGTCTACACGTATCAGAAACGCACTAGCGGTTACCCGCAGTTCCTCACCTTCGATGCCCCGACGCGCGACGCCTGCACCGCCCGTCGCCTGCCCAGCAACACTCCGTTGCAGGCGCTCACGGTCCTGAACGATCCGGCCTACATGGAAATGGCCAAATCCCTGGCCAACCGAATGGAAGCCGCCGGCGAAACACCCCGGGACCAGATCACCTACGCTTGCCGGCTGCTCACCCTGGAAGAACCTCCCGCCAACCTCGTGAACAGTTTGTTGAAATTGTATCAAGGCTCGCTGGACGACCTGAAGCGGGATCAGGCCTCCACCGACAAGCTGGGGCCAACGCCCGAGCGCGCTTCTTTGGTCCTGGTGGCCAATACGCTCCTGAACCTAGATCTGGCTCTCACCCGGTGAACCGCTTTCCGACGTCGCCATGAATCCGCTCGACTCCTACCTCCGTCACGAACAACTGCTGCAGCGCACCCGAAGGCATTTTCTGCGCGATTGCGCCAGTGGTCTGGGCGCCTTGTGGCTGGCCTCGACGGCCGGCCGGGCCTGGGGCGCCACCGGTCCCGCCAAGGACGTGACCCGCCCGCTCGCTCCCGCCGCGCCGCCCTTGCCCGGCCGGGCCAAACGGATCATCTACCTGCACATGGCCGGTTCGCCGAGTCAGCTCGAACTCTTCGACTACAAGCCCGAGCTGAAACGCCTCGACGGTCAGGAATGCCCGGCCTCGCTCATCGCCGGCAAGCAGTTCGCCTTCATTCAGGGCGTGCCGAAAATGCTCGGTCCCCAATTCGCCTTCCAGCAGCACGGCCAGAGCGGGCAATGGGTCTCTGATCGAATGCCACACTTCGCCTCCGTGGTGGACGAGGTGTGCTTCATCAAGTCGATGTACACCGATCAGTTCAACCATGGCCCCGCCCAGTTGCTGATGCATACCGGTTCGCAGAATCCCGGTGCCGCCAGTGCCGGAGCCTGGGCCACGTACGGTCTCGGATCGGACAATCAGAATCTCCCCGGCTTCATCGTGCTCACCAGTGGCGGCAAGAATCCCGATGCCGGCAAGTCGGTCTGGGGTTCCGGCTTTCTTCCCTCGGTGTACCAAGGGGTGCAGTGCCGCTCCCAAGGCGATCCGGTTTTGTTCCTGTCCAATCCCGCCGGCGTCACCCGCGGTCTGCGCCGCCGGACTCTGGATGCCATTCAGGAGATCAATGAGCAAACCGCCCGCGACGTCGGTGATCCCGAGACGCTGACCCGGCTCGCTCAGTACGAACTGGCGTTCCGAATGCAGGTGGATGCCAGCGACGCCTTCGACATCACCCGGGAACCCGCCGCGATTCATCAGTTGTACGGCACCGAACCCGGCAAGGAATCCTTCGCCAACAACTGTCTGCTGGCGCGCCGACTGGCCGAACGCGGGGTGCGCTACATCCAGTTGTTTGATTGGGGTTGGGATTCCCACGGCGCTGGCGAATCGGAAGCCCTCAACCACGGCTTCAAGGGCAAGTGCCAAAGCGTTGACCGCGCCCTAGCCGCGCTCATTCTCGATCTGCGACAACGCGGTTTGCTCGACGAAACGCTCATCGTCTGGGGCGGCGAATTCGGACGAACCCCCATGCGCGAAAATCGCAGCGGCATGGAAATGGAATTCGTCGGTCGGGATCACAATCCCGGGGCGTTCACCATTTGGATGGCGGGTGGCGGTGTTCGTCGGGGCTTCAGCTACGGCGAAACCGATGAGTTCGGGTATCAATCCGTCGTGGACCGCGTGTCGGTTCACGACTTCCACGCCACCGTGCTCGCCCTGATGGGCTTCGATCATCTGAAGTTCACCTATCCGGTTTCCGGCGTGAACATGCGACTGACCAACGTGACCAAACCCGGCAGCGAAGTGATCCGCGGGGTCATCGCCTGAGCGCCCTGGAAGATTCTTCCGCAGAGAGGTCGAGACGCGGAGAAGAACGAATCTGGAAAGCCGGAAAACAGGAAGAAGACCAGGAGAAGGGGTGAGGGGGAGCCTGGGGTGACTAAGCCATCTGACGGCATTTTCTCTCTCAGCTCTCAGCCAATAAGTAAGTATGGTCTGCGGTAGACTTTCTACCGCTTTCCCACAAGCGAGGCTCCGGCAGCTACTACCGCCCCAATCCTCCCGCTTCCCGCTTCCCGCTTCCCGCTTCCCGCTTACCCCTTACCCCTTACCCCTTACCTCTTACCTCTCCGCCCCCACTTCATCTGCCAACGGCGGCCCCACTTCGAAGCGGAGCGTGCCGCCGCGAGCCAGTTCCTCGTGGCGAATCCAGGTACGGTCCAGCGGCTCATCATTCCACCACACCCGGCGCACGGAGGAATGGGTGGGGCCCTCCGGCTCGATCAGAACGACCAGCTTGCCCTCGCCCAAAGCGATCTCCGCGCGGGGAAACAGCGGAACGCCCAACTGATACCGATCCGTGCCGGCCACCGGATACAGCCCCAGCGCACTCCACACGTACCACGCCGAGAGCGTCCCGCCGTCGTCATTACCGTCCAACCCCTCGTAGCCGTCGCCGTACTTGTGCTCGAGAATCCAGCGGACCCATTTCTGGGTCAGATCCGGCCGGCCCGCGTCATTGAACAGATAGGCCGACGCCAAGTCGGGCTGATTCCCATGCCAGTAGTACGGCCCAGGCGTCCAACGTCCGCGCCCTGGATGCGACAACGCGAAGAACTGATCCAGTTCCGTCACGAATTCTTCCCGACTGCGAAACAGCGAGATGAGTCCCGGCGCGTCATACGGCACCGCCCAACGCCATTGCAGCGGGCTGCCTTCCACGTAGTCCTTGGTCTGACGCCCGTCCCAGTCGAGGTACGTGAGTAGCAGCGGATCGAACGGCTCCACGAACGTTCCCGCCGACGTCCGCGGCTGGAAGTACTGCGTGTTGGTGTTCCACAGATTCCGGTAAAACTGCGAATGACTCCGGAAGAGCGCCGCATCGTTGGTTCGGCCCAACGCCTCGGCGAGCAGTGAGAGCGCGTGATCCGACCAGCCGAATTCCAAGGTGCGCGCCACCGACTCATCCATGCGATCCGACGGCGCGTAACCAAACTTCAAAATGTCCTCCACGCCTTCCCGACCCGAGAATGCCGACCCCGTTGGAGTCGGTTCCAGCGCCGTGCGCCGCATGGCCTCGTAGGCCTTCTGAATGTCGAAGTCCCGAATCCCTTTCAGATAGGTCTCGGCCACGACGATGTCCGCCGGCGTGCCCAACATCGAATTGGAGTAGCCATTTCCCGACGGCCAGCGCGGCAGCCAACCGCCCTGCTCCAACATCCGGATCAGCGACACCACCATGTCCCGCTGATCCTGCGGGGCGATCAGCGTGAAGAGCGGATGCACCGTTCGAAACGTGTCCCACAGCGAGAGGTCGGTGAAGTACCGGAAGCCCACCGCCTGATGAACCTGACGGTCAAATCCGAGGTAGTCACCATTGGCGTCCTGTACCACCGTGGGCATCTGGAACACCCGAAACAGGGCCGTGTAGAAAATGCGCCGCTGCGTGTCCGTCCCGCCATCCACCCGAATGGTGGCCAACCGCTCCTCCCATTCCTGACGCGCCGACGCCGCGATCTGCTCGAACGTGCGCCCTTCGCCTTCGGCCTCCAGATTGGCCCGAGCATTCTCCAGACTCACGTAGGACAAGCCCACCTGCAGCGTGATTTCGTGGGGCTTGGTGGCCTTGGGAAACGCCAGTTCCGCGGCGACCTCCAAGCCTTCGGAAACGGATTCGCCCGGCTGTCGTTTCCCATCACGCCAGAGGACGACGGAGGCCGCCGGCGTACTCAGTCGCGCCACAAAAAACACTCGGATGCCCCCGTATCGGCTCGCGAAGGTCCCGAAGGTGCGCACGGACCCGGAGAGTTCCCGGAGATCGGAACGCACCTGCACCCGGCCTTCGTCCGAGCGACGTCCGCCCAGCGCATTCATGACGTCAAAGACTAGATGCGGCGTCACCCCCGGATCGAACGTGTACCGATGCATTCCGACCCGGGTTGTGGCCGTGAGTTCCGTCAGCGCCCCGATTTCCGGTAGCCGCACCGCATAGTATCCCGGCGAGGCGACCTCCTCGTGATGGGAAAACCGAAGGGAATGCCCCCGGCGAAACTCCTGCGGCTCCAGCGAGCGATTCCCGGGCGTCACCAGCACATGTCCGCCGTCCGTGGCGCCAGTGCCATTGAGGCGGGTGTGACTGAAGCCCAGGATTCGTTCATCGCCGTAGAAGTATCCGGATGTGTTAAGGCCCCGTTTCGCGAACCCCAGCGAAACCGTCTCCGGCCCTAGCCGCACCATCCCAAACGGCACCATCGCGCCCGGAAAGTTATGCCCGCACACCCACGGATACCCGCCCGTCCCGATAAACGGATTCACCCAGCGCCCCAATTCCCCGGGCTCAACCTTCGGCTTCAATCCCCCCGGCGCCGCCGAGACAATCTGCCGATACCGAAACACCCAAATTCCCACCCCCGCCGCAACCAGCAATACCAGCACCAGCAACGTCCCCAAAAACCACAGCAGACTCCCTACCCATCGCCGCCGCGACGACCGGAAAACGGAGCTACTGGCCGAGCCTTTGGACATCGTCCCGCCATAGGACGCCATCCCTCCCCAACCTCTCAACTCTCAACTAACAACTTTCCCTATGGTGGGGCGACGCTCCGCGGAGCCGTTCCCGGGTGGAGTCGCGCCGCGCCAATTCCCCCCAACGCCTCCGCCCCAGCGAAGCCTCCCGAACCACCCGCAAACACCGAATTAAACCACGAATCGGCACAAAAGAAGCACGAATGGGGCAATCAGGAATAAAGAATGTCTAGCGGCCTGACCTGTTGCAGGCCTTTCTCTCAACGCTCAACTTTCCCCAAGTATCTCTCTACTCCGCGTCTCAGCGCCTCTGCAAGAGACAACGAAATACTCCCGGAGATGCAGCATGCAGCTCCTGGTCCGGCTCGCCACACAGCCCACGCACATCTCCCGGCGAGACTTTCGAGAACTACTCCTCCTCAAAGTAGTCACTATCGATGCGTTTGATCTCGAATGAGTGCTCCTTCGACACTCCGATGTCGTGGCGGATCATGAGGTAAGCCAGCCGATCGCCGTTGATAAGGATGACCTTGGATTGCAGTTTGCGGACATACTCTGTGGCCGTATTGGCGAAGTCGCTCGTGGTGATGAAAATGCCCTTGGTCGCCTGTTGTCCGGCCAAGGCCCCGACGAAGCTTTGAATCTCCTTCCTGCCGACGGTGTTCTGCCACCGTTTCGCCTGGATATAGATGACGTCCAAGCCCAGGCGGTCCTCGTTGATCACGCCGTCGATGCCTTCGTCGTTGGAGGTCTTGGTCATCTGCGCCGCCTCCTCGCGCGATCCGCCGTAGCCCATTGCCAGGAGGAGATCCAAGACGAGCCGCTCGAAACGAATGGGATTCATCTTCGAGACCAATTGAAGGATCTCGGAGCGGAGGCGTTCGGTCAGATGCCGGTGGGCTCGCTCGATGATTTCAATGGGAGGATTCTGTGTGGGATCCGGGGGAACAACGGGAGCAACCACCGGGTCCACCCGTTTCTCGAGCCACTTTCGAAAGCTCTCAAACTTCATCAAGTAATCTCGATCAATCATCGACGGTTTTTGCGCCGCAATCTCCCGACCGAGTGGAGTGATCTGATAGGTCCCTCGACGCGGCCGATCCAGAAGACCGGCCCGGTAAAGATCGTAGCAGGCCCAGCTGGCTCGATTGTGCCATCGCGCCTGGGTTCCACTCGGCAGCAGTTCCGAACGCTCCTCGGGGCTCAGGCCAAAATGATCTCCCAGCGCCTCAAACGTGTCGGCCATCCGGTGCGGTTGGCCGTCGGCGAAGTATTGGAGGAGGGGCGCTTTGATCTCTTCAAATTCCGGAACAGGCATGGCAGTTATCGCTTAAGGTCCTCGGCGATGGTGGCGAATAGGCCTTGGCAAAGATCTCCGGACGTCAGGGACTCTGAAATCCAAGTCAATAACGCCTTCTCGTTTCAGCTTTGCCATGACAGGTTCCGCATGTTGCCGTTTCACACCGTGTTCAAAGCAGACCTGCATCACGTCAAATTCATCGACCAGAAGACCAGCGCGTAACAAATGTTCAAGTTCGCGGTCAAACGCGGAAATCTTGCTCGGTCGCATTTCCTCAAAAGCCAGCAGCATCTCGCCGGGGCGGATGTTTTCACGATTTATATCGAAATCAGCTTCCCCGCTGATTTCGTCGCTTTGCCAAGCCACCTGAAGGAATTTGTCGATCCCAAGCGGATGAGCGGATCCGAAAATGAGGCCATAAATGTTTGCGCCTTTCTTGATGGAAAACGGAGCGAGGAAGTACCTCATCCCGGAAGGCAGGAGACTTCGATAGTAATCAAGCGCCGCGCGGTGTACGTGGAAGTAATCATCTGGGCGCGCAATTTTCTGTTTAATTGCTGGGATATCATGAAATCGATAGAGCGTTGAGGATGAAAGGAAGAACAGGAAATCGCAGATTGGAGAGCTAACGAGGGTGCGAAACACCGCCGGGGTCACATGGTCCACACCAAACTGATCTATGAACACCAGCTTGGCTGCCTCCGGGTCCTCCAAAATTCTCTCGCAGTTCCGGAATGCTTGGCTGAAGGCGAGCGGCCTTACGTCGAACGTTAAGTCTGGCAACTGCAGGCCATGGGTAGCGATGTTCTCCTTCAGCTGGCTTGTCTTTTCTTTCGATTCGTCAAACAGGTGAACTTCAACGCAGGCCCTCTTCAATCCTCCGCGTTCTTGATAGTGCTTTAACTGTCGCAGCAATCGAAGTGGGCTACCTAGCTGACCTGACGAGTCCGTACCTGGTCCGGCGAAAAAGTCGAATAGATGAATTTTAGGCAGCCGAGGCCTCTCTGCGGAGAGAAAGACTGGAAGCCATTCGCGTGCGTAGAGCTCAAAAATCCTGAGCTTGGTTAGCGTTCCTTCGTCGAACGGCTTTTCGTGAAAATCGTTCGCATGCATTTGTTAGGCAAACTCCTCCCTAAGCGCCAGCAAGTCTGCAGATGACGGATTCGGAGAGATGGAAGGCTCCGGAAATTCATCGTATGTCCTTCCGTCGAGCCTCCGTCCCGTCTCGCTCTTGCGAACGCCACCCCATTGTTTGAAAAAGAACGCTGAGCCAGCCTTCTGGCATTGATCGCGAATGTTCCGCACCCACTCGGCTTCCATTGGCCGCGCACCAGGGCCGCTCTCTCCACCCACAATCACCCATTGAATTCCGTGAAGGTTAAAAGTACCCAGATCTTCCAGCAGTGGTTCAACCGAGAGAAAAGCCACCGTTGGCTTGGCGCTCCGCAGTTTCTCAATGCGCGGCAACCCGTGTTTGCGATTCTCCACGCTCACGCCCCACCAGATGTGCGCCGCATTTGCCGCTTTACGCAACTTGCCTTGCAGCAGTGCCGCCATCCGGTCGGCCCGCTTGGTGAGAATTTGGTAGGTGTGCCAGTTCGCCGCCAACATCACCCGGCAGATTTTTTCGATGTATTCGTCGGAAACGCCCTCGTGGAAAAGGTCGCTCATCGAGTTGACGAAAATCTTCTTGGGCTTGGACCAGCGAAGCGGGTCGCCCAGCTTCTCCGGCACAAGCCGCAGATCGAAACCGAACTCGAAGGGGTGATCGGGAACGCCTCGAAACCGCTCTGCGAACGTCTCGGCATAGCAATGCGAACAGCCAGGGCTGACCTTCGTACAGCCGCGTACTGGATTCCACGTGGCATCCGTCCATTCGATCTTAGAATTGTCGCTCATGATGAGGCGTTTGTTGGCCCTGAAAGTGTCACGTCGGGTTGGTCAAATGCTGGGTGACACTCGGTTGCAGTTTTCGTTATTTCTCACGTGTTGATCTGTTGGAGGCTGAACTGGCGGGTCGTCGCTCGATTCAGCGAGCAAATGGAGATAACGCCCGTCCCGCAGGCCTGGAGTTGGGCGTCGATCTGCTGCCGAGCCTGTTGTTCTGGAGTTAGGTCGCGCATCTGTTCCGGTTTGAACCGTCTGATTGGCGGCAGTTTCTGGAATCTGGCGGTAGGCGGCAAGTCTCGAACGCGAAGAGGGGAATGGCGAAGGCCGGCAAGGGGTAAGGGCGGAGGGCTCAGACGGAACCATTCAGGCCCACCGCGAATGGACACGAATGGACGCCAATCGCCAATTGGGAATGGCCGTAGGACATGTCGTCACCCCGTAGGATGTTACAGTGGTGCCAATGCTTTTGGACTCTGGACGAGGGCGATTGGGGCGCTCTTTGCTCTTTAACCTTTAGCCACCAAGAATCAAAACTTCCAACCCTCGCGGCGCATCAAGCCGATTAGGCTGATGCACGCAATACCCAACTCCCGGCAAACATCCGGAATGAAATGCGTGCGCTTCGGATTCCGCTTCTCGGCCGCGGGCGTTTCCTGAGTCACCACAATCCCGCCACGCAATTTCGCCAACGCGATGACGTATGCATCCGCCTCTTCGTATTCAGCCTTGGGGTCTCGCAAGCCGGCGAACTGGTTCTGAATCGGCTGCGCTTCGGCGAACAAATTTGTTGGAGAGCGGGACTACTCATCGGATGACATCCCGCCCGGCCCAGCTGCCAGATGCGCCCGCAACTTGTCAAAGTGCTCGAACTTCAATTCGAGACGAGATGAATTTAGCCGAACACCTCCGCTCGTGCCAGTTCTCCATTGAACGCTTGGGGGAGGACGGTCTGGCGGAAGGCTGTAAGTCTCCAACGTGAAGAGGGGGGATGGCTGCGGCCGGCAAGGGAAAGGGCGGAGGGTTCAAAGACGGTTTGGCACGCCTGAGGTTACCTTCGGGGCACTCTTCTGCTGCGGCTGGCGGCAAGCCCGTCTGGCGGCGTTGGCCTCGCGTCTCACTTTGTCCAAGATCCTTCGACTTGGAACTTCTCATAACGTCTTCAGCCGATAGTCTCAGGCCAAGTAAGCACTCAGATACCGCCCAACGACGATTCCCGTTCCAACCCCAGCTTCGCCGCCTAGCGGCTTCGTTCGGGCTGCTCCAGTGAAAGCGCCGAGGCGCATCACAGAGCTTGAGTCGTTGCCGGACGCACTCGTGACGATTTGCGCCGTTAATCAGCCATACCAAACACAATGAAAACAACAGCCACGTTACTATTCGCACTGGGACTCGCCTCCACCGCAATGGGCGGACCTGAGTCCCCAAATTCAGTTCCTGTTCTCCGGGACATTCCTCACGTCGGCCGGCTGTTCACAGTGCCGCAGCCGGAGCGCTTTGCCGTCCCCTTCCTCTCGGAATTGCCACTGGCAGGTCGTTTGTTCCAATGGAAGACATCAGGCCACGGGCCACAGCAAGTGCGTTCGGTGCCCGTTTTGGGAGAACTTCCTATTATGGGACGACTCTTTCAACACACGGAGCCGGCCGCATCTAGCCCGAAGTAAGACGGCAACTTCAACGCGCCCCCCTTGGTTGAACAGGCCTGGAGAGACGGGCATTCGCGGGGACGAGAGTTTGGGGGATCGTTTCGACCCCGGAGCGCCCTAACCTCACCGTCCTCTACGCACCCCAAAAGCGCCAGAGGGCGGGCGCAGTCCAAACGCTCCGCGAAGGCCACACGAACGGCTCGGTGGAACCTCGCCCTACCGAAAAGCCAGTTGAGGGTTGGAAGTTGAGAGTTGAGCGACAAGCAGGCTCCCGCGCTCCCGCGCTTACCGCTTACCGCTTTGCCTCTCAGCTCTCAGCTCTCAGCTCTCAGCTTCCCCCCATTCCCCTTCCCGCCTGAATCGAACGGGTGTTGGATTCGTCAGAGACGACCAGTCGTATGCCGCACGCTCTGCCACCTCCTGTCAGCCGACGCCAGATGCTGCGGCAGTGTGGCGCCGGCTTTGGGCAGATCGCCCTGGCGGGTCTTTGGGCTTCGTTGGGCTCCGCTTCCGCGAACTCCGGATTGAACCCGCTCGCCCCACACGCGCCGCTGTTCCGGCCCCGGGCCAAGCGCATCATTTTCCTCTTCATGCACGGCGGCCCGTCGCATGTGGACACCTTCGACTACAAGCCGCTGCTGATTCGCGATACCGGCCAACCGCTGCCCTTCGCCAAGCCTCGCATCCAGTTCGCCCAGACCTCCAATCTGCGCAAATCGCCCTGGGAATTCCGGCCCTACGGGGAATCCGGCGCCATGGTCAGCGACCTGTTTCCCAACGTCGGCGCCTGCGCCGATGACCTGTGCTTCCTGAAGTCCATTCACGGGACCAACGAGGCGCACGGCGGAGCGCTGCTGAAGCTGCACACGGGTTCCGACACCTTCGTCCGGCCCAGCATGGGCTCCTGGATCTCCTACGGTCTGGGCACCGAGAATCAGAATCTGCCGAGCTTCCTCACGATCAATCCCACTCTGGGCCACGGCGGCGTGGGCAATTGGTCGAGTGCCTTCCTGCCCGCCGTGCATCAGGGAACACCTATCGGCGGGGGCATGCCGGTGGAGAAGGCGACGATCAATTACCTGCACGATCCCAACGAAAACACGGTCCTGCAACGCGCCCAACTCGATCTCCTCGGCGAACTCAATCGGGATCATCTCGCTGCGACCGGCAGCGATCCCGCCTTGGAGGCACGCATCGAATCCTTCGAACTGGCCTTCCGCATGCAAACCGAAGCGCCCGAGATCATGAGTCTCGACGGCGAGTCGGCGGCCACGCGGCGACTCTACGGACTGGACGATCCTCGGACTGCTTCGTTCGCGCGGCAGTGTCTGCTGGCCCGGCGGTTTAGCGAACGCGGGGTGCGCTTCGTTCAGGTGACCCATGGCTATTGGGATCAGCACGACGATCTCACCAAGGATCACGGACGCCTGGCCTCCGAGGTAGATCGGCCGATTGCGGGACTGCTCCGCGACCTGAAATCACGAGGGCTGCTCGAGGACACCCTGGTGATGTGGGGCGGCGAATTCGGTCGAACTCCCACGCTCCAAGGCAAGGACGGTCGGGACCATCATCCGCACGCGTTCACTATGTGGCTGGCGGGTGGCGGGGTGCGCGCCGGGTTCAGTTACGGGGTGACCGACGACTACGGGTTCTACTGCGTGGACGAGAAAATGCATGTCCACGATCTGCACGCGACCTTGCTGGCCCTGTTGGGCGTCGATCATGAGGCCCTGACCTATCGCCATGCCGGACGCGATTTCCGGCTGACCGATGTTCATGGCCGGGTGGTCCGCGACATCATGGCCTGATCACGCTCCCGGCCAGGCACCCACCGCGCCCTTGCCATGGGCTTGGGGAATGGGCTCCAGGGTCGGATCGCTCAGCGATTTCAGGACGCCTTCGGCCCGACTGGTTTCACCGTCGTGCAAGTGCTGAAGCGCTGTCCGAAAAGCCGTCAGTCGAAAATCGGCTTCGCCCGTTCCCCGCTCCACCCGATCGAGAAAGGCGGCGATCTCGATGAGTTTGCAGCGAGCGTCCATGAAATAGAGATCCAACACTTGCTGACGCGTCATGGCGGAAAAGTGAGAGCGGATGCGGATCGAGAGCAAGTCCGTCCTGCGGGGTTGAGTCGGTTCGCACCGGCCGATAGGTTCCGCAGGTGAACTTCCGCGCGCGAGGGCTATTCGCGCTAATTCTGGCCACCTTCTTCGTCTCGGGTGTCGCCGGCCTGGTGTATCAGGTCGTGTGGACCCGATATCTCGCGCTTTTCCTGGGACACACCAGCTACGCGGTGATTGCAGTGCTCGCCGCCTTCATGGGCGGTCTCGCTCTGGGCAATGCCTGGCTGGGGTCAGTGGTCGATCGGTTGCCCCGACCTCTGCTTTTCTACGCGGGTCTGGAACTCGGCATCGGCGTGTTTGCCGTACTCTTTCCATTCTACTACGACCTGGTTCATTCGGCCTTTCTCGGATTGGTTCGAATGTGGTCACCCACCGGCCTCTTCCGACTGGCGATCCAATTCTTCTTCGCGAGCATCACGATCCTGCTGCCGACCGTCCTCATGGGCGCCACGTTGCCGGCACTGACCCGCTACGTGACACGATCCCTGGCGGAACTCCGCGGTAAGGTGGCGGCGCTGTACGCGATCAACAGCAGTGGCGCCGTGGCCGGCGTAATCCTCGCCGACTGGTGGTGGATTCCGAATCTGGGTCTGGAAGTGACCCTTTATCTCGGCGCGGCAATGAGCCTTATCGTGGGTCTGATCGCCCTGGGCGCCAGCCGCGCGACTCAGGAAGGATTCCCCACCGCCCCCGCCACCACACCTCCGCTCCGGATCGAAACGGTCGAGGAATTTACTCCCCGGCAGCTGCGCCTCGCACTCGTGGCGATCAGCGTGTCGGGCTTCGTGGCCATGCTGTATGAGGTCGCCTGGACCCGATTGCTGGCACTGGCTCTGGGTTCGAGCACGCACGCGTACTCGCTCATGCTCGCCACGTTTATCAGCGGCATCGCCACGGGTGGGTGGTTGGTCTACCGCTGGAAACGGCAGGCCCACACGCTGACGGCCTTCGGTCTGGCCGAATTGGCTCTGGCCGGAACCCTCTTCGCGTCGCTTTGGTTCTATGACCTGTTGCCCTGGTGGTTCGCCCGACTCGCGGGGCTGCTGAACCGTAGTCAGGCGGCCTATCCGCTCTACGAACTGATGCAGGCGCTGGTCTGTTTCGGCGTGATGTTCATTCCGGCGGTTTGTTTGGGAACAACCCTGCCATTGGCCAGTCGGGTGGCGACAGCGGAGCTCGCCCGAACCGGCCGTTCCGTCGGACGCGTCTTTGCGGTCAACACCCTGGGCACCGTCCTCGGCGCGATTCTCACCGGCCTCTACTTCCTCCCCGCCTTCGGCCTCGCCCACACCTTCGTTCTGGGCATCGCGCTCAACGCGCTGATCGGACTGGCGGTCTTGTTCGGAGCCGGCCGGCGGGATTGGCGGCCCTGGACCGCGGCCGCCGTGGTGCTGATCGCCGGGTTCTGGAGTGCCTCGGTGCTGGGACCGCGCTGGCAGCGCGCCTTTGCCCTCGGTTTGTGGCGAGCCAAGACGCCTCCCACCACCCTCGCCCAATACCGCGCTCAAGTGGACAGCGTGGATCTGCGGTACCACCGGGACGGCGCCGGATCCACGGTGGCCATCATGGCCGCGCCGCTCGCGGACGGTCGGGAAAACCTGATGCTCCGCGTCAACGGCAAGACCGACGCCACCTCCGTCGGCGACCTGGCCACCCAGGCCCTGCTCGCGCATGTGCCTTTGGTGCTCAAGCCGGAATCCTCGGAGGTTCTGATCGTCGGGCTCGGCAGCGGCATGACCGTCGGCTCGGCCTTGCGCCATTCCGGGGTGCAACGCGTGGACGTCGTGGAGATCTCCCCAGAAGTCGCCGAGGCCACCCGAAAGTTCTTCAATCCGTTCAACGACCGGGCCCTCGACGATCCCCGCACCGTCCTCACCCTGGAGGACGCCAAAACGTTTCTGCAAACCACCCGGCGTCAGTACGACGTCATCATCACCGAACCGTCCAACCCCTGGATGGCCGGCGTGGCGGCGGTGTTCAGTCACGAATTCTATCTCAACGTTCGCGACCGACTGAAGCCCGGTGGACTGGCGGCGCAGTGGCTGCAGGTCTACGAAACCGACGACCGAACCGTGGACCTGGTGGTGAATACCTTCAGCTCGGTGTTTCCGTATGTGGGCATCTGGCAACCGGGCGGTCGGGACCTAGTCCTGGTGGGCTCAGTGCAACCCTTTAAGCCCGACCTCGCTTCCATCGCCCGGCGGTTTAACGACCCGCTCGTCCGCGGCGACATGGAACGTATCGGCGTCCGGGATCTCACCTCCTTCCTGAACCTGGAACTGATTCCATTCGGCGAAGGTCTGTTCGTCCCTGATCCGTCCACACCGGTGCACAGCGATTTCCGGCCGGTGCTGGAGTACGCCGCCCAGCGCGCTTTCTTCTCCCGGGAGGAAGCCGACAAAATTTTCCTGATCTCGGAAGGTCGCAATCCGCGGCCCCGGGGCCTGATTGGCCCGCATCTGACCAGCCGCCGGATGACCACCAACGAACTGCGGGGCGCCGCCGAACTGTTCCGGGCATCTTCCCTTCCGGACCCCGAGGTCTTCCGCTCCCAACTGCGCCTGTGGCTCGAGACCGAACCCGGCCAGCCCGAACCGGCCCGACTACTCGCTGCCCTGGAACGGAGCTTGGCGTCACCAGATGCCTCCGCGCTGGTGGAGATTGGTCTTCCCGGACGTCCGGAAGCGATTGCCCGCGGGGATGTCAGCATGCTGCGTCCTCTGAGCACCGCACTCATGAACTCTTACCGGGCCCGGCGGTCCGCCCACTACCTACCGCCCTCGGATGATCTCGAACTTACGCTTCGACGCTTAATCGAACTGGATACCCAAAACCGCCGGGTGCATCGGGCCCGCTTGGCAGAAGTCCTCTGGGATCGCGGGGATGAGCCCCAGTTCTTCGCCATGGCACTCAAGGCGTTCGCCACCGATTCCACAGACAACGGCCCGTATGATTTCAGCCTGGATCAGCGGGCACCCCGCCTGGTGATCGCCCGCATGCTCCTCACGTTGGAACAACGGGAAGATTGGAAAACGGCCCATCAACTGATTCAGGAGGCTGTCCGACGCGAGTTTGTGGGCGAGGATTCCGCCGTTCGTGAGCCTTTTCTCGAACATCACGCCCGCCGCATCCTGCCTAAGGCCGCTCCGCCGGGAAGCCTCGACGCCGAACAGCCATGAACCCTCCGTCTCTCTCGCTCAACCGAACCGAGCCGTTGCCGCCGGTAATCCTCGCCTCGCAGTCGAGCCGTCGCGTGGATCTGCTCCGCGAACTGCTCCCGGGCTTTCGCGTTTCGCCGAGCTATGCCACGGAGCTAACAGATTCCTCCCTGGGCGCTCGCCGGCTTTGCGAAGTCAATGCTCAGCGCAAGGCGTTTTCGATCAGCGAACGGTTCCCCGATCATCTGGTGGTGGGAGCCGACACCCTGGTGTTTTTGGGCGACGAGGCGCTTTCCAAACCGGCTGATCTCGCTGAAGCCCGGCAGATGCTGAGCCGACTTTCGGGACAGATTCACCGGGTCATCACCGGTGTTTGCCTGGTTCAAGTCAACCGCGCCCGAATGAAGCTCTTCTCCGAGGTCACCTATGTCCGGTTCCACTCCCTTGGTCCGGACGACATCGAGGCGTATCTGGAACGGGTCCATGTCCTCGACAAGGCGGGATCGTACGCGCTCCAGGAGGAAGGTCATCGGCTGGTGGCGACGGTGGAAGGTTCCCGCAGCAACGTAATTGGGCTGCCCGTGGAGGCGCTGCGAAGCGCCTTGGAATCGTGGTGAACGTAGCCGCGGAGGGAACGACGCGCTGACTGACTGGATTACCCTGAGCCGCAGGGGCGAGTGGCGCGGCGGGTCACTTGGCCCGTTGCCGGGCCAGCACGGCACCGCCAGTGATGCCGGCATTGTCGCCCAGTTTGGAGGCTAGAATCTCGATTCCCTTGGTCGTCCCGGGCATGGCGTAGTCGAGGGCCGTCTCGACAATGATCGACATCATCTCGTCTTCCAGCGCGTCGATTACTCCCCCGCCGAGCACCACCACCTCAGGGTTGAGAATATTGATCAGATTGGCCACGGCGATTCCGGTGTATTCGGCGGCGCCCTCCACCACTTTCTCCACCAACTTATCCCCTTTGCGGATCGCCTTGCGTAGATCGCCGCTTTTGAGGTCGTCCAGTTCCCCGCCGAGGAGATCCGTTAGAATGGTTTTCTCGCCGGCCTTCACCCGGGTCTGAATCTCACGGAACAACGCCGTCCGGCTGGCCAGGGCTTCGAAGCAGCCGTTGTTGCCACAACCGCATTTGGGTCCCCCCACTTGAATGACCATGTGCCCCAGTTCGCCCGCAGTGCCATTAAACCCCCGGTAGACCCGACCGTCGATGATCAGGCCACCCCCGATTCCGGTGCCGAGAAAAATCCCGAGCAAATTGCGGGTGCGCCCCTTCAGTTCGACTTCCTGAACTCCGAGGGCACAGGCGTTGCAGTCATTCTCCACGAACACGGGAATCTCGAGTTGTTTCTCGAGCTCCTTTTTCAGCGGCGCGTCCTTCCATTGCAGATTCGGCGCAAAGATCACCTCACCGGTCTCCGGCTCGATGGCACCCGGCGCGCCAATGCCGATGGCGCGAACCTGCTTGAGATTCATGTCGGCCTCGTCGACGGCATCCCGAACACAGCGTGCCACCCGGTCCACCACTGCGGCAAAACCTCGGCTCGATTTGGTGCTGAGCTTGGCGGTCTGCAGCAGTTTCAATTGCGGGCTGAAAACCCCCGCCAGGATCTTGGTACCGCCCAAGTCCACACCGACAAACAGGTCAGATTTTGCAGCTTCAGCCATGGCAGAAATCAACGGGAGGTTTTGGGTTTGGGGAGGTTGGATTTGGGTTCCACCGCTCCCACCCCGTAATATCCGGTAAAGAGCGGAATCGCAATGCCGCCGACTCGTTGCGGCAATGGTTGATCGCCGGAGAGGCCATAGTTGGACATGCGTTTCACGGAACCCTTCCGGGTCTCCTCGACAATGGTCTGGTAGGGGGTGCTGGTGAAGGAAGCTTCCGCGATGATGATACTCGCCGAGGCGTCCTCGATGCGGAACATCGGCATCGACTTGAGCCCACCATTGGCGAGGCACAGTCCGCCCAGGATCTCCGTCTTCCCGCCGGCGGTCGTCGTCGCCAGAATTCCCGGTCGCTCGGTGGAATAGCCCATCAGCCAGGCGGTGCCGCCCCGGTTGGCCAGCTTGAGTCCCTGCACGCCCTGATGCCACTGGCGGGCCCACAGGAACTGTCCCGGTCCCAATTCCCACGTTAACGCGCTGGAAACATCCTCCAAGAACACGCTGCCCTTGGCTTTCCAATCCAAACTCACGCTCGTGCAATGGCGGAACACCAACCGACGCTCCGCCGTCAACTGCACCAAGGCGCTCTTCAATCCCTCGACCTCCAACCGCTCGAACCAGACGGTCGGTGCCGCATTGGTGCCGATCACCAAGGGCGGCTGTCCGGGGGGAGTCGACACCGAGAGTTTCGCCTCGGTTCCCAGAATCCGGCGCACCTGGCCACGAACCTCCACCGGCGTTTTCAAGACCCACTCCCCATTCGGCAGATAAATGGTCGTGGCCCCGGAATCTATGGCCTTTTGCAAGGCCTCGGAATCATCAGCCAAATCGTCCGGCTTACCGCCCCATTTCAGCGGACTAGCCCACTGGGACAGGTCATCCCACGGCGCCTGCGGAGTCTCCTCCACCGGCAGATTGAGCGAGAACGGAGGAGCGGGAAACAGGGTGAAAATGTCGTGCGACTGATACTCCTGCACCAGAGGCCCTGGCGCACCATCGCCATGGCCGGATCGGTTCTCGATCGCATTGGTGTAACCCGGAGTGGATAGATTACGAGCGACCAGGATGCCCCGGTTGATCACCGCCGGACTATTCCGTTTCGAAGGCAAACCCTGGAATACGGAATCCAAAAGGGTGATGAATCCCACCGGATCGGTGCTCTGCACGGCTGGCCCCGCGTTGGTGCTGCGAAAATTCCGCAGGGTCAGGACCTGCGCACTGTTGCGGAGCCCGGCCAGTTTCTGACCGGTCACTTCCACATCCTCCAAGGTGAGGGAGAATACTGGATTGGCCGCCCGAATGCCCGTGTCAAAGCCGCGCACCCGAACCCGATTCACCCACAGCGGGCCAATGGTCTCGCTGTGCGACAAATCCAGGCCCGTCGAACCCGAGCCGTCGCCGCCGGCAATGATGTCGACGTCCGTCACCCCACCCTGCTTGTTGGCCAGGAACTGAATTCCGATCGCCCCAGGATTCCCCATCCCAGTGTGCACCGTCAGATTGTGAATCGCGTTCCGCAGATACCCGTCCCCTTTGACCCCGGTCCAGATCATCGGCTGCGGCCGGCCGGCATTGGCGAAATTCGGGGTGTAGTCCAGCAATTGGATCACCGTTTGTTCCCGATTTTCGCCCTGCAGAATCGTCCGACCCCGGAACTTGCCCGGATCCACCACCGGCCAACGAAGCGTGGCGGAGATCCGATACGTTCCCTTGGGCAGATACAGAATTCGGTTCCGCCCGCCGTTTTCGATCAAAGCCTGCTGCAATGCTGCCGTATCATCCGTGAGACCATCCCCCCGTGCGAAATAAGGGGCCTGCTTCAAATTGATCACGCCCGCGTCATCCGGAAAGACCACGTCCTCCGCCCGCAAACACAGTAGCCCGCCGGCCAAGACCCACAGAAACACGATCAACCTGGAGCGGCAGAATGACATCAGAAGCGAATTCCCCGAGACCGGCTGACGATACCGAGGTCATCGGTCGAAGCCAGCGTTTTGCCACCGCTTCCTGGGAGCGCTGGCGTCTCGCCGGCGTGTTCTCTCACCCGTCACCACTCCACCCGCCCCGGGGAAAATGGGAGTGCGGTATCATGGCAAGCTTGGCAACCGCACTCCATAGGCTCGCGTGCCCCGGTGGGGCGAGGCCCCGCGGAGCCTCGCCCTCTTCCCATCCCTTGCGACTTCTCAGCTCACAGCTCTCAACTCAACTTTCTCTCCAGAGGCTCGGCTTTGATCAGGGAATCGCCGGGGAGACCACCTGATAAAACCGCTGGGGCTCTGTGAGGTCGTAGGTCAAGTCGATCACCCGACCGCCGGTTCCCGCCGGCACATCGCGTTCCTTGGTCCAGTTGCCCGACTCCAGATGTGCCCGCCAGACCACCGAATAGCTGCGCCCTTCCTCGGTCGTGAAGCGGAACCCCGGGGGATTCTGCACGAGAACCACCGCCGGCGGCACGGAGAGATCAGGCGTCACCGTGAGGCGAACTTCATCCGCTGCTTCCAGAAGTCCGTCCCGAACGACAAAGCGGAACACGTAATCCCCCGGCGTGGAAAACCACACCCGAGCTTGCGGCGTGGCCGCCTGCGTCAGCGTCGCCGAGGCGGGTCCGCTCACCTGACTCCAAGCAAACACCGGCGCCCCCGGCGGCAGCGGCAGTCCGTCCTCGGTGAACAGACCTGACATCAGGGTCCATGCTCCCGCCGCCACGGTCCGATCCACGCCGGCATCCGCCGTCGGGCCGACATTGCCCGGCAGCCGTCGCCCCACCAGAGCCAAATCGAAACTCGTGTCGGAGGACGTCCCCGCATTCTGATGCAATTCCACCGCCAGAACATTGCGCCCTTCCCGCAACGCCCCCCGATCGATCGGAAACTCGAAGAAATTGGATTCGTCCGCGCCTCCGGCGGCGTTGATGGCCGGGGTCCGGAACCCAATGGTGGTTTCCGGGAGATTGCTCCGGGATACTTCCGTTCCGTTCAAATACACAACCGCCCCGTCGTCACGCATCAGACGCAAAGTGAGTTCGGTAATGCCGGCCACGTCGGACAGATCAAACGCCAACCGGAAGTAGGTGGTGATGTATTTGTTGTTCCCGTCGGGTCCGAACCCAATCACGGTCACTTCGTCGCCATCGCCATAGCCCAATTGGGCCCGACCGGATTTCCAACCGGAGTCATTGAAGTCAGGCGCCCGCCAAGCTGTGCCCAGATCCTGACCCGAATCCACATACCGCCAGACCGAACCCGCCGAGACAAAGGTCGCTTCCCCCGTGGAACGGCTGGACTGGATCAAAACGTCATCGGTCGCCGAACGTTCACCATCCGAAACCGTGACCCGAAGGCGATACAATCCCTGACCGGGCATCTGCGCCCCGGTCGCGGCCGACTGCGGCGTGGTGAACACCACGCCCGTGGGACCGTCCACCTGGGTCCACTGATACTGCAGCGCCCCTCCCGGCTGGCCATCATCGGTGGCCGAAGCGAGCAACGACACCTGATGCGGATACCGATCCACCACCGACTGTTGATCCTCCCCGGCGAAGACCCGCGGAGCGCGGTTCACGGAATTCTCCAGCCCGGGTGACGGACCGGCCGTGGCCGCCCGCCACTGAACGGGGTCGTCACCATATTGATCGGGCCGGATTCGTTCCAGCGAGGCACCCGAGGTCCCAATCCCCGGCCAGGGCAACTGCGCCGCGTAACGAACCGACTCCACCGCGACTTCCGGAATGATCACCGTCACCTGACCTTGATTGGTAACGGTATCCGGCGAATCCGGACGAAGCAGTTCCAGACGTTCGCCGGTGTCATTCAGATTGCCCACCGCCGGTCCCCACACCGGAACGCTGTCAGGAATACTCCAGCGCTGACGGAACAAGCCCGGATCGCCGGCCGTCACCACCGCCAGTCCATTCGGCGGCAACTGGGCACCCTCCGGGAAGACCACGTCGAAACCGCCCACACGCCAACGATTCGTCGGCACCAACGGATCAAACAACAGCAGCGGGGATCCGGAGATGTTTTTCACCTCCACGAACTCCACGTCGCCCGAGAAGGGCCGATAACTGAATTCGTTGATCACCAGCGGACCCACCCGCGGACCGGAATTGACCGTGCCCAAGGTGACTGCGAGTTGGGCCGGGAATTGAACTTCACCCACCGAGTTGGTGTACCGACCAAAACTCACGCCGTTGGCTGACGCCCCAAATCCAAAGCCGTCGCTGTGTCCGGTCAGGTTGCCGGCGGCATCGGCGCTGAACAGGTAGACCTCGTCCCCGTGGGAACTCAACGCGAACGGAAGTGCCGCCCCGGCCTCGTTGAACTGCAATTCGGTCACCACACCATAACCGCCCGCCGGAATGGTAACGCCTGCCGGAATCCGGAACTTCTTGGGCACCGAGCGATCGTCGGTCAGATACCAACCCGCCACCGAGACCGGCTCTGCCGTGGGATTGAAGAGCTCGATGGAATCCACCGCCGGCAGATCCGTGTGAGCCAGGACTTCATTGACCACCACTGGCGCCACCTGGCTGTTCGGATCATCCAAACCTGGTGAGCCCCCCAACTGGGCCGAAGCGCGCCACGTGCCCGCCTCATTGGGATTCGGATTGCGATTGGGATCACGCCAGACCAACGAAAAACCATCCCCATCGGCCGCCGTCGGCCAGGGCGCCTCGTCGCTCCAGGCGAAGTCCATCAGCACCGCGCCCGCTGCATGAATCAACGTCAACCGTTCGCCTCCATTGGCCAGTTTGCCGGCATAAATGCCGAACGGCTTCACGCCCGGATACCGATTAGTGAAGGCTGCTTCCTGACTCGCCAACACCAGCATCTTTCCGGGCGCTAGACGGGTGCCCGCTGGGAAGGTGTAGCGAATGCCGTTGGTGAAGCTCAACCCGCCGAGATCCCGCTCCTCCGACCCCACATTCTTGAGTTCCAAAAACTCCAGGTCGTCCCCGTTTACCGCGCCGAGATCCGGCGGATGGTACATCAGTTCCGTCACCGCCACGTCGGTCCAGGTTTGGATCAATTGAAAGTCCGCCGCGGTCAGGGCGCTCCAGGTGGTTCCCGAGCGAACGCGCGCTTTCACCGTGGTGTTCTCGGTCAGGGTCACCGGCAGAACATACGTTCGCGCACCCGGAGCCACTTCCCCTCCGGGCAGCCGGGGATCGGTTCCATCGGTGGTGAAATAAATCGTGCCCCCGCCGCTGAGCGCGAGTTGCGCCCCGGTGGCAAACGGTCCGCCAAACTGACTGAAGGTCGGGGCACCGACAGAGGGGTACCAGCCTTGGGTGCGAAGCTGATTCAGCACCGTCGTGGTGCGCTGACTGAAGTAGCTGGATTGAATCCGGTTCACCTCGGTGAGCCATTCCGTGTTGCGGGTAAACGGTGTGGACCGCTTGGAGTCACCCCAGCGGGCGGATTCCAACACCACCGCGGAGTAGATCTCATTGGTCCGGCGTGCCACTCGGGCTCGATTTGCCGCCGGGGTAAGCGGACCATTGTTGGCAAACGCCCGCTGGGCCCGATCGGCCACCCGCAGTCGGAACTCCGGATTGGTGGCGAGACGCTGGAAGAAGTACTGCGGATTGCTCTTGTTGACGCTGGAGCTGCCCGCCGGAAACGGACCCGTGCGGTTCTCGTCCACATTCAACAGGGTGTGCTCGGCGTCGTGCGCAAAGAACTTGAAGCCGCCCGAACGTCCCGTGCGATCCCGCATTCCGTAGAAATTATTGGGGGAGTTTTCGCCCAGGAACCACGAAATGGGCGCGTCGAGATTGCCGCCAAAAAAGATCACCAACTGGTAGTCGATGAGGTTGTCCACATCGATCAGCGGCGGGTACGACGGATTGACCGTTCCATCCGGATTGAGCCCCTGCAGACGCAGAAACGTCTCAGTGGTCACCGGCGTTGTCCGCAGAGCGGAATACAGACTGTTCCAAGCGCTGAGATTGCCGTCGGTGGCATTGATCTCGTAGGGGCCGGCCTCGACCTTGATCACGTCGAAGTCCTCCTTGTTACCGCCGAAATAGGTTTCCCCGTAGCTGGCCTCCGGACGCTCGCAGGTGTTGTAGATGCCCCAATACTGGCCGTTGATGAATAGGTGATAGTAATCTCCGCGTTCCGCCTGATGCCCCAAATCCAGCTGCGCGTCGCGGGAGAACTGGTCCCGAAAGAACACCCCTCGGTTGTCGCCCTGAAAACTCCACGAGTAGTTCTGAAACGTGCGCAGATCGATGGCGTCGAAGGTGTCAGCGCCGTCATTGCCAAAGAGCGGATACCGCAATTTGGCGTCGCCATATTCCTGGCGAAAGAACAGTCGGAGAGCGTGCTTGGGATTGTCACCACTGCGGGAAAAGCCGCCGCGAATTCGGACCCCACAATTGACCTGAAATCCTTCCTCACCATCCGGCCGGATCAGTTCCACCGAGGCCGGACGCTCCCATTCCCGACCGTCGTTGCCGGGGTTGGAATAAATTCCCGTGGCCGGATCGAACAGATGCTTCAGGTCGGTCACCAAAACAAAGGACGGCAGGGCAAAGAGAGCCTGGCGAAGTTCATTCCGGTAGGTCGCCGAATTCACGACGTCGGGATCCATGCCGTAATCCACAACGTTGTTGCCCCAGGAGGTTGGCCAACCGGGTGGCGCCTGACCATTGGCGGACTGTTTGAAAATCTCCGCCGGAAACAGATAGGTCTGGGTGTCGACTCCCGACGTTTGCAGTCCGGCCTTGAACGCGGCAGCGCGAATCACCTGGGTCGTCGAAATCGACAGAGGACCGGAATAGATCACGCCGGTCGTCGCGGTCGGGGGCGCACCATTGGTGGTGTAGCGAATGGTCGCTCCCGGCGTGGCGCAGGTGATGATCAGATCAAACGCCTGATCGTAAAATCCGCGATCGTGACTGAACTTGGTGTCGGCCACGAAGTCGGCGAAGCCCGCTCCGTTTGCTGCCCGGGGTGTCGGAGGATTGAAAAACCGGAGCTGACCGTCACTGATTCCATAGGAGATATCGGTCTGCTGTGCTGGATACTCTGGGGCGAACTCGCTGGCCGGCTGGTTCGCCTCGGGGGCGAAGAGGGCCAGGTACTCGCCGCCCGCGTTGAGACTGAAGTTGGCGTGCAACTCCGCCCCAGCCACCGCGCGATCCTTGCCCGAAGCAAACACCAGCAGATATGCCCCCGCGCTGAGATTGGTGGCCGGCAGGGTCCAGCGCGTCGGCTGGTTGGGATCATCGGTCAACGTCCATCCCGCCAAATTCAGCACGGTCGTCCCGGTGTTTCTCAGTTCAATCCAATCCGAGAACTCGCCGTCGCGATCGGCCAGGTTGCGGTTGTTGCTGGCCAGGAACTCATTGATCACCAACTGGGCTTGGGCAGGCAACAACCCGGCGAGCAGCAGCAGCCACAGCCAGGCGAGACGGGACCGAAGGGGAGACATCATACGGTGGTTCGACCGGCAAAGTGAGCAGACCCCGGGCCGACCAGCAACCTCTCAAGTCGGAGCATTTCTGGGAGCGCTGGCGTCTCGCCGGCTCGTTTCTCACGCGGCAACACTCCATACGCGGCGCGGGCGGGCCCGATGGCGCAACGCTCCGCGGAGCCTTTGGAGTGCGGTAGCGAAGCCTGCGTAGCTACCGCTTTCCCACGGGCGAGGCCCCAGCAGCGAATCATCCGTCACCCCGCCACCCGCGCCAGGGGAATGGGAAAGCGGTAGCATGGCTTGCATGGCTACCGCACTCCATATGGCCCGGTGGGCGACGCTCCGCGGAGCCGTACGCTCGTGAACTCCTCCCGCGTCATTCGCCGGGACGCGAACGGCTCGGCGGAAGCCTCGCCCTACCCTTCCGACCTCTCAGCTCTCAGCTCTCAGCTCTCAGCTAAATCAGGCCGCCAACCGGCGCAGGTAGTCCCAGGAATAGATGCCGGTGCCGTGTCCATCCGCCCACCGGGGCTGAAATCCGTAACCGCCCACCAGGGAGTACTGAACCATTTGGAATGCCCCTGGACCGTAAGGTTTTTGCGGCGGACGATGCACCGCCCCCAGCACATCCGTCTCCCCCTGACAGGAAGCACAGGGACACCTTTTCCGAAGCGTCTCCAACGGAATGAAGGTCTCTTCACCGTTCGACCACTTGAGGGCGAGTTCTGAACCAATGGGAGTCAACTGCACCGGCTGCACCCGGAGAGGATGCCCGCAGACCCCAAAGTGTCCACTCCTCGTCCTTCCGAAAGAAAGGGAGGAGGAGCACGATTCGCACAGGTGCAGACCGCTCAGAGGCGGTCCGCGTTGGACGATCTAGCCTAGTCCCCACCGTGGCTGTATAATGATCATCCGCCCGGCCGTTGGAGCTGTTGCCGGGTGAGCGAAGTTGCCGCGCCCCTCCTCCAAAGCTGTCGTCTCACGGCTGGAATCAGCCAATCAACCAAGCAACTTGGCCGATCCGTGGACGACAAAAATGGGTTGGGATATTAAATCAGGATATGGGTATGGATGGTCGGTTGATGTAGGTAGTCTACAACGTTCGGAAGACGGGTTATGGGTTGTTGGGTTCCTCACCACTTCACTTCAAGATGCCGACCGTTTCCGTTCGTCATCTCCCTGCAAAGTCCGCGGGGGAACTATTCCCTATTCCGCGAAACAGACGATAGTGTCCAGAAATTAAACCGGAATTTTTAAGCCAAATCGTCGATCTTCGCCCTCCGTTTCTCACATGCCCCTAACCTTCCAGCCCGCTTCCGCCGCTGACGTGCTCCTCCTTCGGGACCTCGCCGAACGAATCTGGCACGAGTCCTATATTGAAATGATCCCGCCGGAGCAGATCCGCTACATGCTCGATTGGATGTACGCCCCCCATAAACTCGAGGCGGAAATCGAGCGGGGCGTGCATTATGAAATCCTGCGCCTCTCCGAACGACCCGTCGGATACCTCGCCTGGGAATGGGACCCTTCCCAACGCTCGGCCGCCGCATTCCTGAACAAGCTGTACCTGTTGCCGGAACTCCAAGGTCAGGGTCAGGGGCGACAGGCCCTCCAACACGTGTTCCAGTCCGTTCGCGAACTCGGAGCCACCGCCTTGGAACTGCGCGTCAATCGCCGGAACACCCGCGCGCTGCGCGCTTACGAACGAGCAGGGTTCCGCTTGGTGGAGGCGCAAGTCACCGAAATCGGGGCCGGCTTCGTCATGGACGACTTTATTCTGCGCCGCGAACTGGGGCCGGAGAACCGATCCGGAACAAATGACTCTTCGTCCGGATAAACCACGCTCCGTCCGTCACCGCCGGACTCGCCAACAAACGCTCACCCAGATCGTTCTTCGCCAGCACCTCGAACTTCGGCGCCGACCGAACCACCGTGCACAGTCCCGCTTCGTTGAAAAAGTACACACGATCCTCCGCCCACACCGGCGAGGCGGAATAATCTCCTTCCAAGCGCTCGTTCCAGTGGACCCTTCCGGTCCGGGCATCGGCACACGTGGCAATTCCCCCGTCGGACACGAAGAAGATCAGTTCGCCCACCACCACCACAGACGGCGTGTTCGGCGCACTGCGCGCGGTCTGCCAGACAATGTTGGACTCAGTCAGATCGCCTTCACCTCCGGGACGAATCGCCAGCAGACTCGCGCGATCATATCCTGTTCCCACAAAAATCAGGCCGTGCGCAAACACCGGACGGGGCACCACGGAATAACCGTTGCCATATGCCACCCGCCACCACTCGCGCCCGGTCGCCGGATCGTAGGAGAAGACCGCCCCGCTCCCCGGGCTGATGATTTCCTTGCGGGTGCCGTTGGTGAGAAAGAGGGCCGTACTGAAGGAAAACTTTTTGGCCGCCGCCGTCTCCCGGTCCACCCGCCAGCGGATCGCCCCCGTCTCCGGATCGAGCGCCACCGCAAAGGGACCCGAGCCGCCGTCGCAACTGAAGAACAGCACGCCATCCGCCAAAATCGGAGAACCGCCATTGCCGTGCACCGGGGAATACTTCAACTCGGATTGCCGCCAGTGAACTTTCCCGGCGCGATCCAAACCGGCCGTGCCCAAATGTCCAAAGTGAACGTACACCCAATCCCCTGACACCACCGGCGTCGGACTCGCCTTGGAGTTCTTCTGATGCATCCCGCCGCCCGTCCCCGGCTCGAGGAACACTTCCGTGTCCCAGCGCAGCTTCCCGGTCTCGGCCGCAAACGACAACGCCCGCAGCTGCACGCCACCGCTGGAGGGCGTAACCGCGGTCGTGAGATACAACTCGCCCTGGGAAAGCACCGGCGACGACCAGCCCTCGCCCGGCACTTCTACCTTCCACACCACGTTGCTGTTCGCCGACCACTGCAGCGGAACCGAAGTCGCCGTGGAAATGCCCTGGCCTGTCGGTCCCCGAAACTCCGGCCAGTCCGGAGCTGCCATCAGCTGCATCCAGCTCAAGGCCGCACCGATCAGCGCCCCACTTGCCTGCATCCACGCTCGCACCATGACAACAGGCTACGCCTCGGCCGGACTCCAGCCAATCCTGGAACGGCCACGGAGAAACTTTGGAGAGTGCGGGAGCCGAGCCGGTGGGGCGACGCTCCGCGGAGCCGTACGCGTCCCGGCGAATAGAGGCGTCACCAGTACACTCACTAACGGCTCCAGAGTGTCGCCCTACCACACTTGCCGCTTCCCCGTTCCGACCGTTCAGCTCTCAGCTCTCAACCGGTTCGCCTCACGCGTCCTCATACTGGCCGGCGAGACGCCAGCGCTCCCGATTTCATCTCGTTTCCCCTTCCGTGGTTTTGTGCCATTCGTGACTCAGGAGAATCTCGTCGTCCAATCAAGCCGAACGCTCCTTGGATCGGCGCGCCATTCGCGTCATCCAAAGCGGCAGCAACATCGGCAACACCGAGAGCAAGGGAAGCCAGCGGACGACCACTTTGGCGGTTCGAAAGAACCCGGACTGGGCGACCCACTCCCGGGCCCAAGCATCATTGGCATGCGCGGCCTGAGCCCAGCCGCCCACGGCCACTTCCTGGGCCAGGGCCATTCCGCCGCTGGCGGCCTTCACGGCGAGGGCCGCGCCACCGAAGGCCAGTCCTCCGACTGCCAGTCCACCCACCGCACCCCAACCCAACGCCATTCCACCCACGGCCAGAAGACCCGCCGCGGCCCCGCCCACAGCAATACCACCCAGCGCCACTCCTCCCACGGCGATTCCCCCGACGGCCACGCCTCCGAACGCCACCCCTCCCAGGGCCAGATCTCCGATGGCCAGCCATCCGCGGGCGACCCCGCGACGCGAACCGCCCACGTGCACATCCACCAGCGGCCAGCCCAACCACCGGCGCCTCGATTGATATCGCCAAAGGACCGCCGGACGGGCGGTTGACCGCATTCCTGAACGCTCTTCGACGGCAACCAAGTGCCGACGGCGACGTTCCCAGCGAATGCCCACCGCGAGAAATACAGTCATCGCCAAGAGCGACCAGCCCCCCACCGCCACCGCCCACTGACCCAGGCTCCAACCCCAGTGGATTCGCCCCAGCCAGAAGAGCCCCACCAACCCGCTGCCTGAGGCGATCAGCAAAACCGCGCAGGTCACCAACAACTGTTTCACCAAACGTCGCTCCGCTTCAGATCCGGCATTCTGCAAGGACGCCCGAATGCCCACCCAGGCTCCAAGCAAGCCCAATACCGGCCCAAGAACGGTCAACCACGCTCCTCCGCCCACCGCCGCCCAGGATTGGTCCGCACTTCCCGTCGCCAACGCCGCTGCACCGGTCGAAGGCAGCGACAATGGTAACGCCGCCAGCACCAGGCCACTGAAGGCAGGATTGGGTCCGGAACGTCCCAGGATCTCTTCGGCCAAGGTGGACAGCCTTCCCCGCAAGAGCTCCCGTCCTCGGGCAAGACGTTGCTTGATGGCGTCCTCCGAAAGCTCGAGGTGTTGCGCCACCCGAGCCACGGATTGTCCGTCCCGATAAAACAAAACCAGCGGTTCGCGATACGTCTCGGGCAATTCGGCCAGGGCCTTCCACACCATCCGACCCTCTTCCGCCGCCACCACTTCAGCCGCCGGAGTCGAGGCAGTCCCGGATGCTTCCGCGCAATCCTCCCAGGATTCCGCTCCGGCGGTCGGATCTCGTCGGGCTTCCCGCCGCGCACCGGCAGCGCGCAAGCGAACCATGCCGCACAGCCAACTCTTGAAGCGGCTGGGATCCCGGAGCTGGGGCAACTGACGCCAACCAGCCACGAAGGTTTCCTGCGCCAAGTCCTCACTCCGCATCCGATCGCCGCAATGGGCAAACGCCAGTCCGCACACCAGATTCTGATGGCGTCGGACCAATTCACCGTACGCTTCGCGATCTCCCGACCGACTCTGCTCGAGCAACTCTTGGTCGGAGCTTTGTTCCTTGATTCGGACCGTCCTCATTGCCTGCCCGTGGTGGATTGCCGACCGGAGGTGACAGGAAACTTGGGGAATCTCCAATCGATACTGCGACCGTCCTCCGAACCCGACGTCCCGCACGGACGGAAGCCAGCGACCCGGAACCGGAAAAGTAAGACCGACCCGCATTTAGATTGAAACCACTCGGGTCCAAAGAGGTCTGAAGGCGTACTCCTTTCCGTCGTGATGACCTCCGCCCTGACCCGGAGCGCCGTGTCGTCGCTGGGAACGGCAACCATATCAACCATGAATCGAACTCTCTTCGCGGCCTTGCTGGGCGGCGTCAGTTCGCTCTGGGCTCTCGCTCAGACCGGACCTTCCAGTCCCACCGATTGGCCGTCCACGCGACAGGCTGACAAAGTCGTCCACTATTACGTCACCGGCGACGCCCTCGCCGCACCCTCGGAAACGTGGACTCCGGATCTAAGGGTCCTCAGCGGTGGTGATCAGATCACCGGCGATATCACCATTGGTGGCTTCAGCGGTGTCAAGGCGCTCGGCAACTATTTCAACGTGGCCGATTCCTCGTTCGGGGAATGGGCCGACGATGAAACCATCGACATTCTCGTCCAGGCCTACGGGGATGACGCCTTGTTCAATCTCGATGGATCGCCGCGTAACTTTAACTTCCTCCTCGGCACCCTCCCGGAATTGACCGCCCCGGTGGGCGGCTCGGTCGCGGTCGAGGCCCGCAATAAGAAGTGGAACTGGATTCTGTTCCGCATTCCCAACGGTCAGCGCGCCGATGGCACCCGCTTCGTCGGCTCGGTGCCAGAGGGCGCGCAGGGCGACACCTCCAGCGGCGGCGTCAACGGCGGCACGATTCGTCTGGAACAGGTGCCCAACCTGATCATCCGGGCCATCGCCTTCGGACCCCAGGGAGCGTTCGGCGAACCCGAAGCCATCAATCTCTTCGCCCCGGCCGACTCCTGTGATCCCGAACCCAACACCAACCTGGTCGGACTCGATCTCCGGGCCGGCGTCACCAACCACCTGGTGGTGATCAATGACGGCGATCAAACGGTCACGTTTGAAGATCAGGTCGGACCCGCTACGGACAAACGTCGGGCGGTGCGCCCCAATGGCTCTCTGCTGAACTTCGGCATTCTCGACAATTATCTGGGCCAACCCTGCAACGACCCGCGCGCGGTCAAAGTATGTGTGGAGTTCTACGACGATCCGGCCTTCGCCGGACTCGACGTGCGGTTCGGACCCGAAGCATACGCCACCGATAGCCTCGGCGGCATCGGCTTCTACCCGGCCGAACAACGGCAGGTCCTCACCGGCACCGGAGAGTGGATCAAGCGCTCCTGGATCGTTCCTGCGGTGAGTCTCAAGGGCGTCAATGCGGGCGCGCTCACGGCCGGACCGAGGTTCGTCTCCGAGAACGGCCAAGTCTTCGTCTCCCGCTTCGACCTCGCCGTCCTGCGCACCGGAACCCATCCGCTCGCCGGACAGGATCCGCTCGCCGATTGCTTCGCTGATCCGAGCATCTGCACGGACACCTATGGCAACTACGCCGAACTCGATCTCAAACAAGGACTCAAACAGGGCCTCGACCTCGGTTCCAGCGGGGGTGATCAGGTGATGATTGAAGCGGAGGCCGGTCCGGCCTCCGATCGGCGCAACGCCATCCGGCCGGCTCGTGATGACGGTCCCGTTGGCTTCACCCATCAATACCTCAACTTCGCCATCACGGATCAGGTCTTCGGACCGTCCAGCCAGCCCGCCGCCAACCTGGCCATCTGCGTCACGTACTACGATGACCCGGCCCTCGCCGGAGCACGGTTCAAGCCCGAGGTGTATCAGACCGAAGCCAACGGCATCACGACGCTGAAGTTCGTTCCGGACAGCGCCTACATCACTCTCGAAGGCACCGACACCTGGAAGGAAGCCTACTGGGAGATTCCCGACATGAAGTTCCTGGGCGTGAATCAGGGTCCGCAAGCGGCTGCCCGCTTCGTGCTCAGCGACAAAATCTTTGTCAGCCGCGTGCGCTATGCGGTGATCCGTCCCTGCGGACCCAAGGCGGGCGTGAACGAACTCGCGGCCTGCAAGCCGCTCATCGCCCCCACCCTGACGGCTGGACTGGGCGCCAATGCGACGCTTGAACTCCGCTGGCCCGCCGCCATTCCCGACGCCTTGCTGGAATCCCTTCCGGCGCTGGGCGAAGCAAACTGGCAACCGGTCAACGTTGCGCCGGTGGTGGAAGGCGACCAATGGGTCGTCCGTCTCACCCCGACCGCCAACGGCTTCTACCGTCTGCGGCAGCCGTGAGGCGGCTGATTCAACGGGTAAGGGGTAAGAAAAAGCCAAGCACACCCGGTAGGGCGACGCTCTGCGGAGCCGTACGTTGGTGGACTCCCGACGCGTCATTCGCCGGGACGCCAACGGCTCGGACGGAGCCTCGCCCTACCCTCTCGTCTCTCAGCTCTCAGCTCTCAGCTAAAACAAAACGGCCCGCGGCGAGTCACGCCGCGGGCCGTTTTCGTTTGCGGATTCAGCGACCGAATTAGGCGGCCGGAGCTTCGGCCGGCGCGGGAGCGGCAGCAGTAGATCCCGCCGGAACCTCTTCGATCTGGGCATTGAGCTCCAACCAGTCGAGCACCTTGCCGGTCAGAATGTCCTGCTGGATCTCCGGGAACGCATTCCGTTCCTGGAGGGTCTTGACCATCTTCTCCGGAGTCAGGTTGTTCTGTTCCGCCATCGCGAGCACGCGCTGGGTCACTTCCTTCTCGGTGATGGTGATCTTCTCCGTCTCGGCGATGCGATTCAGGATGAAGGCGGCCTTCACGCGATCGAGAGCGCTGGTCTGCGCGCTCTGAAAGATCTCATTCTTCCGCGCTTCGATGACTTCCTTGGCCACGCCGCGCTGCTGGTTCTCGTTGACGATGTTGTACACCAGCTGACGGGTCTCGCTGGAGACCACACTTTCGGGCAGGTCAAAGGTGACCTGACCGAGCAGGTGCTTCAGCAACTGATCCCGCACGTTCCGCTTCACGCGGAAGTTCAGCTCATTCTGCAAGTCGCGCTGCACGCCCTGCTTGAGTTCATCGACATTCGCCGCGCCGAATTCCTGGGCGAAGGCATCGTTCACCTCGGGCAGGACCTTCTCCTTGACCCCGGTGACCTCGACTTCGAACACGCCTTCCTTGGTCGCGACCTCTTTGATCACGAAGTCCGCCGGGAAAGTGACCTTGACCGAGCGCTTGTCGCCGACATTGGCGCCGACCAGTTGTTCGGTGAAACCGGGGATGAAGGAATTCTCCTGCACCAACATCCACATGCCCTGCTTCTCGGTGAGCCCCTTGGCGGTCGGATTGAAGTCGGTGAGCGGGCGTCCTTCGCAGGTGCCGGTGTAGTTGACCACCGCGACGTCGCCCGATTGGACGGCGCGCTGCACGTCGTTGTACTTCACGTGCTGTTCCCGGAGGATGTTGATCGCGCGTTCGACCTCGACGTCACCGGCCACAGCGACTTCCCGACGGGCGGTCAATCCCTTGTAGTTGGGCGTCTGGAATTCCGGCGCGTGTTCCAGGGTCACCGTGTAGCCGAAGGGCAAGCCGCGGCCGAACGACTGCTCCTCGACGCCGAAGGTGGCGATCACGCGCAAATTCTGGTCCTGCGAGGCTTTGCGGTACGAGTCCTCGAACAACTTGCGGCGGACCTCTTCCTTGATCTTGCCTTCGAAATTTTTGACCACGAGGTGCTTGGGCGCCTTGCCCGCACGGAATCCGGGGAGCTGAGCCTGCCGTTGGTACAGGCCAATGACTTCGTCAAAGGCAACATCCACCTGGTCGGGCGGCACTTCCACGCGCAGCAGTTTTTTGCACGGGCCCAAATTTTCGACGGAAACGTTCACGATTCTGTTCCTTTCAACCGACATTCAAATGCACCAGGCGGACGGGTTCGTCCGTTACTGGCAAAGAGGCGGGAAACTAGGTAACCCCCCACCAGACGGTCAAGCATCGCCTTCAAGTTCGCTGGCCTGACCAGGGGACCCGAAGCGGATTTGAGTGGGTTATGGGACCAAAGCTGGCACGACACGTGCATTCCTGCTGACGCCTCGATAAGGAGCGGGTGGGGGCTAACCATGGATCAGCGCCGGGGATTTACGCTCATTGAGCTGCTGGTGGTCATCGCGATCATCGCGGTGTTGGCTGCCCTGCTGCTGCCCGCCCTAGCCCGGGCGCGGCAGCAGGCCCGAAACATCCCGTGCGTGAACAACCAGCGTCAGCTCCACCTCGCCTGGCAACTCTACGCCGACGACACCGGTCGCCTCCCCCGTAACTGGGACTATGGGTCGGGCTTGGCGCTGCCCACCGCCAATTGGGTGATGGGCAGTATGAGCTACGAACGGGTGCTCTCGGGACCTTTGTCCGATGCGACCAACACCGTCCTGCTGGCGGACACTGAACGGACCCAGTTGGCCCGCTACGCCCGTTCGCCCGGGTTGTTCAAGTGTCCGTCCGATGCCTCCTACGCCCTTCGCGGCGGTCGCAAGGTGCCCCGCGTGCGCAGCTACGCGATGAACGGTTCGGTCGGGGAATCGTCCAGATTTTACCCTCAACTCCATCATTATTTTAAGTCTGATGAGTTTTTGTTCCCAGGCCCGGCGAGAACCTTCGTGTTCATTGAAGAGCATGAAGACAGCGTGGAGGACGGGTTCTTTTTGGTCGGCAATCCCGGCGACGACCGAGTCGGTTGGAATGAGGTCCCTGCTAGCCGGCATCAACGGGGAGTGAACTTCGGATTTGCCGACGGACATGTCGAACGACGCCGCTGGGTGGACGAACGGACCTTGGTTCCGGTCACCCGGGATTACATCTGGGGACTGCACCAACCCAACAATCCAGACGCCGCTTGGCTCCATGACCATGCCTATGCCCCAAAGTAATTGAGTCTCCTCACGAGGGTGAGACCAAAGCTGGCACGACACGTGCCTTCCTGCTGAGGCCTCGATAAGGGGCAGGTGGGGGCTAACCATGGATCAGCGCCGGGGATTTACGCTCATTGAGCTGCTGATGGTCATCGCGATCATCGCGGTGTTGGCCGCCCTGCTGCTGCCCGCCCTAGCCCGGGCGCGGCAGCAGGCCCGAAACATCCCATGCGTGAATAACCAGCGTCAGCTCCACCTCGCTTGGCAGCTCTACGCCGACGACACCGGTCGCCTCCCCCGCAACTGGGACTATGGCGGAGGCCCGACGCCTCCCACGGCGAACTGGGTGGGGGGCATCATGAGCTACGAACAGGTGCTAGGGGGACCTTTGTCCG
>JAFLEF010000089.1 GCA_017309115.1 Verrucomicrobiota bacterium | reverse complement strand
CTCAAAAGGGCTCCGCCCGGGGGCTTCTCCAGCGGGTCACCAAGGGGCGAATTGCGCACCAAGGCTCCCCACAACCGAAGGTTTCCCCTCCCTTCCTACCCACACAAACTCATCCGGAGCCGGAAATAGTGAACCATCAACCGGGAAGTCGGTCTCCAAAGCCAGCAGCGCCCCTTTGCTTGGCGACCGCGACTACTCATGCCCCTCGGGAACGGCCTCGCTCTGGAGGGAGATCCGTCCGGTGAAGCTGCGGAAACTCGGATTTCGAAGCATTTCCAAATCTCGGTTTTGGTACGCGAATCGAATCCTCGCGAATAGCGCCTGGATCCCAGAACTCTGGGACGAATAGATGACGCCAAGTCTACAACGGCGTTCCGCGGGACAATCCACGACCAAAGTTTCACTGGAGCCGGAATCCAGGAAAACAACCGTATTCTGAGATGGATTCGCTTTGGCGACGACGCCTGCGACATAGTTGGAATGCGCCTGCCAGATCCCGTTGGTGAACACGTCGACTTGGAGGTTCACCACAGCGATGGAGCGGGTACTCGAATTGGTCACCGCGAAGGCGGCTCTCCGAGTTCCGCGGTTCTCCCAGCCGTCCGGGGGTAGAAACTCAACGAAATTTAAAGTGGGCGGAAGCGTCGCCGGCCGTTCTTCGCCGAAAAATAGGCCCAATAACCCCACGAAAACCACCAGGCCAAGTACCGCTAAGGGTTTGCGCATAGCTCCGAGTCAGTGGCCCCCAACCGCGGGTCTCCTCGGAAACGGAAGATCCGCAAACAGGCGGCTGCGGGACAGACTTCGCCGGTTGGCGGCCCGTTCGAGGAACGTCAGAAGTTTCCGGAGGGAAAATGGTGCGAGGTGCAGGTTTCGAACCTGCGACCCCTTGCGTGTGAAGCAAGTGCTCTACCACTGAGCTAACCTCGCACGAGGTCCGGTGTAGATAGACAAGAGGCGGCCCGGTGCCAACGAAAAGTTTGGATTAGAATGGCTCCCCCCCGGCTCCCCCCACCGGTTCCCCCCGCCCTCGCGCGCCCCGGTATCCCCTGCTCCACAACCTCGTTCCTCGTCCGCCTCCCCCATCCCTCCGAAAGAAATCTGCGATAATCTGCGCCCAATCTGCCGTTAAACGCTCCCTTCTACACCCGAATCACCCCGCGAAAAATTCCGAAGTTCCCTGTCCGGATTTCCGCCCCAACGCCGCCATGACGTAGGTAACGCGAACGCCCGGCCATGAACGACCCCGAAAGCATCTTCCTCGCCGCCCGCGAGCATCCGCCAAAGGAACGCGCCCAGTTCCTCGATCACGCTTGCGGCGGCAACCCGACCCTCCGGGCCCGGGTCGAAGCCATGCTGATTCGCAGCGCCCAGGCCGCCGAGTTCTTTGGCGACGAAACCCGGAAAGAATCCGAGAACGATCCCCTGCGCCTGCGCCCCGAAGAGATGGCCGGCATCGGCGAACGCGAAGGATCCACCATCGGCCGCTACAAGTTGCTCCAACGCATCGGCGAGGGCGGCATGGGCGTGGTCTACATGGCGGAACAGGAGGAACCCGTCCGCCGCCGGGTCGCGCTCAAGATCATCAAGCTGGGCATGGATACCCGGCAGGTCGTCGCCCGCTTCGAAGCCGAGCGCCAGGCCCTGGCGATGATGGATCACCCCAACATCGCCAAAGTCCTCGACGCCGGCGCCACGGAATCCGGTCGACCCTACTTCGTTATGGAACTGGTAGCCGGCGTGCCCATCACCGAGTTCTGCGACCGCAACCGACTGAGCCTCCGGGACCGAATCAACCTGTTCCTTCCCGTCTGCAAAGCGATCCAAAGCGCCCACCAAAAAGGCGTCATCCACCGCGACCTCAAGCCCTCGAACGTGCTCGTCACCCTGCACCACGGGGATCCCATGCCCAAAGTGATCGATTTCGGCGTGGCCAAGGCGACCAACATCAAGCTGACCGAGAAGACCGTGTTCACCCAGTTCGGAACCATGATCGGCACGCCCGCCTACATGAGTCCGGAACAGGCCGAGATGACCAGTCTGGATGTCGATACCCGTTCCGACATCTATTCCCTGGGCGTCCTGCTCTATGAACTCCTCACCGGCAGCACGCCATTTCCCGCCGCGCGTCTCCGCAGTCTGGGCTTTGGTCAGATTCAAAAGGTCATTGCCGAAGAGGAGCCGCCCAAGCCTTCGACCCGGCTCAGCACCCTAGAAGGCGGCGAGAAAATCAGCGTGGCCCTGAACCGGGGCCTTCCCCGGGAACGTCTCGGCGGCGACCTCCGGGGCGATCTCGACTGGATCGTCATGAAGTGCCTCGAGAAGGATCGTCGCCGCCGCTACGACACAGTGAACGGCCTAGCGATGGATCTGATCCGACATCTCACCAACGAACCGGTCCTCGCCCGACCTCCCAGTGCGACGTACCGCTTTCACAAAGCGTACCGGCGAAATCGCCTAGCCTTCAGCGCGGTGGGAGCCGTCGCCGCCGCTCTCCTGCTCGGCGCTCTCACGAGCACGCTGCTGGCAGTGCGCGCCCGTCGCGCCGAAGCCCAGGCGATCCAAGAAGCCGCCCGGGCGACCCAAGCCGAACAACTGGCTCGGGATCGCCTAGCAGCCCTGACGGTCGAGCGCGATGCCAAGGAAATTGCCCGCAGACGGGCGGAGGCCATTTCGAACTTTCTCCGGAGCGTCTTCCAAAGCCCGGATCCCGCGCGCTCAGGCCGGACCATCACCGTGGCGGAAACGCTCGACCGGGCCACCCGAGATCTCGATTCGAAGCTAAAGGATCAGCCAGACCAACGCGCCCTGCTCCAAGCGACCCTTGCCAGCACGTATCAATCGCTCGGGCTCTATCGGGAAGCGCTACCCTTGTGCGAAAGCGTCTACCAACACGAACGCGCCAGGTCCGGCCCGCCGGGAGCCAACTACCTCAATGCCATCTCCGACTTGGCCGGGGCCTACGGCAACCTGGAACGACATGCCGATGCGCTGCAACTGCGCGAAGAAGCCCGGAAACTGAGCCGGCACCTGTTTGGAGCCGAAAGCGAAAGCGCCGCCGCCTGTCTCCTCAATCTGGGCGGAACGCTTCTGTCCTTGAAACGGTTTCAGGAAGCCCGGCCCGTCCTGGACGAATCCCTTCTGATCAGCCGCCGGATCCTGGGTTCGAGCCACCCGGGAACTCTGATGGCGCTCCACAACCTCGCCAGTTGCTTGCACGAACTCGGCGAACCGGAACGCGCGCTGGTCATGCGGGAGGAGGTCTTCGAACACCACCGCCAGAACTTTGGCCCCAAACATCCAGCGACCCTAACTGCGATGAACAATCTCGCCGCCTCGTGTGCGGCGGCGGGTCGCCGCGCGGAGAGCCTGCAGTTGCACCAGGAAGTTTACCAACTCAGCCACGAAGTCCACGGACCAGACCATCCATCGACCTTGTTGTACCTCCAGAATCTGTTGTTCACCTACCAGGAATTCGAAGGAAGTCTGCCCGCTGCCCCGGATAAACTCGCGCTGTTTGAAGAATCCGTTCGACTCACCCAGAAAGTAAACGGTCCCGAGCATCCCGATACCATTCGCGCTTGGGAAAACCTGGCCTCGATCCAAGCCGATTTCGGTAACGAGCAGCGGGCGGCCGAAGCTCGCGCAGAACTCAATAAGCACCAGATCCGGACGTTTGAAAGCCAGCCCCAGGACATGGCGTACGCCTTGCGTCATGCCGCCCTGATGGCTTGGTCCGGAAACGAAGCCGAATCCCTGAAGGCACGGGCCCAAATTCTTCGGGTCGCGTCTGAATTCACCAATCCCCAGGATTTGGATCGAGCCGCCAAGGCCGCCAGCCTTTGGCCCCGGTCCGACCCTGCCTCGCAGACCGCCGCGCTTAGTCTCGCCCGGCGCGCGGTGGAACTGGGCGCGAAGCACCAGTATCTGATCTATTTCCAATTCGCGCAGGGTCTAGCGGAATATCGGAGCGGGCGGTTCGCCGCCGCCGAATCCACCTTGCGCCAGGTGGCGCCAGTCAGCACTGCCCCTGAGATTCTCCTCAACACCGCCACATTTTACCGGGCCATGGCCCTGTTCGAACTCGGGCAAAAGGAGGAAGCACAGGCCGCCTTCGACGCTGCCGTTGCCGTCATGACACCCCTGCCAAAGGACACCCAGTATCCCCTCACCGGAGGCAACACCGCCGACAATCTGGTGAACTGGCTGGGGTACCGGGAAGCCCGCGCCCTGCTGACCGGTATCAAGGAAGCACACAACCCCAGTTCCCTGGCTCGCGGTCAGTGATCCCGAGCCATCCACTTTGCGAGAATTCGCGTTCGTTCGCGGTTCCCAGCCTGAATCCGTCATGATCGAAACCCTCCCTCCTGGGCCCTATCAGGTGCTCGCCCGGATCGCCAGCGGCACCACCAGTGATGTCTATCGGGCGCGGCGTCTCGGTCACATCACCGACGTCGCCTTGAAGGTGCTGGCCAAGTCGCTGACGACTGACGCCGCGTGGCTTCGCCGGTTTCAACGCGAAGCTCATCTCCTCCGTCAACTGCGCCATCCCAACACCGTCGCGCTCCTGGACTACGGTCAACACCAGGACCGCTGGTTCATGGCGCTCGAACTGGTGGAAGGTCGGGTTCTCCGCGATTGGGTAGGCACCCGCGCCAAGGCGGGACTGCTAGTCCGGGTGGGCGGGCAGATCGCCGCCGGTCTGGCCGCAGCTCACGCCCTGGGCTTGGTCCATCGCGACCTCAAACCGGCCAATGTCATGGTCTCCGATGACGGCCGGGTGAAGATCCTCGACTTCGGTCTGGCCCGTCCCGTCGCCGCCACCCACCCGGAATTTCCGACGACGTTTCAGGATCTGACCCGGACCGGAGCCGTGATGGGCACTCCGCGATACATGTCCCCCGAACAGTCCCTGGGCCAGACCCTCTGCCCGGCCAGCGACCTCTTCTGCCTGGGACTCTGTCTGTACGAACTGGCGTGTGGCGTCCATCCGTTCGCCTCTCCCTTCGTTCAGGAAGTGGTCGCTGGCATCCGGGAGAATCCCACCCCGGACCTGACCCGCCGCCGGCCCGATCTTCCGCCTGCACTGATTCAATTGATTGGGCGAATGCTGCACAAGATTCCCGCCCAGCGTCCGCCCGCCCAGGAGGTCTTCCTCCAACTCTCAGAACTCGCCCGGACCCACTGAGTTCTGCTCGCCACCGGATGCCTGCGGGCATCGACGACAGGACTGCCTCACGCCACTTCACCCCTGGATTGTCCGGTTTTTTGCGAGCCTTGCGCATGTCGGGATGAGCCCTGCCCTCCGGCAGTTTTTCCTCATCACCATCCCGAATGAAAACATACCCGTATCCCTGTCACGGTGGCCTGATGTGGCCACTTCGTCTCCTCTTGGTCCTGATTCTATGGGCTTGGGGATCCACCCGTCTTGCCCAGGCGCAAATCGACGCCCAAGTCACACCGGCGGGAACGTTGCTCACCGAAAACTACGCCAACGATCTCAAAGTCGTCGGCCAGAATGTCTTTGTGGCCGGCGGACTCGCCGGGCTCGAAGTGTTCGACCTGACCCAGTCGCAACGGATCGCTCAACTGGGTCTGGAGGGTGACGTTCACGACCTGGTGGTGGTCAACCAAACCGCCTATCTCGCCGTGTTCGATCAGGGCTTGGTGGTGGTGGATATCTCCAACCCAGCCAATCCCGTTAAACTGGCCCAGTTCTCCACCTTGGGTCCCTGTTTGGCCCTCTCCGTTCAGCACAACGTCGCCTACCTGGCCAACGGCGTCGGCGGGCTGGCCTGTGTGGATGTCAGCGCTCCCGCCAATCCCCAACTCCTCGGTCAACTCGACACCGCCGGTGAAGCGGCCGGAATTTTCGTCACCAACGGCATTGCCTACGTGGCTGACGGCTCGGCAGGACTGGTTCTCATCGATGTCTCCAACCCCAATCTTCCCACTCGGATTAACTCCCTGAGGTACGGCGGCTATTCCAAGGCAGTTGAGGTCGCTAATGGTTTAGCCTTTGTCGCCGGGGGCGAGTCCGGGCTTCATGTGATCGACGTCAGCACCAGTTCTTCGCTCCAACGCTTGGGCGGCATATCGGCGTCCAGTGGTCGAAGCTATGGAGTTACCCTCGCGGGTTCGGTGGCGTACGTGGCCGACCTGTATCTCGGTTTACAGATCTACGACATTAGCACCCCCAGCCAACCCCGACTCATTTCGGATCCGATCTTCACCTTGGAAGGATACACCGTGGAACTGGTCGGAACGCGCGCCTATCTGGCCGACGGGCTCGGTGGAATCCGGATCTTCGACGTCCGCCTCGGGCTGAGCCAGACCCTGACACTGACTCCCCCTCCACCCACGTTTCTCCCGCTCAACACACCCACTCCGTTGGAAGTCACCGCCTCCAGCGGACTGCCGATCACTCTCCAGATCTTTGGCCCGGCCACCTTAGCCAACGGCCAACTCACAGCCACCAACAACGGACCCATCACCCTCGACTGGGTCCAATCAGGCAATGCCGAATACCTGCCGGTTCAAAAGCGGCATACGATGAACATTCCGTCGGTCGCGTTTCGTCGACAGGGCGAATTCAATACCAGTGGTTCGGCCCAGGATCTGCGCGTGGTGGGCCAACGAGCCTACATCGCCGACGGCACGTCCGGTCTGCAAATCCTGGACCTCACTCAGCCCTTCGTCCCCACCCTGCTGGGAACCTTCAACACCAGCGGGAATGCCCGCGGCCTCGATCTGGTGGGCTCCACCGCCTACGTGGCGGATGGGTTGTTCGGTCTCCAGATCATCGATGTCAGCAATCCCGCCCTACCGGTGCTTCTGGGGTCCTTGGACACCCCCGGCAACTCACGCTCGGTCCAGGTGGTCGGGGACTACGCCTATCTCGCCGACGAATCCAGCGGCCTCCGGATCATCGACATCAGCAATCCCACTCAGCCCCGTGAAGTCGGCTCCTTCGAGCCGGATACCGGTGTCGACGAAGTGCTGGTGGACGGGAACCGGGCCTACGTGGCAACCGGAGGCCCGGGGCTCATCGTCGTCGACGTTTCCCAACCGGCAAAGCCGCTTCAATTGGGCCGGGTCAACACCTCTGGCAGCGTGTCGGGAATTCGTTTGCTGGGCCAATACGTCGTTGCTCTTTCCTCCGCCTTGGAAGTCTTTGACCTGCGGGATCCAAACCAACCGGTTCTCGTGAGTGAACTGAGGATCGGAGGCCTCAGCTTGGGCATCGCCGGCCACACCGCTTTGATCGGCAACTTCTTCGGACTGCAGGTGGTGGACCTGAGTTCTCCGCAAGTCCCCCTGACGCTGGGACGGTTCGACCGCTCGCAATCGCAGTTTCGCATCCAGACGGTGGGGAATCTTGCGTACATCGCCCAAGGCGAAGGCGGACTCTCCATCCTGAACATTGAAACCGGCCTGCCCCAGGTGATCACGTGGGATCCGCCGCGGACGCTTGTCTTCGATGGCACACCCCTGGCCCTCGCAGGCACCTCTTCCTCAGGGAATCCTGTGATCTACTCCGTCACCCACGGCCCGGGACGCATTGAAAACAACACGCTGATCGTGACCGGATTTGGACGCATCACCCTCCGGGCCACCGAAGCCGGCACCGGCGGATACCTCCCGAGCACATTGGAAAAAACCCTGACGGTACAGATACCCCAATTGAAGACCGACATCCGTGAAAACGGGGTCGCTGCCCTGTGGCCCGCCGGACTTTCGGGCCTGGTCCTCCAAGGACGTGATACCCTCGACTCCCTCCTCCCGTGGCAGACCATCACTCGGCCGCAGGCGGAATCCCAAGGTCAGGTGCAGGTGATGCTTGAGGCGCTTCCGTACCAGTTCTTCCGGTTAGCCGGGTTTTCGGGTCAGCCGGAACCCGTGGAACTCAAAGGCTGGAACCGGGATGTCGTCCTGGAAGACCAGTCCAATGCCCGCGCCCTCCAGTTCGATTCCTTCGGCGCCGTGTGGTTTGAGAGCAGGGAATCGTATGCCGAGGGATTCCCCCGGGATCGCGTCATCCGCAGTCAACTGGACCCGGCAGTGCTCTTTGAGCTCCAGCCGTACAACCAAGCCAACGTTCTTTGGCTGCCGGTTTCCAAACCAACCAACTCGCTGGAACTGGTCACACCCGCGGCGTACTCGAAACTCTTCGTTCTCGCCCATTCGGCGGGAGGCGGTGGCAATGGCACGGTCCGGATCCATTTCACCGATGGAACCGTGAGCGAGGCGATTCCCTACTTCGCCCCGGATTGGTGGGATGGCGCCCCCGGTACCGCACCCCGGCGGCCCGCCCTTCAGGGACTCGCCCGGAGCCAGAGTCCCCGCTCCTTGAGCTACGACTACCCCGACCCTGGATTCAGCCTGCACCAGACCGATCTGGATCTGACCACCGGCCCCAACGCCGGGAAGAAGGTGCTACGTCTCGAATTCTCCCGCGGAATCGGCGCCGAAACCACCGGCATTCTGGCGGTCAGCGGCGTGCAGATTCCCGAACCGTAATTCTGTTTCAGCAACTGCGCCGGAGTCCGCCGCAAGCGGGCTCCGGCAACCCCGCAGTTCAGGTCAGGAACGTCCAGGAATCGAACAGCGCCGCCTGACCACACGCTGCACCGGAAGGCGTGAGCAGATTCCACACGGTGGCCTGATGAATGCGAAACCGCCGACCCGTGCTCGCGATGCGCACTCCGGAATAGTCCGCGATGTATCCATCCCGGGTGACGCGCTCCAATAAGCGAGCGCGCTCTTCCCGGTTGGGAGCTTCCGCCGTGAGACGTGACGGCATTTGGGTGAGCTCCTCCCAAGTCAATTCCCACAGTCGAAGCGCCGACTGATTGCCATAGTTCAGAATCGGATCCGGCTGGGTGCCGTGGGAAACCAATACGAAAGACGCCTCAAACAGTCCCCGCGACCGTTCCCACGGATCGGTCACTCCAGGCAACAACTCGCGCCCGGTCCAATGACGCAAACTGCGGACCAGGCATTCCGAGTGGGCGATGATCTCGGGTCGTTCCCAAATTGGGAGAGTCGAGGTCATGGTCTACTGGGTTTTGGGTTCCCAAACCCGGTTTCGCTGCGCTTCCCGGAAACGTTGATTCGTCGGCTTCAGCGTCCATCGCTCCACCTTTTTGAGGATGGCTGCCGTGCCGACACTGAACGCCCGCACCTCCGGCTTGCCCTGGAAACCCGGATACTCGGTCAGCAACGCCTGCCGATCATTGACAAAAACTTCCACCAGGTACTTGTCCACGAAGATCCGCAGTTCCAAATCCTCGCCGGGCGGCAAATCCGCCACCGCAAACGGGGCCTCGGTCGTTCCCAAGCGAATCGTGCCGGTCTCCGGACGCAGCAGCAGCGGCAGTCCTCCTCCCTGGCCATCGGCAAACAGCGTGACTCCGAGCAACCGCCGCTCGGCCTGTTCCCGCGCCACAGTGATTCGCACCTCGGCCGAATCACCGTCCAACGTCGCGATCGCCTGACCGATCGGAACTGTGCTCAAAAACACGTCCCGCGCGGGCTCCTTCAAGACCACGTCGGACTGAACCACCGGTTTCTCCCGCAACGTCTCCAACTCCCGTAACGGCCGGATTCGCAAGGGGCCTCCGTCCGGGAGACTCAACTCGCGCGGCAGAGATTGAATGGTCCGACCATCCATCTTGCCATCGTTCCGACCCAACGACGCCAACCAAGCCCACATGACCCGACGTCCGTCCGGGGTCAGCACACTCTCCGGAGCGAAGAAATCGACCCGCCACTGCGACGTCCCGAACAGGCTTTGATTCTCGCGACGCCAGTTCATCCGACCGTGCGTTTCCGGCACGAACTGCTCGCGTTGCTCATCCCAGTCGCCGAGGTAATAGCGGCAGCCCAGCGAATGACTGATGCACAGCAGCATCCATTTCTTTCCCAGAGGAAAAAAGTTGGGGCAGGAGATGTCCTCGCCCCAGGCAACGTCCGGCCGATCGTTCCGCAGGAAATCACCGACCCACGTCCAGGTCTTGAGATCCTTCGATTTGAACAAGGGCACCTGTTCGCCGCCGGAAATGGCGTAGTACGTCTCGCCCACCCGAAAGCAGTCCGGATCCCAATGGTTCATCTTGGCTTCGGAGCCATCGGCGTTCCGCACTTCCACAGGATACGGCTTCTCCCAAGCTGACAGGTTGCGATCGACCGCCACCGCGATCTGATTTCGACCCGAACCCTGGCCGTGATAAATGACCGCCGGCCGACCGTCCTTTGTGAGAAACCCCGTGCCACTGAACATGCCGTGTCCGGTGAAGGACGGCTGAAGTTTCGTGGGCTGCCAAGTCCAGTGCAGCAGATCCGGACTGGTCACGTGGACAAACGAAAACGAACCCTGCCCCTTCCACGGATGCGCCAGGATGTAATGGAGGTGGTAAACGCCATCCAGGTAGAAAGCGGCGTTGGGATCCCCCGGGAGACTTTCTCCACCCGGATGCATCAGATGGTAATTGAGCACCTGACTCTCGGCAGGCGAGGTAGCCGCTGATTCCGCGGCGTGCACCGCGGAAGCTGCGCTGGCGCCAACCAAAACCAAGCCCAGGGTCAACGCGGCCCGCGGGCAAATCCAACTGCTGCCAGGAATTTTCGACATGGGCTCAGCAGATCCGGTTTCCCGACTCTTCCGAGAACGACCTCAGGGAGTTCCCGCCGGACGCCAGCCCTTGGCCCGGGCCAGATTGAAGGCGATGGCCGCACCGGTCTGCGAAACGAGTTCAACCTCATTCGCCGGGGCGACCAGGCCCGCGTTCTTCCGCAATTCGGTGAATGTCCCGAACGCGAGATCCTCGCCATCACTGGCGTCCTGAAGTCGCATCTGACCGTCGAGCTTCAGGTTACCCGGCTGCGGATTGAACGCCTCGATCAGGCCTGACACCACCATCTCATTGTCCTGACCCAGAGGCTGACCGACCCGAATCGTGGGGAAGAACGAGCTGAACTGGGCGCGCAGAGTTGATCCCACGCTCTCGGCGAGTTGCTGGCCGAGACCCGGTGACGGTGGGGCCTTGGGACCCAGAGAAAACGGAGTGACCGTGATCACCTGATACGGTCCGAGAATGGGGAACTCGGTGCCATCCAGTTTGACGGCATCGTTGAGCGGCGTGGAGTGGCAACCCGCGAGCAACGCGGCGCAGAGGACGAGGAATCCCCGTAACGTGAGCTTCATGCGCCCGAAGGTTTGGGGAAACTCGGTCGGCTGGCGAGCGCGCGTTTAGCCAGGAGAGGCCGACCGACGCCAACCCACCTAGTTGGTCTTTTCCTGAATCTTTTCGCCGGCGTTTTCCATGTCTTTGCCAAAGCCATTGGCGGTATGCCAACGATGGATGAGTGAATTCTCCCGGCCAACGGTTCCGTCAACCTCATGAGCGAAAGCTTTTAGGGAGCTGGAGCAAATGGCTCAATTCGGAAAGACTCCATGGGTGTTCCAGCATTGCCACCCTTACCGCGTCACCTATGCGGACTGCACCGTGGGGAATCACATCTACTACGGCCGTTATCTGGAATTGCTCGAAGCCGCGCGCGGCGAGTTGTTCCGCACCGCCGGACGCACCTTTGCCGAATGGCAGGCAGCCGGTGTGATCTTCCCAGTAATCGAAGTGCAACTCCGTTACCGCGCCGCCGCCCGTTACGACGAGTTGCTGACCATTGAAACCGAGGTTACCGAAGCCGCCGGAATTCGTCTCTCCTTCCGCTATCGCATCCTGGGACCCGACGGCTCGCTGCGCGTCGAAGGCGAGACCCGACATGTCTGCACCTCCCTGGAGGACCGCCCCCGCCGTCTCCCGCCCGAACTCCTCAATCTCTAAACTCCCCGACCTGGACGACGTCCAGACAGAAGTAGCGCCCTCGTCAGACCTTCCTCCGATAATCTGCGTACATCCGCTTAATCTGCGGTTAACAATAAACGCCGGTCAGTTGAACCCACCAGCGGACCAGTCTCGATCTCGGAGGTAGCCGAGGCCCAAGCTCACCAAGTCAATCGGAGGAAACCGGTTTCCAACCCCGTGCCGGGCACTTCAACCCGATTGGTGCGCGGCTGCAGCACCACCGGACCGACGGATCGCCATGCGCGCAGGTCAGGCGAGTGTTCGAGCGCCGCAGTGACCCCGGTTCGCGTCTCCACCTCCAGCTCCGTCACTGGCCCCGCCACGAGTCGCCGAATGATCAGCGGTTTCTCCGCCAACATTCCGCCCGCCGGATCAAACCACGCCAGGCCACTGCGCAGCTCGCCGTTGACCCGGTCGAACGTTCCGCCCACGACGAGGCTCCCGTCCGGGAACGGGACCAAGGAAGCGAGCGGTCCACTGAACACCGGTGCCAAGAAGGGTGAGTACGAATTGCCCTCGGCCGTCAGTCGTTCGACACAGTAGCCGCCGGTGCGGGCGGCTCCGCTCAGCCACAACCCGCCATCAGATGCAGGGAAGATCAAACTTAAGGTCGCCCCCGACACCCACTGGCGGGTCACCGGAATCACCTTCTGGTCCACTTCACCGTCCCGCTGCAACACCGCCAGGCCCGGGCGCGCCACAGCATTCACCGCATCGAACTCTCCGGCGATCACCAGGCGGTCATCCGGAAGGACGGCCAAACCCCGGATCTTCACCTCGCCCGGGCTCCCAAAAAACACCGTGAACGTGGTGTCGATCACTCCCTCAGGACGCAATCGCACCAGGTCGCGACGGGAGTACGATTCGCCAAAGACCGGGTCGCGGGCCAGGATGGCACCTCCCAGGATCACCCGACCATCCGCCTGGGAAGCTACCCACCAGGCTGGTCCGCCAGAGGCAGACTGACTCACCCGAAACAGGTCGCCCCGAAAACTGGGATCCGGTTCACCGATGGCACTCAGCCGGAACAACGCCAAAGTCCCGGGCGCGTCCCGCAACACGGCCAACCCCACCACGGCGCCACCGTCGGGCAAGGTGCAACCGCTGAAACTCAACGGAAGTCCGGAGCTGTTGGGCTCGGGATAGGTCAGGGTTTGCAGCGGGAACGTCGGATCCACTTCGTTACCCGCAGTCAACCGATACACCCTCACCTGCTGCGCCACGTTGGTCCCGGCAAACCCCACCAAGAGCCGGCCATCCGGGTAGGCGGCGATGATCGTTTGTTGGTTCAGCGACGGGAGCGGCGAAAGCGGTACCGACGTATCCCGACGGCCATCCGCCATCCGAACCACCGGACGACCGCTCCGCCAGCGATTGGTTTCCCAGAGACGTTCATTCGACCAGTACCCACCGCCGAAACGCGGGAAGAGCGAACTGCCGTTGACCCACGATTCTCCCACGTCCTCCAGAGCGTCATCATCCACGAGCGTGATCACGTGACGCGACGCCTGCCCCACCTGTACGCCGGGACTCGCTCCGGTCAGGGAGATCTGGACCGCTTTGGCCGGCTCCAGAAAGCCATCATCCAGCGGACTGACCGTAAAGACAGCTCGCGACTGGCCGGGCGCAAATTCCACGCTGGTCGGAAGAGCCGTCCCCAAATCAAACGGCGGACGGTTGGTGACAACCCAGGGGATCGCCGTCCCTGAAGTCGCCAGAGTCACCGTGGCGCGACGGGTCAATCCACCCTGACGTCGCAGCGCCACCGTCACTGGTCTGGATCCCTCGACCAAGACTTGTCCTTCCGACTCAAATTCCACCACGCCGGTTTCTCCCAGAAGGAGGACCCGGCCGATGGCTCCAGCCAAGTCGACCGCAGCTCCCGACAACTCGACTCCCATTTCCACCTCACCCCGACCCGTTCCCGCGACCAACGGAATCTCCACCAGCTTTAACCGCTCTCCCGGACCAAAGCGCACCTCGCCCACCTGAGGCTCGAAGTCCAATCCGGCCTTCGCAGTTCCCTCCAAGGTGCGGAACCCGACTCGAAGTTCGGCGTCAGCATTTCCCTCCCGCAACACCGGGATACGCGCGACCCCGGCCGATCGCAGAACACCCCACTGGCGTCCATGCCAACGAACGCGCGGTCCATTCGTTGGATCGTCCCCCAGCAATCGCACGACGCGCGCTCGCGGGAGATCATTGACCCGCGCGAAGGATCCAACCGCAGTCAGCCCACCCGATTCGTCCAGCAGGACCTGGTGAACTCCTTGATCAAACCGGGCCGCGAACGCTTCGTCCGGTCGGCCGTCGGCCAACAATCGAACAAGCCGCAACCCCTCTTGGGAGTTCTCCGATGCAATCATCCGGCCGTCGGCTTGTAAGGCCAGGAGGGAACGGATGGTTCCGTCGCCATAGGAGGAATCGAAGGCTCCGTTCTCAAAGAAGCGCCCCTTAGCCCCGGTCGCGAGCGAGCCATCCGGCAGGAGCTGCATCCCGGCGGCGTAACCCAAACGTGCGATTCCGCTGGTCTCAAAACTGGGATCGGGCTGACCGTCCGCAAACAACCGGATCAAGGACACCACTTTCCCGGAAACCTTCCATTCGCCATCGGCATAGATTCGCCCGTCCGCCAGCGGCAGAATGGAACCCGGCCGCATCGTACAGTTGGTCCCACCGACGAATCGCAAATCCAGCTGTCCCTCCGCTGTCAACCGGAACACCCGAGGAACCGGCTGCCCGTTCAACCGACTGGCCACATCACTGGTGACCAATACTCCACCTCCCGGCAGCGAATACGCCTCGGCCGGCGGAAAATCGAAATTGAGCACCACCTCCGACACCACCCGGCCATCTCTCTCCAACACCACGGCATTGGTGCGGGGTTGGCCGCCAAACGTCTGAAACTGCCCCATCACCAACAGCCGATTCCCCGCCAAGGGCACGATCGATCGCACCGCAGGGAATGCCGGACTCACGCTCGGTCGCAGAAAAGTCGGATCGTCGGTGCCGTCCTCCAGCAAGACCCTCAGGGGATTACCGGTCAAACCGCCGATCTGGCCAAAGGATCCATAAAACAGAAGTCGCCCCTGATCCAACGGCATCAAGCCACGAACCTGTTGGAGCAACCCGGCGAACGGAGACGGCGAGAAGGCCTCCGTGACGCTCCCAGGGCCCACCGGAACCTCGTCATCCCGAATTGTGAACCGAGCCCGATCGAACTGTGCCCGTCCGTACTCCGGATTGGCCAGTCGCAGGGTGAAACTGCGCGCTCCCTGCGCCCAGTCGTCATCAATCATTTCGATCGGAATCAACAGTTCCCGGCTACCGACCGGGAAGGTGACTCGCCGGGCCGGCAGGCGAAAATCAACGCCTTCCACGGCCGTCCCGTTTTCGACCATCACCTCCACGGACTCCGCGAGCGACTGGGCTCCACCCCGCAGCAGTTTGAACTCGATGACTCCGGCATTTTCGTCCGCCGAGATCGGACCTTCGAGCCACAGCTTCGAATCTCGATCCAACAATGTCAGAGTGGCCCGCTCCGGTTCCACAGCGACCCCTGGGGTTCGCGCCTCAAGTCGCAGACTGATCCGTTCATCGCCTGCGGATCGATAATCGCGGCTCACCGGCACCTGAAACGTGGCTCGCTTGATCCCCGGGGGAAACACCACCTCCTGGGATACCGGACCCGACAGATGGCTGAGGTGATACGGAAACTGATCCGCTTCGGCGGTCGCCAGAACCGTCAACTCATCTCCCCAGGCACCGAGTCGAATCAGTTCCACCCCTACCGTGCCATTGGCCTCGGGAAAAGAGGTCTTTGTCACTTCGAACCCGATGACGACGCCTTCATCGTCGTAGATCACCAACGACGACGACGCCGGTTGTCCCAAGTAGGCACCGGGACTGGGATTCTCCAAACTGAGGCTGACGCGTTCGAAGGGCGCTCCCGGGAGGGAATCGTCCACCAGCGTCACCGCCACGAACTGTCGAACTTCCCCGGGCGCGAACACCACCACGTTGGTGAAGGGAACGAAGTGCTCCGTTGAGGCCCCTTTGGCCACCAATCGGACCGACGCCCAGGTGTGGGTGTCGTATTCCCGAATCACCTCCACCTGCGCCACTCCGGCATTCTCGACGACACCGTAGTGGTCCTGACTCAGGCGAAGCTCCGGCGACGCCACCACTCGGGAGAGTATCCCCGTCCCAGTTACCACGAGGAAAAACCAAATCACCAGAACCGGCAAATTCAGGAACGGGGCCCGTCGAAAGGGTCGGAGACTCATGTTCAAACAAGGAAAGGGTCTGTCTTCTGAAACCTCCTTGCCTCTAGCGAAGCGGACTCGATTGGGCAAGGGCCCTCTCCCGAATCCAGATTGGCATCCTCCCCATTCCCGGTTCTTCTGAGCCGCCGCCCAAACCGGCCCTTCTCCCATGAGTATTCCTTCCCCCGCCGTCCACGCCGGAAGCCTGGTGACGCTCCGCATCACCGTCGATGGTCGCCCCGTCGATTCAACTCTCGAGATTCTGTCCGTGGTCACGGAATCCCCGGTGGGAGCGAATCCTTCGGCCGTAGTCCGGATCCGCGACCACGGAACCGAGGGATTCCCAGTGAGTGAATCTTCTGTTTTCCTTCCCGGTGCCTCCTTGAGCGTCTCGGCCGGATACGACGAACAAACCGACTCCATTTTCTCCGGCGTCATCGTTACGCATCGCCTCGTGACGGAGGCCACGCAGGGCTGTGTGCTCGAGGTCGAGTGCCGCAACGCGACGGTCGTGGAATCCATCACCCCACCTGCGACGCCGGTGTTGTTGGTCACCTATGGGGAGGATCTGTATGAAATGAGTCTGGGGTTTCCGAAGCCCGGTGACGTCTCGGGGACTGTCACGTTTCCCGGCAGCAGCTTGGCCGTGCCCAACGCGCTTCTGGAACTCAGCGGCATCAACGCGCGTTTCGATGGCCAGCACGTCATCTCCGCCGTCCGCCACACCCTTCAGGAAGGCACCTGGCTCACCCAAACCACCCTCGGGTAGAGCTAACCCAGAATCTGGTTGAGAGTTGAAAGTTGAGAGGAGAGAAAACCGGTGAACCGGATCTGCATTGTGTCCACAAACCCATCGGCATTTCTAACGTGCGGGAATTCAGGTCTTTTCTCTCAACTCTCAACTTTCAACTCTCAACTGGTTTGTGGGTAGTTGAGAGAAAAGACCTCGAATCCAGCACGGTGAAAAGCGTCGACGGGTTTGCGTGACACCATTCCGATCCGGTTCACCGGTTTTCGCTCCTCACAATAAATCTGCGTCAATCCCTGCTTAATCTGCTGTTAAAAGACCCGCCCCGCAGAAGGTTGAACCGCAGATTAAGCACAGATTCACACAGATTTCTGTTTCAGAGGATGACCGTCGGAGAGATGTCCGGCGTCTTTGGCAGTTCTCTTCGGCCGCGGCGATCCTATGGCCGAACCAGCGGAGCCTTCCCTAATCTGCGTAAATCTGCGCTTAATCTGCGGTTACCCCTCCCCACCTCTCAAAGCCGAAAGTCCCCCACCGTTCGGCGGATTGCAGATGCCGCATCGGACGTCGAAACGAATCGCCGATACTCCAGCGAGCGGGCGCCAAAATTGAGCAATAAAGCGCGGGAGAATCCAGTGACCCGCAGGTAATTCAAAACCTGGGCTTCCTCGATGGCACCCACCCTTTGGATCGCTTTGCACTCCACCAGCAGACCTTCGAAGCAGACGAAGTCGGCCCGGAAACAACTCGGCAGAATGCCTCCCTTGTAGCGCACTTGAAGCAACCTCTCCCGCTCGAAGGGAATTCCGCGCTCCAGGAGTTCCACCGCCAACGCATCCTGATACACCGTTTCCAGAAATCCCGCGTGCAGGATCTGATGCACCTCCATCGCCGCGCCGATCACGGCGAACGTCTGCGGATCCCGATCCGTCCCTTCCACATTCATCGGTGACCTCCGACCCTCGAAAAGCGCCGGTCACGGTCCAGGCCTGCTCGAGTCCAGGCTCCGCTCAACTCCGTTCCGTACCACACGAGATTCAAGTCCATGCGCCAGAGTGCGATCGAGGCGTGGCTTCCGGAAATCGTCAGATTTAAGGAGCAGCCCAGGAATCTTCCTGCTCCGAACCAGCCGCCCCGATCTTAGTCCAAAAAAATCTGCGCCAATCCGCTTAATCTGCGGTTAAAAGTGCCCCTCCGAGAGCCGTCCGCCCAATCTACGGAAGGCCGTTAGACCAAGGTATAGGAGCACCACCGCCAACTCCGAATCTCCCGCAACCCTCAAACTCTCCTTCCGTTCAGGCCCACCCAAGCGACCAAAAAGCGGCCGAAATCTCAGGAATCCGCCCCGCAAACTCCGCGTTCAATCATGGACCCCCCCGTCAGCGAACCCTCCCTCCAACGGATAACGCCCGGCGTCCCCACCCGTTCCGCCCGCGAATTCCGTTCGATCTGTCGCCCCCGTCTCGATAGCCTCGGACACCGATGAACGGCTCCTCCCTCGATCCTGCGACCCCCTCCCGGGGAACCGAGATCTTGGGCCAAATCGGCGTGGAACTGGCCTTCGTCGAACCCGAAAGCGATACCGGACTTCTCCCCATCAACAGTCTGGTGATGGACTTCGAGGAATTCGTCGCGCCTCTCGCACCCGCCCCCATCGGCGCCGCCACCGCAGCCCTCCGCCGCTGGCTCGATCAGATCCTGGACGGTTCCGGACGGTTCACCGCCGATTCCGTCCGGCAGATGAATGCGTGGCACGGGTGGATGACCTCGGCGCTGCTCGCATGGGAACGGAGTCAGCCTCTCCCGACCCTGCCCGAAGAGTGGAATTCGCCGCGGCCAGCCGCCTCCGCCTCCGCTCCCCCGGTCGCTTCCCCGCCGCCAACTCCCGCGCCGGCCCCTGCGCCCACCGTCCTCCCTGCCGCCGCCGCTCCGTCGGACGAGCCGACGATTCAGTTGAACCTCGGAGCCGATGCCGAACTGCTTCACGAGTTTCACGCCGAGTCCCTCGAGCTCCTGCAGAACATCGAGCAGGGCGTGCTCATTTTGGAGAAGGACCCCGGAAACGCCGCGACCATCAATTCCATCTTCCGGGCCTTTCACACCTTCAAAGGCGGCGCTGGCTTCCTCCACCTCGATGCCCTGCGGAATCTCGCGCACGATCTGGAGTCCCTGCTCGACGCGGTCCGCCGTTCAGAGTTGCGCATCAGTTCGGACATCATTGACCTGATTCTGGAGGGCGGCGATGCCCTGAAGCAGTTCACCCAGGCCATCGGCTCCCAAATCGAAGGCACCCGGGCCGGCGAACCGATCGTGGTGCCCACCCGCCATCTGATTCAACGCGTCCGGGCGGCCCTCCGCGGCGATCCGTCCCCCG
>JAFLEF010000088.1 GCA_017309115.1 Verrucomicrobiota bacterium | reverse complement strand
GCACCAGGGAAAGAACCGGTCATAGCTCGCCGAGGGAGCCCCCAGTCAACTCAGTACCGCCACTTCGCACTCCAAGCCAGTTTCTTTCACCATTAGCCTCCTCACAGGAGGTGGGCGCTGTTTTCCTGTGTTCCAGATTAATCCCTGCGGGAGTTGAGAGATGAACCAAGGTAAGGGGTAAGCGGGAAGCGGTAAGGGGATCAATGAAGTAGCTGAGAGCTGAGAGGTAAAGCAGCGAAGCGGGAAGCGGTAAGCGACAAGTTCGGGGATTCGTGCCTTTCGTTCGATTCGTGGTTGCAAGGTTCGTCTCAGCGCCTCAGCGGCTCCAATGGACCAACTACCTCCACGTCGTGCTCCCGGAAAACGTCGCGTTTCTCCACGCCGACCTCAACGGCGACCCCGCCGCAGCCTTGGCGAAAGCCGAAGGCGCACACCCGCGTTGAGGCGCCGCCGGGGCATCGCATTGCGGTAAAGCATCCCGAGCCGAGCCGCTGACGAGGCATCCCTACGTGGGCTAGACCCGGCCCCGCAGTTTCTTCGTGACGCGGCGGTTACTGCTGGAGCCTCGCCCGTGGGAAAGCGGTAGAAGGTCTACCGCACTCCATAGGAAGGCGCCCTCTCCTGTCCTCACAATCCGACGGCGCCGTCCATCCGTTCCCCGTCCATCTGGTAGATGCCCACCAGATACCCATTCTCCCGAATCGCTCCGATCTTCAGCGTTCCGACCATCGTGATGGCTTGATCCATCACCGGCTTGACGCCTTTGCCCGTCATCTTGACCGACACCCATTCATTGATCTTGGGCACGGTTCCGAAGCAGCACATCGACTGGTCCCGCATGATCAACAACTCGGTGACCAAGCCCTGTTCGACCTTGAGCGGGAGCATGAAGCCTTTCAGCGAAACCCGCTTGCCACTGATCTCCTTCACCGAATCCGGGATCTGGGTGTCGGGATCCTTGCCCTTGGAAAACGGACTGTCGGGATTCTCGTCCGGCACCTCGTATTTGAAGGCGCTGAGCTTATCGAATCCGACGCTGAGTTCGTTCGCTTTCGACTCCGCCGGGGCCGGAGTCGGAGCGGCGGTGTTCGGAGCTGCCGGCTTGGCGGCCGCCGGATCCAAAGGCTTGATCGGCTGTCCTTTGGGAGCGAGAGGCTTAATGGGTTCCCCACGCGGCGGCGATTGCGCCAGAGCGGCGCCCACCAATCCGGCCGTAAGGGCCCAACAGGCAACGAGAGGAAGTTTCATTTCGGTAGCGTGGCTTGGACGTCGCGATAGGTCTTGGACTTCACCGGGAGTTCCCGGATGACCACGGAAAAGGTCGGCGTGGACTTAATCCAGTCGGCACTGGCTTCGAACTGGGAGGTGTCCCCGGGTTTCTCGCCCGTGGCGGCGTTGCCCACCGGCTTCAAGACCAGGGTTTGGTCGGTGGCGCCCGCCTTGGCGACCACGGTGATCGAATCCAAGGGCAGGCGAACAAAGTTCTCCGCGTGCGCATCGAGAATGTAGGCCGTCAGCTTCCCAGCCGAAGCATCCACGACCAGTTCCAAGTTGGCTTCATGATCGCCCAGTTCGATCAGTTTCCCGCCATATTTGGCCTCATGCGCATGCCCACCCGCGGGATGCTGGCCCGACTCCTCATGGGAATGGGAATCCTTGCACCCGGTGAAACCCAGGGCGAGACCCACCGCTAGTCCACCCAGCCAGAATCGAACTGAAGTCTTCATGCGCGCTCAAGTTGTAGCAGCCCAACCCAGGATTTCAACGCAAGGCACCGTCACTTTATGGACTCAGCAAGCGAAGTTTATTGAACCCTCCCCAAACCCGACCAGAATCTTCGCCACTTCCCTCCGGACGCTTGCTCTCCATGAAAAAGCCGACCCGAACTACCCGCGCCACCGCTCCCCGCAACACCGGCAAGATTCATCCCGTCGTGATCTTCCCGTTCAGCCCACCCGACGATTACTCCAACCTCCAGGAGTTGTTCGGTTTGGTAAAACGGCTCAACGCCGATCGTTCCCGCTATGCCCGGCCCTTAACCGTGATTGATGGCAAGACTCATCGCGCCCAGTCGGGCAACGCCCGCTATGCCCGCTTCCGCGAGGATACCGTCGCGGTTCACTCCGAGATCATCGACGCCTGGGGAGTAGATACCTGTCAGATGTGGTACACCGGGCTGGGCCAGGCTTGGGAACGGGGCCAACCCGGGGACGTTTACTGGCTCATTCCCGGCGACTTCAATTACGGCTCCCCCTCCGGCCTCGAAGTCCTTTCCCGGCTGCACGATCTGCCGGAGATCATCCAGGAACTGAATCAGGATGTGTGCATCGGCGAAATCGTCACTGACCACTGCAATTCCAAGCAACTGATCGACACCTACGGAACCTTCGCCCTGCTGTACAACTGGTTTCCGACGGAGGCCCAGGAAATCCGGGAATACACCGAACGGCCCCGCTCAGAGTTCTTTGCCGTTCGCCACGAATTCCTCGGGGATCTGCTGGGTCGCCGCTGGTTCGCCTACGAGCAGACAGTCGTGCTGCTCTTGCAGGCCATCTTCTCCCACAAGCGGATCAGTCGCTTCCGGGTGGGTGAAATCACCGACCTTCTCGATGGCCGAGAGTCGCTCGCGTCGGCCGTCCAGCAGGTGGAACGGACCGAACGGGTTCTCAAAACGGTCTGGCGGGAGCTGCATCAGCGGGAACCGGGCTGGATTGAAGAATATCATGCCTTGGAAACGCGTTCGGAACAGATCCGGCGGACGGCCATCACCATTTTGGAACGACTTCTCAGCTGAACCGAGTTGCCCCCGGGCGTTTCAGAGCCAAAGGTTGTTGGCCCGCACTACGGGCATACGAACACACATGACGCCGCTGAAGACGCTCCGAGCCGTTAACTTCATTTGCCAGGCCCCGCACGCCCAGTCGGTGAGTCTGGTCGGTGACTTCAACGCCTGGAACCCCACTGCGCATCCCATGAAGCAGGGGCCGGATAAGGCTTGGACCATTGCTGTCGAGCTGAAGCATGGACACCACCGCTACGCGTTTCTCGTGGACGGTGCCCTTACCCTCGACCCGCGCGCTCAAGGTGTTACGCGCAACGACAAGAACGAGCGCGTTTGCTTGATTCCGGTTAGCTGACGCCTAGTTCGGCCAGCTCGAGCGCAGTTCCCGGAACGTCATCCGCATCCGGGACACTGCCCCTCCCTTCACCTCGAGTTGGGGCGTTGCCTCGGAATCAGGCTGTATGCCGAACGTCGCCGCCGCCAATCCACCGCCGGTGAACACCTCCAGGGACATGCGATCCAGGAGGATCCGCCAGCGAACACTGCCCTCCCAAGGTCGAAAATCCGGACCCCACGGAGGGGCAAAATCCGACACTCGGCCCAAGGCAGCCGGCTGAGGTCGGCTGGGAATCCGCCGATTCAGCACCTCCAAGTCACCGGTCGAAGCCGACCACACCAGTCGCTGACCCCGCAGCGACAAGACCACCTCGGATGCCGTGCCCGGGATAAACTCCACCTCCAGGTCCAGGAGATCTTTGGCGGCGGCCTTCAAGGGATACTCTCCCACCGCCAATGGCCGGGGAAAATCCTCCCGCAGAACACTCGCAAACAGGTGACGAATCTCCGGCACCGGCCAGCGCGCCAAGTGGAACTCCTGCCCCAACCTTTCGAGGGAAAGTTCCTGGGGAAACCCCATCCAGCGACGCCACGGATGCTGACCCACCGCGGTATCCTCCAACTCCCCCAGGAATCGAGTCCGACGTCCCTTTGCTTGGCCTTCGACCAATGGGGTTACGGAAGCCGTTCCCCAATCGGCGCGCCGGCCGGCCGCGTCTGGCTGGAACTGAAGTCCCTCAAACCGCCCCAGCCAGTAGTTTCCTCCGGGTAGCCACAGCACCCAGCGCGTCGCCGACTCCGTCCCCGGCAACGGCAACTCGAACACGCTCGGGCTGGTCAGGCGGTCATCCGACGCCAGCCCGGGTCCCTTCCAAGTCTTCGAGTCCGGCGAAGTCCACCAAGCAATCGCAGGCACCGGCAATTCTCCGTCCGAAGTCGGCGCAATTTTCACCAGCGGCAGCCGCCATTCGCGCGTCGGTTCGAACCAAAAACTCCGCAGACTGACCGTCTCCCGGGGAAGGAGCAGAGACGCACGCGGCTCGGGGTCAAAACTCCAGGTCAAGCCACCGTCTCCCGACGACGACGCTGAAAATGCCGAGGCCGAATCGGTGCCACCCACGCCGACTGGACGAGTCAGGGCCACGACGTGGTTCCGACCTTCCGGCGACGGTGGCGGAGTTGCTTCCCCGAGGACCCAGCCCGTCCGACGTTCCCCCGGAGCCACCACCCCATTGGTCAGTTCCTTCCATTCGACCCAGTTACTACTCACCAGCAAACGCCATGCGCCCGGATCCGAGGCACCCATCCGGGGATTTTGCAGAAAGAACCGGACCGCGCCGTCCGCTGCCCGTAAGCCTTGAGCGTTGTGCAATTGACCTGACTTCGGGGTGACGTGGAACTGGGGACGCAACGGTTGCGTGTAGTCCAAAACCGGCTCCGGATTCTGGACATAAGGCGGCATGGCGGCTTGGTCACTCACCACAAAGTGATCCGCGGACACATGCCCCCAACCGCCGGGCTCGGCATCGACGATCTGAATCTGGATGTTCCGACCGACAAACTCCCCTAGATCAAACGTGGCCGTCGTCAGGAATTCCTCGTCCCGACCGGTAGCCGAACGGACCACCGCTCCGTCGACCAACACATTCACACAGGTCTTGCCCACGGTCTCGCCTCCGCCAACGAGAAAGTTGAGGTAGCGATACTTCAGCGGGAACAACGGCGACGTCAGCGTTCCCACCGCGCGATCCCCTCCGTGGAACGAGTTCGCCAATCCATTGCCCCGAAAGCCTCCCACGGGTGCCTGTTCGGGAAGTGTTCCGGAGGCCGGCCCGTTCCCAAAGGCGGTCCCGGTGGTCGTCCAGGAACCAAAGTCGGGGCCTTCAAAATCCGCGAGCAGCTCTTCCGCCGCCTTCGCCCCCACACTGATCAGCGCCAACGCACCCAGTCCAACCAGCCAACGTCCAGCCCACTTGTTCATGACTGCAGCAGGAGATTAACCCAGGGTAAATCGGCTGGCATGGTCACCTTGGGATTGGGCAAAGCGCTCTCCACGAGTTCAACGCGCTGACCAATCAATTCGCACGCCGCCGTGTCGTCCGTCACCTGACGTCCCGCTTCCCGCACCGCCAACAAGGCCCGACGAATGACCTCCAGTCGAAAACACTGGGGCGTCTGAACGGTCCACAAACGGTTCCGATCCAAATGTCGGGCAATGGCGGTCCCACCGTCGGATTCCTTGATCGTGTCGGTCGCGCGCTGGGCGGCCACGGCGGCTCCAATCGACCGGGCGGCTTCCAGGCAACGCTGAATCTGATCCACCGGCGTGCACGGCCGGGCTCCGTCCTGAATGGCCACCAAATCACAGTCCTTCGCCACGGCGTTGAGTCCGTTCCACACGGAATCCTGCCGCTCGGCGCCGCCGGGCACGAGTCGGTACGGACGCAGGAATCGGTGCGTGGCGGCCAACTCCTCGAAGGCCGATTCCATTCCGGCCCGCACCACCAGCACCAGTTCATCAACGCCGGGACAGGCATCAAACCGACGCCACGTGTGAACGATGACCGGAGCTCCGGCCACCTCGAGAAACAGTTTGTCCACTTGGGGACCCATCCGGGTGCCCCGGCCGGCCGCCACGATGATTGCCGAAGTCATGAAACAGGGGTTGAGACGGGGGAGTCTGAACCAGACTGGGAAAAAGAAAAAGGCGCGGGTGAGTGAACCTCCGCGCCTTCGAAAGATTGTGGGGAACGCTTACTTGTCGTCCTTCTTCGGTTCCACTTCCTGAACCTTGATGTCCGCCGGAGCATTGGCGTTGAGCTGCTTGAGCACCACCTCGGTGAGGTCGGATTCAGTTCCGGCCAGGTTGTTGTACATGATCACCGTGGTCTGATTGATCGTGGTGGCGGCGAGGTCAAACACGAGGTTGTAACCAGCGGCCTTGGACTTCTCGTCCAGCACCCCGCGAATGTCCTTGAGCACGCTCTCGCGCATCCGGGCCTGCTGTTCGCCCAGGGCCTGACGGGTGTTTTGGTCAAAGGTGCGGATGCTGTTCTCCTGTTCGCGCACGTCCTGCAGGCGCTTCTCAACGTCCTTCTTGCGGCGGTCGCGCTCTTCCTGCGAGACGGCGGGGTCATTGATGGACTCGTTGGCCTTGCGGAATTCATCGTTCGACTTCTTGTAGTCTTCGATCAAACCGTTGCGGGCCTTTTCGAAGTCGGCAGCCCGTTCCTTCAACTGCGCATCGGCCTGTTTGGTGCGCCAGTAACCATCAAATACTTTCTTGAGGTCGACGACGGCAATTTTGGTCTGGGCTTGGGCCGGCTGGGCAATGGCCACGCAGGCGAGCAGCAGAACGGTGCTAAGGATACGTTTCATTTTCAATGGATCGATCAGGCTTTCAGGTTTTTAGAAATCGCGGGTGTAGCCAACGCCGAATTGGAAACGGCCGCCACCATCGTTGAACTGGTCGGTCTTGATGGGAATGCCGTAGTCCAAGCGGAGCGGACCGATGGGCAGGTTGAGTCGCAGACCCAAGCCCCAGTTGGAATTGTACAGTCCGGTCGTCGTGCCATCCAAGTATTCTTCGGGTCGGAAGCTGTAAGCATCGGGATAGACCATACCCGCATCAAAGAACAGGGCGAACCGTACGCGAGGAATCACCGGAACGCTGTACTCCGCCGAGCTGAACCAATAGGTACCACCGCCCGTGGGCTCGCCGGTACCAATCTGTTTCGGACCGACTTCGCGGAACTCGAAGCCGCGCAGCGAGTACATGCCGCCCAGATAGTACCGGTTGAAGATGGGCGTGACTCCCACCAGACCGCGGTCACCGCTTCCGTAGGCGTCCACGATGCCGATGTTGCCCACGAGTTCCAGAATGTGTTCCTTGAAGAAGTCGTAGGTGTCGCTCGCCGGGGAGAACAGGTTCGCCGGGGACCAGTATTGGGAACCCTTGAGCTCCAATTGATAGAAACTGGCCTGACCGCCCAGCGGCCCACCCGCCAGCATCGGCTCAAACTGAACCAGATGCCCCCGCGTCGGGAGCATCAAGTTGTTGCGGGTGTCGTGCGATAGCGTCCAGTTGAGGCTGGAGACCAGGGTCTCTCCGGCCTGCTGCAAGAACACCGGAAGCTCTGCCGGAACCGAATTGGTACCGATAATCGAGACCTGACCGTTGTTCGTGGCGAATTGGACCTGCTGGACCGTGGTCGCAAAACTGTTGAGGTAGGAATTGTCGAGGATGATATCGACCTCTTGCAGGGTGTAGGTCGTGTTCAGCGTGAAGTTGTACGGCAGCGCCTTGGTCAGTCCGAGGCTGCCACCGAGCACCGTCTGTGTGTAGTTGTCCGAGAGGTACTGCAGATCACGGTAGTACAACTCGGTATCGAGACGGAGGCGCCGTCCGAGGAACCACGGTTCGGTAAAGCCCAGAATGTAGTCCTGCCGCTGGGTACCGATCTGGGCTCGGGCCCGCGCTTTCTGACCGCCACCGGTAAACGTCGGCGGGTTGAACAAATCAAAATTGCCCTGGGTCACTTCGATGTAACCCACCAATTTGTCCACCGAACTGTAACCAGCACCCAACGCCACGTTCCCTGTATTCTTTTCCTCGACCGCCACAATCAGGTTGCGCTGGCCCGCGGCATCCGTGAAGGCGTCCTTGGTGTCGACCTTCTCGAAGTAATTCATCTGCTCCAACCGCTGCTTGCTGATCTTCACCCGGACCATGTCGAAGGTTTCGCCGGGTGAGACCGCCAGTTCGCGGCGGATGACCTTGTCCTTGGTCTTGGTGTTGCCCTTGATTTCGATCTTCTCGATGAAGGACCGATTGCCCTCCTGAACCATATATTTCAGGTCAATCGTGCGGGCTTCCACGTTGGGAATCTTTTGCGCACTGACCCGGGCATCGATGTGTCCCTGGGAACCGTAGAAATTCTGCAACCCCTGGATGTCCTTCTCCAGATCACCCGGCTTGAAGATCGCCCCGGGAACCAACCGCAGCTTGGTCAGGACTCCGCGATCATCGCGCATGTTGGCCACAATCTCCGCCTCGGTGAATTGCTTGTTGCCCTCGAACGTCACCGAACCCACCCGGAATTGTTGCCCCTCGGAAACCGTGAACTCGATCTGCATCCGGTTCGTCCGGGCGAACTCAAACTCGATCTGCTTGATCTCGAAATCGACGTAGCCGTTCTCGCCGTAGAACTCGCGGAGCTTCTCCTTGTCCTCGTCGAACTGCTCCTCCTTGAACTTGCCGGCGCCGGTCAGCCAGCCAAACCAGTTCCAACGGCGGGTCTTGATGACCTTGCGCAGCCGCTTATCGGTGAACGCCTGATTCCCCTCGAAGGTCACGGCGGTGATCCGAACCTTGGGAGCCTCCTTGATTTCGAAGGTCACGGTTCCCCGACCCAATTGCTCGTTGATGCTCGGCAGCGGCGTCACCGTGGTGTTCTGCATGCCGGCCTTTTCGTAGGCCTTTTTAATCTCCTGCGCGTCGGCAAACAGTTTCCGTTCGTCCAGTGGCTCGCCCACCTTGGAAGTCGTCTTGCGCCGAAGTTTGTTCACGCTGAACCGCTTGTTCCCAGAGTATCGAATCTCCGTGAGAATCGGTTTGCTCTGCACCAGATAGATCAGGATCAGCTTCCCACCCTCGGCCCGCTGCTGAGAGATGCGGATGTTGTAAAAGAAACCGGTGTTGAAGAGGTTGGCGACGTCATCGTCGACCGTGTTTTGGCTGAACTTATCGCCCACCCGACTGCGGATGTTGCCCCGGATCAGATCCTCGCTAACCGTCGCCGGTCCCACGAACCGAACCTTGATCTCGGCAATCTCCGGAGCCGAGGGAGGTTCAAGTTGGGCGAAGGCTTGGCTCAGACACGCTGCCCCCCACAAAAGCGCGATCAGCCAACGCCACCCCCACGGCAGCGCTGACGCCAAAGTTCTACCCCAAGAATTGTCCATTGATGCCAAAACCCTCTGAAAGACGGCGGATGAGACTCAACGAAGCCCAACAGCGCAACCTCCAAACTCTGGGAACCCTCGCCAGCCCCGCTCTTCATTCCCCGTCGCCATCGCCAATCTTCGACTTCGACTCGTAGCGCGTGATGCCTTTGAGGAACGTGAGCTCAACATCCCCCGTGGGGCCGTTGCGTTGCTTGGCGATGAGCAGATTGACCGGGACCGCATTGAGACCGTCGTCCGGCGGATCGGCCCGCTCTTTGTCTTTATCTTCATCATCGTCATCGCGAGGGCGGTACAGCAGACCAACAACATCCGCATCCTGTTCAATGGAGCCCGATTCGCGCAGATCCGACAGGCGCGGTTTGCGGTTTTTGTCCTTCTCCAGTTCGCGGTTGAGCTGCGACAGGACGATGACCGGCACATTCAGTTCCTTGGCGAGGGACTTCACGCCGCTAGAAATGTCCGCGATCTCCTGCTGCCGGTTGTCCTGGGCCTTGCGGGAGCTGGAATGGAGCAGCTGAAGGTAGTCGATGACGAACAACTTGATGCCATGCTGCTGCCACATCCGGCGGGCTCGGGCGCGCAGCTGAAGAATGGAAAGTCCCGGGGTGTCATCAATGACCAGAGGCGCCTTGGCCATCTTGGAGGCCGCGGCGGTGATCCGGGGAAAATCTCGTTCCCGCAGGAAGCCCTCCCGGACAGCTCGACTGTTCACCCGGGCGAGGGAACACAGCATACGAACCACGAGCGAATCGGCAGTCATTTCCAGGCTGAACACGCCCACCGGCAGCCGCTCGTTTACCGCAGCATGCTCGGCAATGTTCATCGCCAGAGAGGTTTTGCCCATGCTGGGGCGTCCGGCGATGACGATCATTTCCCCGCCGTGCAGTCCGTGGGTCATCTTGTCCAAATCCGCGAATCCCGAGGGCACACCACTCAGCTGACCCTGTTTGCTGTGGTAATCCTGGATGATGTTGATCGCGTGGTTGACGAGGTCCTTGATGTTCTTGGAGGCCCCTTCCTCACGTTCCTCACTGATGCGAAGGATGTCGCGTTCGGCCTCGTCCAGCAGCTGATCCACTTCTCCCTCCGACTCGTGCACCCGCCCGATGACGTTGGTGCAGGCTTGCAGCATGCGGCGGAGCAGATGTTTCTCCCGGACAATGCCGAGGTAATACTCGAGATTGGCAGCGCTCGGCACCGCATCCATCAGCCCGGAGAGGTAGGTAATTCCACCCACGGCCTCGAGCATCCCGGCGTCCTTCAACCGCTGCTGAACCGTAATCAGGTCGACCGGCTGCTTGCCGTCGTACATTTCCACGAGGTTTTCGTAGAGAGTTCGATGCCGCAGGTCATAGAACGATTCCGGTCCGCCTTTCAGCTTCTCGACGCACACGCCGGTGCAATCCGTTGGGGAAAGCAGAATACAGCCCAGCACCCCCTGTTCGGCCGGCAGGGAATGCGGCGGAAGTCGGTCGATCGAACCCGGGGCGGGTGGCGCCGATTGCCGGGTTCGGCGGGCTTTCTTGAGATCAATCGCGGGCGGCGGCGCGGCGGGAGCTACGGGAGCCGCAGCCGGAATCACCGGGATGGGAGGAGCCACCTCGGGCGGAACTTCCGCAGCGAGGGAGTCGAACACAGAATCGGCAGGCTCTTGCACGCCCCACCATGGTCACGCCGCCGGGGCTCTCTCAATTCCGCTTTTTCCCGGCTTGTTCACAATCCCAAGTTGTCCCTGGTTCCCGGTTCACCTGACCGAAGTCATCCGCAGATCGACGCCGATTCCCTCAGATTTGTTTTCGGAAGGAACACTTACCGAGGCCCTAAATCTTCCCACGGCTCCGATCTTCTCCTCGAAACAACCCATTCAGAAATCTGCGTGAATCGGCGTTAATCTGCGGTTAACCCCGCTTCAAGGCGCCTCCTCAACCGTCACCGACTGACCACTCCGCAATCCAGTCACTGACTGCTCCCGACCGCCCGGCCAAATAATCTTCACCTCGTCCGGCTGACCCGTTCCCAGACCGATCGTGATCGGCAGTTCGCTCTGCGACAGGTAGCTCTTGGTCGGCATGACCTGCCGAGCCAGGGTTCGTCCCCCTGCCCGAACCTGCACCCAGGCTCCAATGGCGTCCCGATTACTGCGACGCCCCACCAGCTTCAGCCGGATCCAGCCATGGCCCAGCTTCTGATCATTGCGGAGCACCAGCGGCGAACCCGTGAGCTGGGTGAGAATGACGTCCAAGTCCCCGTCGCCATCAAAATCCCCATAAGCACTACCGCGCCCGACCAAGGGCCGAAACAGATCGCTACCCGCATGGGCCGGATCAACCGCCACAAAGGCCGGCGCCCCGCCGGCATTCCAGAACAACTGCGCTGGCTGACGGTATCGGGTTCCGGGCTGAACCTTCTCGATTTCGTCCTCAATGTGTCCGTTGGCCGTGAGGACATCGAGGCGCCCATCCAGGTCGTAGTCGAAGAAGAACAACCCAAACTTCAAGAGCGCCTGACTCGCCGGACCCAATCCCTCGGAGACCGCTTCATCGGTGAACAGCAACTGGTCACTGCCCCGTCCGGGTCGGGCGACATACAACGCGTTCATTTCGTTGGCGAAGTTCCCGATCGCAATACCCACGGCGTCATCATTGCGAAAGCGGGCGGCATCAATACCCATCGCCCCTCGCGCCTGACCGAAGGCATCGAAGGCCACCCCGGCCATCTCGCCCACTTCGGCAAAGGTCCCGTCGTGCCGATTGGTGAACACGAAGTTCTGCACGGTGTCGTTGGCCACCACAAAGTCCATCCAGCCGTCCTGATTCAGATCCATCGGGGCCACCGCCAGGGTTTTGGCCGCCGGTAGGCCCGTCGGCCGGTTGGTCACCTGCAGCCCACTCTGGGCCGAAACATCCGTGAAGCGGATCTGACCCGGTCGACCGCCGTCGTTGCGGAACAACAGGGGCACTTCTCCCGGGAAATTCCACGGGCGACCGTACGCCCGTCCCACCCCGACCAACTGATTATTGACCTCGAAGTCCAACTGCGGCGACCAACGAACGTAGTTCCCGACGTACAGATCCAGGTCTCCGTCGTTGTCGACATCCGCCCACGTGGCCGCGGTGGACCACTTGCCCCGCGGACCTGCCACACCCGCCTCAGCGGTGACATCGGTGAACTTCCCGCCCTGATTTCGGAATAGCCGATTCCCGCCCACTGCGGTCAGTAGCACATCCACCCAGCCGTCATTGTCGAAGTCACCGCACGCCACGCCCATTCCGTAGAGACTGACGTCCAGCCCCGAGCCCGCCGTGACGTCCGTAAACCGGATGGCGCCGCCCTTGGGCGTGTCATTGCGGTACAGAGCCGAGGTCGGCGGTCGATTCGTTTTCGCCCGAGGGTCATCCGGCCACCAAGTGGAATTGACGAACAGCACGTCCGAATCGCCGTCGTTATCGAAATCCAGGACCGCAACGCCTCCGCCCATCGTTTCGGGCAGCAGTTTCTGACCGCGGGCTCCGTTTTCGTGCTGAAAGGTGATTCCCGACGCCGAGGTGATCTCGGTGAACACGGCCGTCGGCGGATGAACGGTGGTGACCACCCCCGCACTCCTTCGAGCCGATCCCGCCGGAGCCGGCCGAGCCACCAACCAAGTCACCAGCCCTGCCGCCACGACGCCCAGCGCTCCCAGGACCATAAGCAACCGTCGCAACGATCGTTCGGCGTCGGGAGCCACTTTCTTGGGCGCGGGAGTCATTCGTCTGAACGGTGCGGAAGAGCCGGGGCTGGCGCAACCCCGCACCACCGGGGCCAACGGAGGCGCCCGGCGGAATTCCGGTTTTCAACGCGTCCGGCTCCGGTCAGTTTGGTGCCCATCACGGCCCGCGCCCCCCAATCCCCTCTGCCGACCGCCCCGTTCACCCGCTGGTTCGGGCTGCTGGCGTTCGTGCTTGGCTGGACCCTGGTGGGACTAGCCTTTGCCGGTCAGTTGTACCTCACCCAGGCCAAGGTTGGCGCACCCGTCACCTGGAAGTTCGCTCTCATCCGTTCCCTCGCCGATTGGTACACCTTTGCGCTCTTGTCCCTCCCGGCCATCCAGCTGGCCCGGCGTTTTCCGTTGGGCAGCGCCCCGTTGCACCTGCTGGTCGTCCTGCACCTCCTGGCCAGCGTGGTGTTTTCCCTCGTGTGGATGCTGCTTCGGGCCGGTCTGACGGTCTGGCTCGACGGTAAGCCCTTCGGCGAGACCCTGCGTTATGCCCTGGTCGCGACCCTGGTGTTCAACATGCTGGTCTACTGGGTGGTCGTGGTCGCCACCCATGCGGCGGAGTTGTATCAGCAAACCCGCCTCCGGGAACGACGGGAATTGGAACTCGAACGTCGCCTGACCGAAGCCCGGCTTCAGGCGCTCCAAATGCAGCTCAACCCGCATTTCCTCTTCAATGCGTTGCATGGGGTGAGTGCCCTGATGTACCGCGACGTGGATGCCGCAGATACCATGCTGGTCCGGCTCAGCGAACTCCTCCGGGAAGCCCTGCACCGAACTGACCGACCCTGGGTGGCGCTCCGGGACGAATTGGCCTTCCTCGACCGCTACCTGGGCATTGAGTTGATCCGCTTCTCCGGCCGCCTGACGGTGCGCCGGGAAATCGAGGGAGGCACCCTCGACCTGCAGGTTCCCAACCTGATCCTGCAGCCCCTAGTGGAGAACGCGATCAAGCACGGCATCGAACCCCAGGCCCGGCCGGGAACGATTACCCTGCGATCCCGCCGGGTGGAACCCGGGCGTCTGCGGTTGGAGGTCGAGGACAACGGGAAGGGCTACGACCCGGGAAAGCCGGTGGACTCCGGAATTGGACTGACCAATTGCCGGGATCGCTTGGACCAATTGTACGGCGAGGAGGCATCGCTGGAACTTCAGAGCGGTCAGGATGGTGGACTGCGGGTGGTGCTGGAGTTCCCCGTGACGGAACGGAGTGTTTCCCGTTGATTCGTCCACCAGCCCCGGGGAACGCCCAACCTGGAGCCGGCATTTTTCAGAAGCCACCCCCCGGAATTTCGGCCGTTTCCCACAATTCGGCGTCAATCATGTCTCTTCCGTAGGGAAATCCGTTGACGCATCGCTTTCCGGGAACAGACTTCCTTCGCTTTTGCGCCCGTTCTATCCGATTTTTCGATGAGCACTCCCGCCCCCGAATCTGCCTCTACTCCTTCCGCCGTTTCTAAAGGTCTGGAAGGCATCGTCGCCGCCCATACTCGTTTGAGTGATGTCCGCGGGGACATCGGCCAATTGGTGTATTGCGGCTATGACATCGACGAGCTAGCCGGCAAGGTGAGTTACGAGGAAGTGGTGTACCTCCTCCACCACAACCATCTGCCGAACCAGAAGGAACTGGCCGAGCTCAAGACCATCCTGGCCGGGTACCGCGAACTGCCCCAGGGCGTCATCGACATGCTCAGCCGGTTCCCCGCCGACTGCCCGCCGATGCACGCCCTCCGCACCGGCGTCAGCGCCCTGGGCTGTTACGACACCGTGGCCGACGACGACACGATGGATGCCCAACGCCGCAAGGCCTTGCGGCTCATCGCCCAAATTCCGGTGGTCACCGCCTACTTCCACCGCGCACGCCTGGGTCTGCCGCTGGTCCATCCCGATCCGACCCTGGGTGAGGCCGCCAACTTCCTGTACATGATCGACGGCGAGAAGCCGTCCGCGGAGAAGGTCAGCACCATGGACATGTGCTATGTGCTGCACGCCGACCACGGCATGAACGCCTCGACCTTCAGCGCCCGGGTGACCATCGCCACCCTCAGCGACATGTACTCCGCGATCACCACCGCCATCGGCACCCTCAAGGGACCGCTGCACGGCGGCGCCAACGAAGGCGTGATCAAGATGCTCCAGGAGATCGGTACGTTGGCCAAGGTTGATGCCTACGTCGACGAGTGCCTCAAGCAGAAGCGGAAGATCATGGGCATCGGCCACCGCGTCTACAAGGTGCTCGACCCCCGCGCCCCGCACCTGAAGCGCATGGCCCAGCTGCTGTCGGCCAAGCTGGGCGAACCCAAGTGGATCCAGATGTCCGAACGCATCGCCGAGTTGATGCTCGCCCAGAAGAACCTCCACGCGAACGTCGATTTCTACAGCGCCACGGTGTACTACAGCCTCGGCATTCCGACCGACCTGTTCACCCCCATTTTCGCCATCGCCCGCACCAGCGGTTGGACCGCCCACGTGCTGGAACAGCTGGCCGACAACCGCCTGATCCGCCCGCAGTCCGTGTACACCGGACCGGTCGGACTCAAGGTCGTCCCCTTGGAAAACCGGTGATCCGAGTGGTCGCACGGCCGATCTCGGGGAATGGGTTCCCGGAGCCGGCCGCGACCTCCTGACCGACGGTCCGGATCCTGTATCCGGCGTTACCTGATTTGAACTAGACCACGAATGAACATCCACGAATACCAGGCCAAGCAGCTGCTGAAACAGTACGGGGTCGCCGTTCCTCCCGGGGAACCCTGCACCACCGTCGCCGAAGCCCGCGCGATCTCCGAAAAGCTCTTCAACGCCGGACAGAAGCTGCTGGTCATCAAGTCGCAGATCCACGCCGGTGGGCGCGGCAAAGGCACCTTCACCCACGGCTTCCAAGGCGGCGTCAAACTCGCCAAGACCCTCGACGAGGCCGTCCACATTGCCGAAAACATGCTCGGCAAGACGCTCGTCACCAAGCAGACCGGCCCCGACGGCCGAGTGGTCAGCACCATCCTGGTGGCCGGCGCCGAGAAGATTAAGCGGGAGTTCTACCTCGCCGTCCTGCTCGATCGTGCCAATTCCCGCCCGCTGATCATGGCCAGCACCGAGGGCGGTGTGGACATCGAGGAAGTCGCGGAAAAGACGCCTGAGAAGATCGTCAAGGAATGGGTGGATCCCGCCGTCGGTCTGCAGGCCTTCCAGGCCCGCAAGATCGCCAGCGCCCTGGGTCTTAAGGGCGACCTATTCAACCAGGCCTGCAAGCTCATCGCCGGCGTTTACAAGACCTGGTGGGAATGCGACGCCGCCATGGTCGAGATCAATCCGCTGGCCATCTGCGAAACGCCCGAAGGCAAGGAAACCATCGTCTGCGTCGACGCCAAGATCGGTCTCGATGACAACGCGCTCTACCGCCACAAGGATATTCTGGCCATGCGCGATCTGGCCGAGGAATCGCCGCTCGAAGTCGAGGCCTCCAAGTTCAGCCTCAATTACATCAAGCTCGACGGCAACATCGCGTGCCTGGTCAACGGCGCCGGTCTGGCCATGTCCACCATGGACATCATCCAGCACTTCGGCGGCAGCCCGGCCAACTTCCTCGACGTCGGGGGTGGCGCTTCCAAGGAACAGGTCACGGCCGCCTTCAAGATCATCCTCACCGACCCCTCGGTGAAGGGCATTCTGGTGAACATCTTCGGCGGCATCATGGACTGCAACGTGATCGCCACCGGCATTGTCGAAGCGGTCAAGGAAACCGGTCTGACGCTCCCGCTGGTCGTCCGCCTCGAAGGCAACAACGTGAAGGCCGGCCAACAGACGCTGGCCACCTCCGGCTTGACGCTCATCACCGGCGACACCATGGCGGACGCCGCTCAAAAGGTGGTTAAAGCCGTCGGCTAACCGGTGTCATGATTCGCTGCACTGAAATAGCCTTCTCCTGCTACGCGGTCACCGACATGGTTCGATCGCGGGCTTTTTACGAAGGGATCCTCGGCTTGAAAGCCACGATGGTGGTCGGCGAACCCGGCGGCATGCAATGGACCGAGTATGATCTCGGCGCCAGCACGCTGTCGCTGGGCGTCGCCCCGGGTTGGAATCCCTCGTCCGACGGGGCGGTGGTCGCGCTGGAGGTCGAGGATTTCGACGCCGCGATTGCCCACCTCAAAGCCCAACAGGTTCGGTTTAAGATGGAACCCTTCCCCACCCCCGTTTGCCAGAAGGCGTTCATTCTGGATCCCGACAACAACACGGTGTGTATCCACCAACGGCACGCCCACTAGTTCCCTCCGTTACTTCGACTCTCGATTTTCCATTTCCATGGCCATTCTCGTCACTCCCCAAACCAAGGTTCTCGTCCAGGGCATCACCGGTTCGTTCGGTGCCCGCCACGCCCAGTTGTCGCTCGACTACGGCACCCAGGTGGTCGCCGGGGTCACGCCCGGCAAGGGCGGTCAGTTCTTTGAACACAAGGGTACCAAGGTTCCCATCTTCGACACGGTGGCTGATGCCGTGAAGCAGACCGGTGCCACCGCCAGTGCCGTGTTCGTGCCGCCGCCGTTCGCCGCCGACGCCATTCTCGAAGGTGTCGATGCCGGCCTCGAACTCGTGGTCGCCATCACCGAAGGCATTCCCGTTCGCGACATGGTCGCCGTCAAACGCGCCATGGGCGGATCCAAGACCCGCCTGATCGGGCCCAACTGCCCCGGACTCGTCACCCCCGGCACCGGTCCTGACAGCCACGGCGGTTGCCGCATCGGCATCGCCCCCGGTTACATTCACAAGAAGGGCCACATCGGCGTGGTCAGCCGCTCCGGCACCCTCACCTACGAGGCGGTCTATCAGCTCACCACCCGCGGCGTCGGTCAGAGCACCTGCGTCGGCATTGGCGGCGACCCGGTCAACGGCACCTCGCACTTGGACGTCATCCAGATGTTCATGGCCGATCCCGAAACCCACGGCATCATCATGATTGGTGAAATCGGTGGTTCCGCCGAGGAGGAGGCGGCCGACTGGATTCGTCAGCACGGCACCAAGCCGGTCGCGGGCTTCATCGCCGGCGCCACCGCTCCTCCGGGACGCCGAATGGGCCACGCCGGCGCGATCGTCAGCGGCGGCAAGGGCACCGCCGAAGCCAAGATCGAAGCGTTCCGCGCCGCCGGCATCGGCATCGCGGCGACGCCGAGCGACATGGCGGACACGCTGCTGAAGATGATGAAGTAACGGCGAGCCGGCTCCAGTTGGACCGGGCTAACGCCCGCGTTGCGCCGGCCAGGTGCCGGCGCTTTGCTTTTCGTCCCATGGCTTTCTTCAACCTCCTGCTCGACCTGGTCGCCCTTGTGCTCGGGCTATCAGTGCTGGGGATTGGCTCAGGAGGTCCAGTGCACAAGGCCGGCACGCTGTTGGGAAACCTCAAGCCGGCCGAGTCCCGCCGGCAGCGCAGCTGGAAGCCCCTGATGGCCCTGGCGGCGCTGCTGTTGCTGCGACCCCTCCTGTACGCGCCCTTAGCTGAAGTGCTCGGCACCGTCCCGGAATGGTCGCCCACGCCCGCCAGTGTTCCCTTCCGGCCCGACTTCTTCGTTCGTCTGCTCGCGTTCTCCTGCCTGAGCTTCCTCTGGACGCTCATCCTGTTCCTCGCCTGGATGCTGGCCTTGAGCGCCCTGTCCCGCGCCTGCCGCGAGCCCGCCACGTGGGGCCGCTTCTTCCACGAGACCCTCGGTCCCCTGGCCCGCCTGCCGGTCGTGGTGGCGCTGCTGATTCCCACGATCGCCGCCGGACTGGTCTGGTTCGTGGGACGCTGGCCGCTCAGCGGGTTGGGCGTTCTCCCTCCCGTTCAAAACCTGGATCAACTGGCCCAACAATCCCTGCTCGTCGCCGCCGGCATTTGGCTCTCCGTGCGTTGGCTGCTAACCGGTCTGCTGGTGCTGCGCATGGTGAATACTTACGTGTACCTCGGAGCGCATCCCTTCTGGGACTTCATTCACCAAGTCGGCGGCGTCCTGCTGGTGCCCCTGCGCTGGCTGCCGTTGCAGATTGGCAAACTCGATTTCTCGCCCCTGCTGATGGCCGCGTTCATTCTCGCCGTGGGCTGGGGCTACGAACGCGGGCTGGTGGAACTCTACCTCCGTCTGCGTCCCTGAGGGTAGGGATGGACCTCCGGGCCGTCCCCGCGCTTCCCAGCGCAGCGGAGGAACGCGGCTCTTGGTGGTCGGCGTCAAAAGTCCTCCGGTGAAGCTTCATCGTCACCCAAGTCTCCCCCTCCCACTTTCTCCCCCTCTCCCGCTCCCCTTCCTGTTTTCTTGTTTTCCAGATTCGCCTTTCTCCCGCTTCTCTCCTCCCGATTCGCGTTCATTCGCGGTAAACCACGTCTTCGGTAACGGGGCACTCATACAGCTCCAATGGCAGTCCGTCGGGATCGGCAAAGAACGTGAAGCGCCGCCCGGTGTACTCATCGACACGAATGGGTTCGACCGAAACGCCGAGCGATTCCAGCCAGGCCTTGGACTCATCGACGTTGTCCACCGCGAAGGCCAGATGACGCAACCCCTGAGCCTCGGGCCGCGACGGTCGCGGCGGCGGTGACGGAAACGAGAACAGTTCGATCTGTTCACCTCCGGGCAACGCCAGGTCGAGCTTGTACGACTTCCGTTCCGCCCGGTAGTGCTCCGCCACCACCCGCAGTCCCAGGACCTCCACGTAGAACGCTCGAGACACATCGTATCGGGAACAAATGATCGCCACATGGTGAACGCGGCGCAGGGGAGTCATCGTGGGCATGCGCGCTCCAGAATGCCCGGCGCCCGCCCTGGCATGACAAGTTTGGAGTTTCGGGCGATTGAACTTCGTCCGCCGGGACACAAGACTGACCACTCAAGATTTCGACTCCGCTGACTCCGTATCCGAGCGATCCGTGCGATCCGCGGTTCCATCTTCCGAGAATGTCCTCCGCCCAACCTGTTCCCAACCCCCTCCCACCGTTCCTGCGCGAACAGGACGGCGCGGTGTGGCTGGCGCTCAAGGTTCAACCTAGGGCCAAGCGCACGGAGTTCGCCGGTGTGGTTGGAGCCGAACTGAAGCTCAAGGTCACCGCCCCCCCGGTGGACTCGGCCGCCAACGAGGCGGTCCTGGAGTTTCTCGCCACGCAACTGGATCTACCCCGACGCGCAGTCACCCTCGCCCGCGGCGCCACCTCCCAGCACAAGCTCATCCGCCTCGACGGAATCCCCGCCCCCCAAGCGGCCGAGCGGCTGGCGGGTAAGCGGTAGGGATGGACCGCTGGGCCGTCCAGACCAGCCCGGTGGGGCGACGCTCCGCGGAACCGTTCCTCTGTGGACCACCCACGCGCCTTTTCGCCGGGTCGCGAACGGCTCGGCGGATCCTCGCCCCCTCCGAGTCGTCCCGGCGGCTGGGACGTGGAGTAACTCTGGCGGCCACCTGGCATCGACGCGCCCCAAAGCGGCAGAGGGCTGCCGCACTCCAAACGCTTCGCGCTCCCTTTACCGTCTCTCCCAGTCTCCCCCTCCCACTTTCTCCCCCTCTCCCGTTCCCTTTCCTGTTTTCATGTTTTCCAGATTCGTCCCCCTTCCCAGGCTAGTCGAACGGCTCGGCCG
>JAFLEF010000087.1 GCA_017309115.1 Verrucomicrobiota bacterium | reverse complement strand
CGCTCCAGTCCCGCCACCTGCGGGTGACTCACCAACTGGAGAGCCGGATGCGGGAGATCCGCACGTCCGGTTCGGAGGGAGGGGTGGGGTCAATCCCCCATTCCTACCTCTATAAACGCTTCGCGCCCTCCTAACCGCCGCAGCAAACTCGCGCGTCGCCCGTCCACCGAAGAACGGCTCCGCAGAGCGTCGCCCTACCATCTTTCCCTTCCGACCTCTCAGCTCTCAGCTCTCAGCTCTCAGCTTCTTCCAAACGCTTTCGCTTCACTCCGCTGCTGACTACGCTGGCCGGCACGTGAAACCAACGTTGTTCCATCTCGGTGACCTCCAGATCCATTCTTTCGGATTGCTGGTGGCGCTGGGATTCCTCTTCGGACTGGCCTCCGCCTCCTACAACGCCCGGCGGGCCGGACTAAAGGGCGAAGTCGTGTATGACCTCGCCCCCTGGTTGGTCGGCGCCGGCCTGATTGGCGCCCGACTCCTCTACGTCATCAGCTACTGGAACCGCGATTTCGCCGGACAACCTCTTTCCGAAGCACTTGCCGTTTGGAAGGGCGGACTCGTCTTCTACGGCGGCCTCATCTTGGCAATCCTCGTGGGAATCTGGCGCATCCGAGCCATGAAACTGCCGCTCTGGACCATGGCCGACTGCCTTGCCCCGGGTATCGCCCTCGGCCACGCCTTCGGCCGGGTCGGCTGCCTGCTCAACGGCTGCTGCTACGGACGCCCCACCGACCTACCCTGGGCCATCCGCTTCCCCCTCAGCCATCCCACGGGGCATCAGCCCATTCATCCCTCCCAGATTTACGAATCCCTACTCAATCTCGCCTTCTTCGCCGCTCTGATGTGGGGCTTCGGCCGACGCAAGTTCCCGGGCCAAATTTTTGCTCTCTACCTGACCGGCTATGCCGTCCTGCGCGCCTTCACCGAATGGTTCCGGGGTGACTACGACATCATCTCCCGGCCCGCCGCTGGAATGTTTACGCCCGGACAGTCCACGAGCTTCTTGATTCTTGCCGCCGGCATCGCTCTGTTCTTCACGCTGAGACCCAAATCCGAAACCGCCGGACGGGTCACCAGTTGAACATGCCCGAACTCGACGTCTTCACCGTGGAACAATCGCTGCCCGGTCAGCGTCTCGACCGCTTTCTCCAAGGCCGATACGAATCCAGTTCCCGCGGGGAGATCCAGCGCCTGCTCTCCCAGGGGTGCGTTCGGGTTAACGGTCGCCCTCCCAAACCCGCGCAATCGCCGCGCGCCGGTGATCTGGTCGAAATCAGCTGGCCGGATACCACCCCCTCCGAGGTGGTGGCCCAGGACATCCCATTGGAAATCCTGTTCGAAGACTCAGACTTGGTGGTGCTGAACAAACAGCCCGACCTCGTCATGCACCCGGCCGCTGGCCACGAAGACGGCACCCTGGTCAACGCCCTCCTGCACCACTGCCAGGGACAACTCAGCGGCATCGGCGGCGTGGCCCGACCTGGGATTGTCCATCGACTGGACCGGGACACCTCCGGATGCCTCGTCGTCGCCAAGAACGACCTGACGCACCGGACTCTTCAGGAGGCCTTTGCCACTCGGCAGGTCGAGAAGCGATATCAGTGTCTGGTGTGCGGCGACCTACAGCCGCCCCAGGGCGAAATCCGCGCGAAGATCGCCCGGCACCCGGTTCAGCGAAAGAAGATGGCGGTCACCACTGGGGATGGCCGGGATGCCCGAACCACCTACCGCCTGCTGGAACGCCTCCACAGCGCCTCTTTTGTCGAAGCCCAGATTCACACCGGCCGGACGCATCAGGTGCGGGTGCACTTCCTGCACCTCGGATTCCCGCTCGTGGGCGACTCCGTCTACGGCGCCCGAGCAAATCGGCGTCTGGCCGAAGAAACCGGCTGGGAAGCCTCCCGCCAAATGCTCCACGCCCGGCAGCTGGCGTTCCGCCATCCCCGAACCAACCAGTGGGTCGAATTCAACGCCCCCTTGCCCGAGGATTTCCGGCGTGCCTTGGAGTTGTTGCGCCAGCCGGCAGCGGTGGCGTGACCAATTCAGCAAGCGCCTGGATCCGATGCAATATCAGACCCCATATCGTAGGAATCCATCCCCCCGGTCCCGGCCTCACTGTCTGACGATTTCTGGCGCCGACGAATCTCCTGAAACTCCGCGGCCTGCTGGGCGGCTTCGTCCGGCGTAAAGCGGACTGACTCCGGCAAAGGTTGTTCGCACACCCCGCACAGTCGGGACCTTCGGGACGCCACCACGGCAGAACACGCCGGGCAACGCCGGGCGGAGGGAAACGCGTCGAGGTTCATGGATCAGAAGTGTTTATTAGCGATTGCGCGCGACTTAGGAAATCGTCTTCGTAAACGACGCGCTTCGCAAGTTGTTCTGTGTCCTCCGGAAATCAGTTTGTGTCTGATATAAATCCGAAGGACCATAGTCCTCACTTGATGTCCCCCGTTTATTTTCAGATCGACACCCGGCGACTGTCCTTTCGGGAATGTTGGTGGCAGGCCCGATCCCCTGCGGTCCTTTTGCTGTGGATCTTCAAACTGATCCGCTTTCGCCTGACTGCCGTACCCCGAATCCCCCTCATTCACTCGCTAATGGATCTGCGGATCCTGCCTGAGTCGGTCGACCCTCACGCCCAAGGGTTCCTGGCCGCCGCCCAGACCGAACTGACGTCCCTGGGATTTTTCGATCCCACGTACGCCGTCTTCAAGAGCAGTCGCGGTGAGATCCACAGCACCTTGCTCGAGATGCGGCACGAGTCCGGCAGCGCACTCGGCCGCTTCATGGTGATTGAGAACCGGATGGTCAGTCCCCGGAAAACGATCCAGCGCTACTTTTTTTTGTCCCGTCTGCAAGGAGGACCGTGGCTCGTCTCGGCCGCTAATCCTCCGGATCTGCACACCGCGCCCGGGGTGGAAGTGATCCGGAAAATCCCGGCTTCTCCCGCGGAACTGTGGGCCTTGCACCAGTCTGAACTCGCCCTCCGTCCTTCGACTCCAGCCCAGCCAATTCTGGATCAAGCCACCGGGGATGCCCTCGCCAACGAGTACGAGCTCTATTGCCAGCAGTACCAATTGGACCGCGGGGTCTACAAGACTGAGGAGACTGCGAATGAACCGCCAGCGGCAGAGGTTTCCACCAGCGCAGCGAACTCTGAAAGTCCGAACCTTCCCCTCAACACCGAACCCTCTCCTCACGCGCCAATCCTCGCCGAACTGGAACGTCTGCAGAATCCCAAGTCCTCCCTGCCCAAGGTCCTCAGTTGGCTGGCCGGTTCGCTGATGTTGTTTGTGGTTCTGGGTGGACTGCGCTGGAGCTGGGAACTGGTCGCCTTCCTGGTACCGGTTCTCCTGTTGCATGAAGCCGGCCATTGGCTGGCGATGAAACTCTTCGGGTACCGCAATCTGAAAATGTTCTTCATTCCGCTGTTCGGCGCCGCGGTCTCCGGCGAGAGCTACAACATCCCAGGGTGGAAGAAGGCGGTCGTTTCCCTGGCGGGACCGCTGCCCGGAATCCTGATCGGATTCGCCCTGATGGTCGCCGTCGTCATGATGGAATGGGAGGCGGGTCGCAAGCTGGCCCTGATGACTCTGGCGCTTAATGCCTTCAACCTGCTGCCATTTCTGCCGTTTGATGGCGGCTGGTTTCTTAATGCTATTTTGTTCTGTCGGCGTCCGTGGCTGGAGGTGGCGTTCCGGGCGCTGGCCGTCCTGGCGCTGGCGGGGGCTGGGATCGTCACGGGCCAATTGATCTTCTGGTTCCTCGCAGCGTTGATGCTGATGCCGCTGCGAGGTGCCTGGCGGGAGGCTCGTTTGGCGGCCCAACTCCGAGCCGCGGGCTGGACTGCCGTTTCTCCCGATTCCCGCTCCATCCCTCCCGAATCGGCCATCGCTCTCATTGATGCCATCCAAGCCGACAACCCCGTCGTGCTGCCGGCGCCCATCGTTGCTGGCCGAACCCTGCGACTCTTTGAACGGCTCAACGCCCAGCCGCCCGGAGTCCTGGGAACTCTGCTCCTCTTGCTCGCCTATTTCGGTGCCATTGGCTTGGCCCTGCTGGGACTCGTTGGGGGTTTTCTTTAAATCAAAGGGATCAAGGCGGAGCGACTGCCGGATCGGAACGCGGCGCGAACCATGTTCCTGCCGCCGGACACCGACCTGCCGGATCAAGGTTGGATTGTGGGCGGCTGGTTTACGCGCGCCGTTGGCCCTCACTTTTCTCTAAGAATCATCCGAGTTGGCCGTCGACTCGATAACATGAAGTGGGTTTCCCGAACGGTCGTCCTGTGGTTCCTCTTGGCCGCCTCCAGCCTGCCCGCCTGGGCGTTGGCAGGTGAACTGAAACAGCCCGCTCTGGCGTTCCCACCTGACTTTCCTCAAGCCCTGCATCAGCAGATCCAGACCAATCTGACGCGCCCGGAAGGCGTCTTTGTCGGCGGACGTTTCCTGAACTGGACCACGCAATTGAACTACAACGGCTCCGTCGCCGCCCTAAACCAATTGTTGGCAGGGCTCGCCCAGATTCCCGGGGCCAGGATTCAGGTGCGGTTCAGTTCCGCCGACACGGCCTGGCAAATCTCCCACAGCGCAATGGAGCCGCTCCAGTTCCAGATCAACATCAACCCGGAGGTTCCCGGGTTCGCTTGGAGCGAACTTAGTCTCCCCGCCATCGCCGGGCCTTCCCAGCGCGTAGGAGAATCGGCCACTCCCGACGGCATGCGGCCTGGGAAGTAGACGAGAGCCGCGCCCGCGCTGAAGCGCTGACGACGGACTGAGTTCGGCAACACTGTCAGTGCTGTCGCTGGATCCAATCTCAGCGGTTGGCCGACGATCAGAAACGACAGTGGTCCCTCAGACCCTTGCAATTCACCTGACCGCCGACCGCAGAAGCCGTGCACGATGCGCCGTTCCCGAACGCCTCAAACACGGGCTAGATTCGAAGAAGCCCTCGCCTCAGGACGTTACACGACGACTGCGCGATTGGTACGGCGCCCGCTGGCCAAGGAATTCAGTGAACGAAAACCAAATCGAGAAGTTGTCCGGCCTGCTGAAAAGCTTCGATACGGTGATGCTCGTCACGATGGACGGGGACACCTGTCACGCCCGGCCCATGGCCGTGGCCCAAGTGGACGAGAACGCCGACCTCTGGCTCTTCACGGGGCGGGATTCGGCGAAGGTGCGGGAGATTGAGGCGGATGGCCGAGTGCAAGTGCTGGGTCTGGAAGGCTGGACGAACTGCGTGGTCCTGAAAGGTCACGCCACTGTTGAGGAGGACCGCGCACTCATCCGGGACCTGTGGAAACCGGCATTCAAGGTCTGGTTTCCCGGCGGCGCCGAGGATCCCAACATCGTGTTACTCCACGTCCGAGGCGAACGTGCCGAATACTGGGACAACACCGGGCTGAACCGACTCAGTTACCTCTTCCAATCCCTCAAGGCCGCCGCGACGGGAACCACGCCGGAGATCAAGGAGGGCGAACAACACGGAACAGTCCGCTTAAAGCCCTAGTGTGCTGACCACTAAGTCTTCTGCATTCTGTTGCGCCCGAACTTGATCTCACCCTTCCCACAGCAACCGATGCGGCTTCACACTGAACATCTTTGACGAGATGTCCTCTGCTCCCCGCGCAGGTTCCAGAACTCCTCCAGGATACTGGATTCCTCTGCTCGCGGGCGCCGCGTTGTTCGCGCTTATCCAACGTTTTCCAAGCTCTCGCCCATCCTGCTGTCGTTTCTGCTGACTCTGCTGATTACTCTGGCCCTCAATCCGGTCATCGCCCGGTTGCGGACGTGGACCGGAGGTCGGAAGCGAGCGACGGGACTGATTGCAGCGGGGCTCGTGCTGGTTCTCGCCCTTACGGGCTGGGCGTTCTTTGGTCCGATGAAGAACTCCCTCGCCAAGTTTTCGGAACAGCTGCCGCAGTACTGGTCTCGTTTGCAGAAACCGTTGATCCGAATGGAGAAGCAGGCGGCGCTTTCCGAAAAGAAACTCGAGGCGGAGGTCGCCACGGAAATTGGCGAAGTCAAGGCTGCCACCGGGGAGCCCATACCTCAACCCGAGGCCTTGGATCCCGCCTCGCCCCCGGCAGCCGATGACTCGGGGTCGCTCCGTTCCAGTTTGACGCAAATGCTGAACGGAGCCGCCGGAAGTTTCACCGGCGTGGCGTTCAACGCGGCGCAGATTCTCGTCGTGCTCACGACTGTCTTTTTCGGCGTGACCTTCACGCTCATGAATCCTTGGCCCGTTTTTGGAGCCCTTTTCTCCGTGATTCCGGAGCGGCACCACGAGCGGACCCTCATTATCGCCCGGCGAATCGGCCAGTTTGTGCCTCAATGGGCGGGAGCCACCCTGGTCGGCATGCTGACGATCGGTCTGCTGGTTTTTCTCGTCATGTGGCCGGTCTTCGGCTTCATGGACGCACTGGTGTTAGGGATCATTGCGGGGGTTTTCGAGGCCATTCCTTTTGTCGGCCCGGTCCTGAGCGCCGTTCCGGCCTTGTTGCTTGCAGTTGCCGACGGTGGCCTCACCCCGATGTGGGTTGTCCTTGGCTACCTCACGGTTCAGGCCCTGGAAAACAACGTCATCCTTCCCGCAATCATGGCGCGCGGATTAAAGCTGCATCCGTTGGGCGTGATCTTCTCCATGCTGCTGTGAGTGTCCGCCTTCGGTGTGCTCGGGGTTTTGGTGGCGGCGCCGCTCGTCGCCATCGCGGACATCCTCCTCGATGAACTGTATCGGAAACGTCATTTACCCACGGTCACCCACGCGGACTTGGAACGACTCTCCCGTCTGGCCCTGCATGAAAGAATTTCCGAGGGCAAATGAACCTGGAGGCGGAGACTCGCTGAACCCGGGTCGAAATCGTGTTCTGCAGGCACAATTCTCGACTAATCACTTGCCCGGATTGAAGGCCCACAGTAGGCCAACTCCATGGATGTCCGCGCCCCAGTCCATCGTCGTTCCGGGTTCACGCTGATCGAACTGCTGGTGGTCATCGCCATCATCGCGATTCTCGCTTCCATGTTGTTGCCGGCTCTGGCCAAGGCGAAATCCAAGGCCAACCAGACGCTCTGCCTCAGCAATCAGCACCAGATCGGCATCGCCTACATGCTCTACACCAGTGACAATCAGGACTGGTATCCGGCGCAGTGGGGCTGGGGTGCCGGCGGCGGCAAAAAGGGAACCTACAAACTCGACGCGGGTGTCGCTCTGTCCTTCGGTGTTTCCATCGACCAAACCAACCGACCCCTCAACCGCTACACCACCGCCATTGATGTGTACCGGTGTCCCGCCGACAAAGGCGACGAGGAGTACAAGGCCAAGCATTGCTTCACCGACTACGGCAACAGTTACCTGGTGCAATTCCAGCACGACTCCTTCCGGGTGAAACACGTCGCGGGCGATCTGAAAATGCCCAAGGGCACCTACGAAGCCACACCCATCCGCGCCTCGGAGGTGGCAACCAGCCCGGCCAACAAACTGATCCAAGGGGACTGGAACTGGCACGCCAACAGGGACATCAACAACCGTCAGAGCGCCTGGCACAACTACAAGGGCCGAGCCCGCTACAACATCCTCTTCGGCGACGGCCACGTGGAGTTCTTCCAATTCCCGAAGGAGACCCCGAACTGGATCTTCAGCCCGCCGCCCGATCGGTCATTTCTGTGGTGGTGAGTGTTCGATGAGTTGAAAGTTGAAAGTTGAGAGGAAAATGCCGGTAGGGCGACGCGGAGCCGTCCGCTCGTGGACTCCTGACGCGTCACTCGCCGAGACACGAACGGCTCGGTGTAACCTCGCCCTACCATTCTTCCCCTTCCGACCTCTCAGCTCTCAGCTCTCAGCTTTCCCCTCACGGCACCTGCTCCCACAGGGCCACATAGGGTGCCACCAAACCACCAGACCAGGTGAAGTCACCCACGACCCAGATCTGCTTGCCGCGCACCACCAAGCCACTGACCGAACCCGAGTTCTGCGGACTTGTCTCACCGATTTGGAGTCCCACCTGCGGCGTGAGCCACTGATCGCCCTGAAACCGCACCAGGCCATTGGCCGAGGTTCCCCCGCCAGTGGAGTCCTCGCCGAAGCGCACGGATCCACCCACCCAGACGGAATCCTCCATGACGCCAATGGCCCGGACGTCGTCGCCGCTGACCCCGCCGCCCACCGGTTTCCACTCCGCCCCATCCCAACGCGCCACGCTGCGGGAAATCGGCGAGCCCAAGGCCGTCCGGGTAAACCGCCCGACCGCCAGCAAATCATTCCCCGCCACGCTCAGACCAAAGATAGCGCCGCCATCGAAGGAAGATTGCTGCAGGCCGGGTCCGCTCAGGATTTTGGATCCATTCCAGCTCGCCAGATTCCGACCCGGGAACTGAAACTCGCCACCAATCCACACCGTGGTGTCGGAGGCTGCCAGGGCGTTGACCACTTCGCTGGTGTCGTTCGCCGGCCGACCCCCAATGCCCTGGGTCAGCCCAAACACCGGAAAGTCCAACGGACACGCCAACCACGCCGTTCCATCCCAGCGTGCCACATTCTTGGCCTCGATACCGCCCGCCCGACGGAATCGACCACCGGCGATCAGCTGACCTTGGAACATCGCCAAAGCCCGTACCTCAAAGTTGAATCCCGCCGTCGTCGTGGTGTCGATGCCCTCTGCCAGCGCCGACCACGCCGTGCCATCCCAGCGCGCCACGCCCACCGCCGGCACTCCGGAAATTGAAGTGAAGTTTCCTCCCGCCAACACGTTGGTGCCATCGTGCAGCAGCGTCAGCACGCGGGCGTCGGAGTTCTCCGAACGGGCGGCGGCTCCCAGGAACGTCCAGACGCCGTTCCGCAAGCGGCCCACGCCAGGTCCATCGGCAAACACCCCCGCCACGTATACGTCGTCCTCATGCAGCAGGAGCGCCGTGGTGGGTCCCGTGGGACCGCCCACCACCGGCAACGGCCGCCACTGTCCGGACGCCGAGCGCACCCGGCGGAGGCGAATCTGATACCGCGTTACTTCAAAGCTTCCCGTGGTGAGGGTGAGCCGATACGTGCCCGCCCGGGCCAGGTTGGCGAAGACTTCGCCGAAGTTAGCCGTGGTCAGGCCGACCACCGTGGCACCGCCCACTTCGTCCAACCGCCATTGCAGCGGATCGCCATCCGCCGCGCGTCCGACCCGACCCAAGCCAACGACGGATTCTCCTCCGCCAGAGATCGGGCCCACACTGAGAAACCACTGATCCCCGGCGACCGCGGTAAACTCCCACCGATGTTCGCTGCCCGGAACGACCAGATCCCCCGTCAGGAACACATCGTCCCGCCCGGTCAGATCCTCGGTGAACGTTTCGATACCGGGCTGCGCCAGGGCGAACCGGTAACTGCCGGTCTGATTGTCGTCCGCCTGGATCCGCAGTTCATGAACGCCGGATTGAGCGATCACCGGATGTTGCAGGCCATCGCAGGTCAAGGAGTCGAAGAGCACCGAGCCATCCGGAGCCCGGAGTTCCCACGGCAGACAGGTGAAATCGGACGCCGACACGAAGTACCAATCCTGCCCCGCCTGCAGGTGCAACCGGTAGATGTCAGCGGCTCCCGGGACGGTGAGTTCGCCTTCACCTTCGAACCGGGTGAGTCCCCGCAGGTCCGCCTCGATGGTCCGCTCCACCACCTTGGTCGCCCGGAAATTGAATTCACCGGCCGCACCATCCGCCGGGGACAGACTGAGCGTGCGCACGCCGCCAGCCAGGTCGGTCGATCCGGATCCTTCGCAGTAATTCCCAGGGCCGAACACCGGCCGCCCGACATTGCGGCGCAGCGACCATTCGAAGCACGGGAAGAAGGACGACGACTGGAACACCCAGCGCTCTCCCGCGGGAATCGTGAAATCAATCAGGTCCAGATCTCCCGGCAGCCGGAATCGCGATCCCGACAATTCCTGAGCTTCAAAGGTCGTCTTCCCGGTGAGATCCACAGCCACCCGTCGGGTCTGATTGCGGGTCAGCCGGATCTGATATCCCGAGGCGGACCGAGCGACGACTTCCAACTGGTACGGACCGCCCGCCCGGGTGTCCGGAGTCTCCAGCTGATTTTGGCCGCGCTCCCGTTCAAACAGCACTTCGCCGGTGAAACTGCGGAGCGTCCACGCCGCATCGCCCGTCAGCTCAAACACAAACCGTTCTCCCGGCGGCATTCGTAGCTGATACACATCGAGATCACCCGGAACCCGACTGCCCGAGGGCCGATTCGTCGACGTCACGTTGGTGAGATCCATCGTCAGGGAGCGTTCCTCGGCAAAGCTGACCGTCAGCCGCGAGCGCCCGCCCGACTCACTCGTGCTCACGGCCCGCAGCAGGTAGTTGCCTGGAAGAATTGTGGTGATGACCGACGGCCGCAGACAAAGGTTGGCGTCGGCGAAGACGACCTGGCCATTGGGATCCACCAGCGTCCAAGCGGCACAGGTACCGAATTCCAGCGGCGCAAAGAACGACACACGGCGGCCTCCGGGAAGCTGGAGTTGGTACTCATTGGCCTGGCCCATTCCGAAGAGCCCCACGTTCAGGCTCACCGGTGTGGTTCCCTCCAGCACCCCGCGGAAGACGGTGAATTCCCAACGCTCAGTATTCTCCAGGGTGTTGCCGGCAGCATCCGCCACGCCAGTGGCAATCTCGGAGCGATAACTCCCCACGGGCAACGGCTCCGGGAACGTCAGGGTCGCCCGCCGACCAACCGCGTCGTACTCCACAGCTCCGCCCAACTGCGGCAGGTCATCCGCCGTTCCAAACCGACCATCCGGGCCTGACGCAATCACCGTCCATTGACCTCGCAGAGTGGCTGGATCCACCGGGCCGTTGAACTCCGCCGCCAGCACGGAGCCAGCCGAAGTGCCACCATTGGCGGGCGCCGTGGCCACCACGCGCGGCGATCCCACGGTGAAGTTCCAGGTGAACGAATCCGTTCTCGCGTTGCCCGCAAGATCACGGACGCCGGACTTCAGCCGGACCTGCACGGCACCCTTCGCGAGCAGTTCATCAAAGATCAGCAAGGCCGTGGCCGACTCCTCCCGATAGGTGAGCGTGCCACCCGAGATCGCGACGTCATCCGCCGTATCGAACTGACCGTCGGCTCCCGGCCGCACCAATTCAAGGCGCTCCCGGGTCAGCGTGTTGGATTCAATCGCTTCGTTAAAGGTCAGCGAAATTCGGTCCACGGGACCGGAATCCGTGCGGGCGAAGAAACCCGGGGAAACGCGAATGACCCCCGGTGCAGTGGCGTCAGGAACCAGCTCCAGCACCCGATCCGACGACACGGCCCGATTGCCGCCCGTGTCCATTGCCCGGGCCTGGACGGTCAGCGACGTCCGGGTGGCCGTGCGAGCCGGGGCCAGGTAGCGCAGTTCAAAGGGGAAACTGGTGTCCGTGGCGACCCACTCGCCGTCCACCCAGAACTCCACCCGCGAGACCACCACATCGTCCGTAACGCGGGCTTCCAGGGTGAGCACTTGATTCTCCTCCACCCGGCCGTCGGACTGTCCCTCGGCCAACGTCACTGTCGGCGCCAACTTCCGGGAATCCCGGGGCAGATACCGCACGACTTGCAGTCCGGCTTCGCCATCCGCCACGTACGCAAATCCGGAGGCGAGCGTGACCGCTTCGGCCAGTCCAGGGGTCTCAATCTGGGTCATCACCGCGGCGTTGGTTCCGCCGGGTTGCAGATCAAACAGGCTGACGTCATGGGCCCCGTCATCCGTGCTGTTGGCGTCCACGGCGACCAGGGCCGTTCCGGTTCCGGTCGGCACCAGTTGCTTCCAGCCGAAGCCACCCGGCTCGAGATCGCGCAGCAGCTTGGGCTGATCCGGCAGGCTGAGATCAATCACCCGGAATCCCCGGGTATCCACCGCATATGCCAACCCGCCGCCGGTGAAGAGACGCAGGCGACGTTGACCGGCTCCAATCGTTCCCGGAACCGAGATGGAACCCCGGTACTCCAACGTTCCGCCCGCCAGGGATATCACATGCAGTTCCTGACTCGTCAGAGCGTAGAGATAGTCCCCCGTCACGGACAGATCCTCAATCGGCCGACCCAGACCGATCCGCAACGACTCGGTCGCGGTGGGAAGATCAATCCACACCAAGGCGCCCGACTCCAATCCGGCAAAGCCCGAGTTGGCCCGCGTCGCCACCGAACGAACCGGTGACCGCAAATTCAACTGTCCGCGAAGGCTGGGCGCCGTGGGATCCGCCAGATCCAAGATCGCCACCCCGGCCTCCCGACAGGCTACTAGGAGGGTGCTGCCTGACCAGGCCACCGCCGTGGCAGTCCCGGGCAAATCAGTCTGCGACACCAGCACCGGAGCCAACCCGTTGAAAATGTTGAACGTCGCCACGCCGGACTCCCGCAGCGCCAGCGCCAACCGATCTCCTTCCACGGCGACATCCACCGCATGTCCCGGAGTGTCGATCGCGGCAATGACTCCCAGGGAATCAGCTGACGCCGTACCGGCCCGGGTTTCCTCCGCGTCGTTGATGCCGTCGCCGTCCGAATCCGCCAACGTCGGATCCGTGCCCACCACAAACTCCGCCGCATCCGGCAGTCCGTCCTGATCCTGATCAACCGCCGCCGGCGGCGTCAGAACGAACGGCGACAACTTCTGGCTCGAACCGCTTTCCCCGGTGTTGAACTCCTGTTCCGCCAGCCAGAAGGAATCCGCCTGCAGAATGATTTCTCGGAAACGTCCGTTGGCGCCCACTTGCAACGGCCGGGCATGGGCCACACCACTGCGGCCGGCAAACCCGCGCCGAACCACCGCGCCGGTCGTGCGATTGACGAGGACATAGTAGTGCAGACCGGACTGGCGCACCCGCCGGGGTGTCTCGTCCGCGCGGCTTACGCGGGTCCGCGGGCCGGAGGTCGGCACCCGGGTGGCACCTCGCGCCGGTGGCTGCTCGAAAGTCGCGGGCGTCAGCGGCGACGACCCCGATGACGCGTCGACAGCCTCCGTCGGCAGGGACGGCAAGCCCGCCAGCAGACGCAACAGCGTGGTGCTCGGCGGCAGCAGCGTTCGCGAGGACGGGGCGGGGCCGGCGGCGGTCACCGTCACGCGGTATTCCCGCGAGCATTCCTGGCCGCAAGGCGTCTCCAAAACGCCGAGAATCACGTAGTTCCCGGGCTGACGGTACAGAATGGTCTGAGCCGCGCCGAATCCCGCCACTCCGTCGAGCCCGACCTCCTGGCTGGCCGGCAGGAGCAGTTCACCACCCGTCGCCGTCCACCGGAACGTTCCTTCAACCGCCGCCAAAGTCGTCAGGTTGACCACGTCCCCCGCCGGAATGGTGGACACGCCAAAGTCGAAGAACGGACTGAAATTGCAGGGATTCTCCGTGACGGTGATGGTTGCCGTTTGCTGGCAGGTCTGCCCGCACTCGGTGGTCAGCGTCGCAGTGATGACCTTGGTTCCCGGCGTGCAAAAGCGGATCGTCTGCGCCGCGCCAACACCAGCGGTGCCCCCGGTTCCTAACTCCTGGGAGACATCCAGCAGCATCGTTCCCCCCTCCGCCGTCCACACCACGGTTCCCGCTTGGCGCGCCAGGGTGGTGAGATTGATCACGTCGCCCTGAGTGATGGTGGTGGTCTCAAAGGTGTAGAGCGGGTCCAGGGAACAACCGGCTTCGCCCCGAACCGTCACATTAATGGTCTGCTCGCAGGTCTGGCCACAGGCCGTGGTCAGGCGCGCCCGGACGGTCTTGGTTCCCGGACTGCAGAAAACGATGGTTTGCGCCGCACCAAATTGAGCGATTCCCCGTCGGCCCACAGGCTGAACCGGGTCCAGCAGCAAGGTGCCCCCGTCCACTTCCCAGACGATTTCACCTTCCTGATGGGCAAAAGTGACGCAGTTGAACGTCTCGCCCACGACGATTTCCGGGCCATTGAGCGCCTGCAGGGGATCCAACGAACATCCCGCCTGACCCACCACTGGGATCGTGGCCACACCGGTGCAGGTTTTCCCGCACGGCGTCGTCACCTTCCAGTTCACTTCGAATTCCCCTGGCTGACAGAAGCGAGTGTTGAAGGGCATTCCGCGACCGGTGGCCGGTGTCGCTCCCTGAACGGTCCATTCCACTTCGCCCTGAATCGGGCCGGAGAGTCCGAGCAAATCCAGCGAGACCGATTCGCCCACGTTGAAGCCCTGCCCCGGAATGATGAGCGACAGCCCACCCGGATCGCAGGCCTTCACTTCTTCGTCGGTCACCGTGATCGAGACGGTCTTAGAACACGGATCGCCACACTTGGGGCTCAACTGCGCCAACACCGTGTGCGTGCCAGGTTCGCAGAATAAAAATTCCACCACATCGCCGGACAGTCCCTGCGCCAACTCCCCGGTCGCGGCGAACCAGTTCACGATGCCCGGCGTGTGCTCGCTCGACTCCAATTCGAACCGCACTCGTCCCGCTCCGAGACGCGTGATGCGAATGGGGCCCATGATGCAGCCCGTCGGTTCGCACTCCGCTTCAATCTCGCCGCCTTCCAACCCCACGCCAGGTTGGGTCCCGTGCCAGCCGGGTTCGCGAATGCCCGTTCCCGGATCGCACACCACAAACTTGCCGTCCGCACTGACCGTCATGGGCCCGTTGATCACCCACGAACCGAGGTCGTGATCAAAGCTCCACAGGGCACTCTTGGCTCCCGGCGGCAACAGCTCACCGGTCACCGGATCCGGCAGATTGGGAAACGTCACCGGCACGGGTTGATCGAAGTTCGAACCTCCGTCCGTCTGCACCGTGATGACCAAGGGAAAGTTCATTCCCGGCGGCAATGGTTCGGGCAGACGGTCCGGAGACACCGGGGCAATGCCGACGCGCCCGCCGCGTCCGCCGTTGTCGGCATACAACGCGTTCGGAGGAACCACGAGATTCACCCCGGCCAGCGCCGGATTTGCCGCGAGGACTTCGGCGGGAAACTCGACGCGCGTCGGTTCCGTCGCACTGACCGCCGTGAGCGAGCCCGCCCGAATCAGCGGCAAAAAGATCTCCCCGGTTCCACCCGCCAAATTGTCTTCCCGGCCGGCCACTGCGTCCCACGCCTTGCCCACGAACGGATAGTACGCCCCATCCGGCCAGGAACTTCCCGCCGCCGTCCGGCCATCCACATGCACAAAGAAGGTTCCCGCCGGCGCCGGTTGCAGGCGGAAGTTTCCCTGGGCATCCGTCACGGTCCGCAAGGTTTCCTCCGCGCCATCCACCGTGATGGTCACTCCCGCAAGCGGACGATTCACCGCCTGCCCAGCCACCAACTCCGAGGCAAACACCCGACCAATCACCGCGGTGCTTCCCACCGGAGTTATGCCCAGGGTTTCAAACTCGATCCGGCCCAGACCTCCGGGAATGCCGTCCTGGTCCGCATCCACCGTCTCACCTTCGGTATCCGGCAAGGCCGAGCCATCCACCGATACCCGAATTCGCGCGCCGCCCGGTAACGGTTCCAAGTAGAACAAAGTCGCCGTCCGCCGATCCGAACTCAGCTCCGCCCGGCTCAGAATCCGCCGCCCACTGAAACTCGCGAACAGGGTATTCGAGGTCAGCGCCGCGGCCTCGCCCAACGGCCGCGAAAACCGCAGCACGGTCTCACGGGTGACCGCCACATCCGATTCCCCATCCGCCGGAGAACTGGAGAACTGGGTGAGGACTTCCTCCGCCACAAACGGATCGGTGCCATCCCGAAACTCCTCCAGAACAGTCCGGCCATCGCCGTCCGGATCCGTGGCCGCATCCCGGGCGTCCAGCGGATCCAACCGGCCCGACTGGGTCAGCTCGTATACGTCGTCCAACCCGTCGCCGTCCACATCCCGGGGATCGCTGCGCAGCACCTGATCCACCCGATAGAACTGCGCCTCCCGACCGGCGGTTCCGGACAGGTCCACGAGGACGCCCGAAGCCGGTGCCCCCAATTGGAGCTGCGTCGGCTGACCAATCTCGGTCACCCGATCGCCGCGATAGAGAATGTAGTAACTGTCGGCCTGGGACGGGAACTGGACGCTGACCCGGCCATCCGCCGGGACCAGCACCTCCGTCACCGACCAGTCCGCACTTTGAACGGACCAAATCAGCGAAATCAGCAGCAGGCACCGCCAACCGGATCGAACCAACGCAAACAAGGAAGTCATGGACAACAAACGGGGACAGGAACGGGACCCCTTTTTCTGCGAAAGCAGCGCGTCTGAGAAAGCAACTCAACCTGCCCTTTCCGACCACCGCCGTTCCTGAAGTGCCGAAAGAGAACCCACCCCTCCCACCCAGGGCAACCGGAAACCAGGATTCATTTATTCGGAAGCCGCCGTGGAATCTGCCGAGCACGCCGAATCCACCGTGTTAGGGACCGGCCAACACAGTCACGACCGCCTGATCGGCCGAGTAGGTCAGCTCCAATTTTCGACCGGGACCGAGGTCCGGAAGAATGACTTCCCCAAAGGTTCCGCTTCGGCGGCCCTGGCAAATCACGAACGACTGGCCCACTTCCGGAACGAAGCCCGGCTCCAGCACCACTCGGAGCCGGCCCGCCAGGATCAAACTCCAGCCGGGATCGCCGACCAATTGCCCGCAGCCCGCCGCGCCTAGCGTTACTTCCAACTCGCCCGAGGCGTTTTGCTGGTAATTCATCGTCACAATTTCCAACGCCTTCCCGGGAACATTGAGGCGAACCAAGGTCCGGTTCTCCACTTTGTTCCCGAAGCCGCCGCCAACGTTGATGATCCGGCCGAACCCACTGATGAGCCCGTTGGTCTGGGTCAACGTGGCGCCGTTGAAGGACTGGAGGTACAACGCCAGTTCGCCCCCGGCGAACTGCAACTCGCCCGTGACGGGAAAAAACTGCCCGTCGCCCTGAGGCTGCCGCTCCACCAGGAGCTGACCTTCCTCGAACCGCAGCAGGCCGCGGTTCTCCAGCTTCGTCCGAATCGTCATGCGTCCCGCGCCCCGCTTGATGAAGGTGCCTTCGTTGACGATCCGACCTTCCAGCCCGCGAACGGAGGTGGTCAGGAACGCGTTGGAGACGCCGATGACCACCGCCCCCGGGAGAATCCGAATCTGACGTTGGGTCAGGATCCCGCTTCCCCGAATTTCCCCGCGCTCGTGCACAGTGATTTCCCCGCCGGCTTCGATCTTCCCATCCGTCCAGAGCAGATTTCGGGTCACGGCAATGGCCGCCGGACCCGACAGAATTCCCTGATCCAGCTGCAGGATTTCCGTGGTCGTCGGGGCGTTGAGCTGGATGCCTCCAAAGCTGCCCTTGAAATTCCAGATCCGATGGGCGTTCAACGGCGCATAAAACCGGAACCAGCCATTCCGGGACTGAAACTGAATACCGGGATGACTGAACGCGCGTCGAATATCGATGAAGTTGGCCTCGGCCGTGGCGACTCCCGTCAATTCATGTCGATACAACAACACCTGAGGTGCGTTGCTGCTGCCGCCCACGATGGAGAAGTCCCCACCGCCATGAATCCGGGCATCGGCGGGCAACTGCAGGAACCGATTGAACGCGATGGACGCTCCGGACTGGATTTCGATTTCCCCCGGTCCCGTAACGTCGCCCACGTCAAGCTGCCCAGCCCCGACCAGGATTCGCCCTGAGTTCTCCAAAGTTACCGTCCGCAACGTGGTCACATTGGTATCCGCCACTTTGCGCAACAGACCCGCGTTCACGATCCGCCCTCTCTGCCCGGTGCTGCTGGTCCCCACCAAAGTCCGGGTTGCCTTGGCGCCCAGGTCGAAAATTCCTGACGGCTCATTGAAAATCAGTGCCGTGGGGTCGGCGAAGGACAACTGTCCCACCACCCATTCCAGCTTTCCCCGATTGGCGATCGTGATGTCCTCAAGCACGATCGAGCGGTTAACGAATGTGCTGCCGCCGCCAATCTGCATCGTCCCGCGATTGATCAGTGTTCCACCGCCCCCAAGAGACGGCCCGCCCAAGTCGGAACCGAGGAACCAACTCTGTCCGTCGAAGAAGCCATCGCCGGTGAGCGTGAACACTCCTGTCTCCTGGACGAAGTCGGCTTCTGATTCGATCCGGTTTAGAGCCGGTAAAGTCCCGTTGGTGGTGATCAAGCCGGGCACCAACCGGGGGATCCGCAGAAAATCATTCGCCAAGGGCACGCCCCCCGACCAGTTGCTGGCCACGTTCCACCGTCCTCCGGCGGGGTTCGCCCATACATTCGGAACGGGCCTTAACTCGAAATCAGCCTGTGACACCGAAAAGCCTGAACCGGATAGCGCCACTCGGTAGAGACCGGCCAGCAACGGCACCGAAGGCGTCAATCGGAAGTGCCCGCTGCCAACGTCAAACTGGACGGAACTCAGCAGCACGCTGCGGTCATCGATCGTGCCCCGGACCCGGTCCGGACCGGCCTCACGAAGCGTGAAGACGGCGTTGGTCGCGCGCTGGGCCGTGGTCGCGAGGTCCAGTCGGGCCTCAATCTCCGCCACCCCGTCGAAGGGCGTAGCGCTGGTCCCCGAAGGGGTTGTCGCCGCGAGCCGGGGCCGAATCGCAACCGTTTCGAAGGTCCACGACACCGGTTCCGACCGGGGAACGTCATTGGTACCCCGCAATCCAGCCGCCAGCGTGACGCGGAACAATCCCACCGGGAATTGATTCGTCCCCTCCCACTCCAGCCACTTCGGATCGGTGCCCGGATTCGCCACGCCGAAACGCGGCACGTCGTCCGCCGTGTCGAATAGCCGGTCCGCTCCAGCACCGACCACGGTCAGCGTGTTGGTCGTGATCGAATCCACGGCGAGTGGCTGATCAAACTCGACCAGCAAATCGGTGAGCCCGAAATTGTCCGTGCGGCCGCCGGCGATGGGAAAGGTCCCAACCAACCGGGGCGGCCGACGGTCCTCGACCAATTCAACCACGAGCGGGTCCGACCAGCGCGTATTGCCAGCCGTATCGATGGCTCGCAGTTGCAGAGTAAAGTTCGTGCGGCCCGAATTCTGGGTGGGAGCGCCGAACTCGAGTTGGAACGGAAAACTGCCATCCCCACTCACTGGCAGGTCGTCCACGAACGCGGTCACCTCACGCACCTGCACGTCGTCCCGCGCCTCCACCAGCAGCCGAAGCAGGGCGTCAAACTCGGCCCGGGCCGGGGCCAACGGGAAGTTCGCCGTGAACGAGAGTGTGGGCGGCACTCCCGCGAGATCCGGCGCCAGATAGTTCAACACTTGCACGTCGCCCACCGTGTCCGCCACATACGCGAGCCCCTGATGAAGCGTCAGCGCCCGGGTATCGCCCGGAGTGGACCACGAGGTGAGGAAGCGGGTCACATCCGCCGGATCTCTCACGTCGTAGGCACCCACCGCCAGGGTGGACGTGCCCCCGAAACTGACCACGGGTAGAAGCAAACCGGCATCGTTCGCAGCCAGATCGTGGATCGCCGCCTGCGTGGACGGAGGTGTTCCCAGCACCGTGAGTTTCGCCGGATCGCTGACGTCCACCACGGAGAACCCCGTGAAGGTTCCAACATACGCCCGCCCGCCGCCGACAAACAACTTCCGCCCCACCTCCAACGGCGCAATCCCGCCGCCGACTGCCACTCGTCCCGTTTCGAGCAGCAGAAAATCGACCTGCCGGTACACGATCAAACGAGCGCTGGTGAGCACATACACGAAGTCGCCATAGACCTGCACATCGTGGCCCGCTTCCGGCAGGGCCACGACCAACTGCTGAAGACCCGTCGCCCGGTCGAACAAATACAGACTGGATCCCGCCAAGACCACCACGTCGTTTTCCCTGCAGGCGAGAGAGGTGATGTTGCTCAGGGGCACCTGGGCGATCAGCGCCGGATTGGCCGGATCGCGCACATCCATCAACGCCAATCCGCTGGTTCCGCCCGCCGCGGCAAACCCTCCGTGCACCGACAGTGCACGACTGAAATTCTGTCCCGGCAAATCCAGTGTCCCCACCCGCAACGGTTGTCGCGGCTGGGACAAATCGAAGACGCTGAGCGCCATTTCCACTCCCCCGGCGTAGAGCAGACTTCCCTCGGCTGCGACCGTGAGGATTCCGCTATTGGGGACATCGGCCGAGCCCACCAGGCCGTTCGGAAGTGCCAGTCCATCCAGCGGATTCGTGCCGTCCGCCAACTCCAGCCGATCGCTCCGACCATCGCCGTCTGAATCGCCCGAAATGAGCGACGTGCCGGCGGCGCGTTCCGCCAGGTCAGGCAAACCATCCCCGTCGGTATCCATCAAGGGCAGTCCGCCATTCAGCCACATCGAACAGGGAACCTTGGTGGTTTCCCCCGGGCCGGCGGACTTGAAGAAACTCACGGTCGTGGCGCCCGTCAGGTCATCGACGAAAAACAGACCGTAATACGTGTGAGGCGCGAAAACCAAGGACCCCAGCGACGCCCCCGTCTGCGTCTTGCCGCGGAGCGCGAATCCCGTGTCCAGATTCTGCAGCAAGTAACTCAGCGGCCGCGGCGGTCGCGAGCCACCGGATCCTTGGGCTCCCCCGCCACCCCCACCACC
>JAFLEF010000086.1 GCA_017309115.1 Verrucomicrobiota bacterium | reverse complement strand
AAGCGCAAATCCCGCGGCTTCCGCACCGTCGAATACTTCACCACCATGATCTACCTCGTCGCCTCCCATCTTCACTTCGACCTCCCAAATCCCCTCCCAGCTACCCACACAAACTCATATTGAGGCATCTTTTGCGCCTTCCTCGGAAGTTAGATATTGCCGCTCTCCAGTCCGCCAAGCACTAGCGTTGTAGATTTGAATCGAGGGACTTCCGGCTCGAACCCGTCGCCACTCGAGAGCGAGTCTAAAGCCAGGTGTCGCCCAGAAATCATCCATACCATCAAGGGTGATCCACAATCGACTCAGGTCTTCAACATCACGAGCACCAACAATCTTGCCGTTGGCGTTGTCGAGGGTCGTTGGTGGTATCGATTCAAGGTCTCCTATATCGGAATCATTATTCACCCAGAATCGATACGGGCGCTCCGGGGTGGTGGCGTCGGAGGCGTCAAAGCGGATGAAGCCGTCCCGATTGGCGTCTACTCCTAGGCGGGGTCGCGCCAAAACCCGAAGGGTTGCTGTATCGGTGAAGGTCCGATCACCCTTCGTCAGTGACCGGCCCAGAATGGACTTTGGATCCATGACTACAAATCCCGGGGGTCCAGAGCTCACCGGTAGGATTTCCGCGTCGTAAATCTGATTCTTCATCGTCGGCTTGTAATTCTCCGGGGGAAGCAACTTAACGGTGTGCGTTGTGCCAGCCCGCAACAGCACCGTCCGCTCCAACAGTCCAGTTCGCTCACCTCCCGAGGTCGCCGTCAGATCGCTCAGTTCCACATCACCCACCTTCATTCCGGGTGCATGACACCGATAACATGCATTGTTGGCTTCCCGAAAGACTCCCGCAGTTCGAAGTCGGATCGGAACCAGTTCGGGTTCCAGCGCAATTCCCGTGGTATCGGCCTTGAGCGGATTCATCCCCAGCATGGACTCGACGAAGTCGCTTAACTTGTCGCCGTCGGTATCGGCGGACTTCGGGTTGGTGCCTTGAATGAACTCCTCCCGATCGCCAATTCCGTCCCGGTCCAGGTCTCCTACATGTTCCGTGATCTCCAACGGATTTAGCCCCTGCTCCAGTTCAAACGAGTCGGGAAGGTGATCTCCGTCGACATCCAAGGCAGGAGTTGCGGTCTGACCACGGTCGGCAACCCGGGCTGCCACGTAAGGCTTGGAATGCTGATTCACCGCCAGGGCCGCACCCGTCTGCTTGCGATCGAACACGAAGGCCACGTGTTCTGAGGGTGATTCCGGAATGGTGTCCGCATTGGGGGTAACCCGGACCGTGACCTGACGGTTGTTCGAACCGGGCACGACGGAGGGAATGGTAACGGTGAGGGTGTCACTCGCTAAAGTCGCGCCGGACACCGTGAAGTCGCTCGACGAGATATCTCCCTGCAACCGCAGTTGCACGACGGTGGGTACGGGGGAAGGACCGCCCGGAGTCACCGTGAACGCCCAGCCGCTGCCTCCTTCGGAAACGTGGCTGGCCGTGGCGGCCAAGGATACGATGGCTCCCGCGTCCACGAACCTCAAAGCATGCTCCTTCGTACCAATCGTGACGGAGGCGGCCGGTACGGTGGCCGACGGATGCATGGCTTTGACGGTCAGGGTGCGGCGAGCGACGCCCGGGGGGAACTTCACCGCAGCGGCCGGCTGCCCGTCGACAAACATCCCATAACTAGCCCCGGCCGCCGCCGGAACCGTGGCGAATGGATACCATTTCGATTGATACAGGCGTTGACCCACCACGGTCACCGGAGCCGTGAACTCAGTGGCGGTCGAACCCAACCGGGTCACCTCGATCTCGGCAGAGGGTCCCGAACCCATGGAAGAAGTTCCCGCCACCAACAAACTGGCCACTTTCGGGCTAGAGGAATCATCAATCTGAGCGGTCGCCGAGGAGGCAGTTCCAATCGTGTAGTCCAAGGACCCGGTCAGGACCACCGTGACTGTCTCCAGCATCTCCAGTTCGGTATCCGCATACGGCGTAAACGTTACCGTCTGCTCGGCGCTTCCCGCCGGGATCACGACCGTTCCGGATAAAGGCGGATAGTCGGCCTCTTTATCGGTTATCTGAGACTGGGCCGTTCCCCCCACTCGATAAAAGACCGTGAGTGGACGCGTAGTGCTCCCGGTTCGGCTGAACTTAAACGCCGCGGGATTGGCGGGATTGGCGCCTTCCCGGGCCAAGGGATCGCTGGCCACCACGGTCACCACCACGGGCTCCGAATCTTCAATCGTGACGGTAGCCTGACTCGCCTCAGGCTGAATCTGATACGTGGGGGCGTTGTCGATCGCGACGGTTACAGTGCGCGGTCCGGTTACCAGACCGTTGTCCTTGGGCGAAACCGTCAGTTTGGCCACGACTTCACCAGCCAGGAACGTCACCGAGGTGGGCAGGGATTGATAGTCCGTCGCCGCCACTGCGGTTCCAGACACTTTGAGATTCACCTTAAGGGATCCACTCACCTGGCCTTCCCGCCGAACCTCTATCTCGCCCGGATCCAACGGAGTCCACCCTGGCTCCCGGGCAGCACCGTCCGCGGTGCGGATACTCACCGTCGGCAAATCATCGTCCAACAGGTTCATGGTCGCAGAGGCTGTCCCCACTCCGTATTCGGCCGAGCGAATCAGGTCGAGCGTGATCGGTTCCGTCACCTCATCCAGGCCGTCGTTGATGGGACGGATGGCCACATTGGCCTTGGTGGCACCCGCGGGAATGGTGATCCGATTCGGCACCCACGCATAGTCGCCACCATTGGCAGCCGGACCTCGAAGTTCGAAAAACACTTCCAAGGGACGGGCAGTGGATCCCGTTCGCTGAACCACAAAGGCCCGCTCCGTTACGGATTCCCCGAGATCCGCAGCTGCCCCGCTGACGCTCACAATGGGCACGGCCTCCGCCAACAGGGGATTCCGTCCCATCCGGTACTCCATCTCACTGGGGAAGCCATCCTGATCCGGGTCGCCTTCTGCATCGCCTGCGAACCTCGGGTTCAGTCCCTGCGCCACTTCCCATCCGTCCGGCAATCCATCCTGATCGGTGTCGGCGGAACCCCCGGACGTCAAACTCACCCGTCGCTCATACTCATCACTCAGGCCATCACCGTCCTGATCCGAGAATGCAGCCGCCACAATGAACCAAGTCCCCCGCGCATCGACCGGGAGGTCGTACAATGACTTGGCGTCTTGGCCAGGTAAGGTCAGCTCCAGCTCCCAAGGACCGGATAGATGTTCCGCGCCAAACACTTCATACGTGAGTCCCGCCTCGGTTCCGTGCAGCCAGCCCGATCGACTCGACGGTCCGGAGACGGGCTGAAGCCACAGTCCGGAGGATCCCGACGTTGCCCCCCCCGCGCTATCCGCCGCGTAGGCGATCAGGTCGGAACTTACCGGCGATACCTGAGAGCGGGCGAGGTGGGCGATGGTATCGGCTGTCAGCGGATGGTTGAAAGTCAGGAGGGTATCGTAGTCTCCGCGAATCTGTCGGAGGCCCGAGCCGTCACCACCCACTCCCCAGCCCCACCGCTCCCGCTCGATCGACCCAGGCCAGCGGACGACGCCCAGACCGTTGGTGATTCGTTGGCCGTTCAGAAAGAGAGCACTATTGGTCGGACTCCAGGTGAGCGACACGTGCGCCCAGACGTTCGAAACCAGATTGACGGGTGCCTTTAGCAGAAGGGTCTCCTGTCCGCCTGATTGCGTGAGGAACGAAAGTTCCCTTCCGCCTGCGCCCAGCTGCAGCGCCCACCAGCCGACCCGGTTGGTTTGGGCAGCTCCTACCTCTACCAGCGGGATCGGCACCATCGGTGCCCGGGTCGAACCCGGTGACCAGGTTGGTCGAAACCAGAAGGCGACCGAACCATTGCGGACCGAGAAGTCTCCGTTGGTATTGCTCTGCCGAACGGAGAACCGAACCGCCGCGGCGGCTGGTGAATCAATTCGCAACGCCCATCCGGAGGGACTCGGAACGCGGACTGCGTTGGTGGCCAACCAGGGGCCATCGCTGAAACCCGAGGAGAGATCCGATTGATCGAACGACCACGCCCCCAGGATTTGTGGGACGCTCGATAGCGGCCACGGCGCCGCGTCGGGCGCGCTGACTCCGTCGGTAGTCCAACCGAGCTCCGGGGGTACCGGAGCCTCGGCGGACCCACGTGAGGAGGCCAGGACAAGACAAACCAAAATCAAGACGGCCTCCATCCATCCCCTCAGGAGTTGCCAGAGACCCCGAATCCGGCAGCAGCAGCAATTGAATCTATGCATGTTTTCATCCAATCACTTTCCTGCCCGCCTCCGCTATCGCCACATTTCACTAGGACCAGTTGGCCCAATTATTGATACTTTCTCCCAATCCCCCATGTCCCCGAAACGCGCAATGGACGAATTCAGACTCGAATCTCCGACATGAAACGCCTCGTACTTCTGGTATTGATTGTGGTCAGTCTGGGCTGGGCGGTTCGCTGGGCCCTGCGCCCCCCGCCGCCGCAGGCACCGCCGCCAGAATTGATGACTCTGTTGGAAGGTTATCGGGAACCCTTGGATCCAGAGGCGCTGGCCCGCTTTCGGGAGTTCGGGCCGGCGGCAGTCGACTTTCTCGCCAGTCAATTGGAGCAGAATAATACGGTGCTCCAACATTGGCACTTCGTCGCCTATCCCAAGCTTCCCGCTTGGGCTCAAGCCCGCCTTGGAAAGCCACAGGACATTCCCACCGCTCGACGCCGTTCCTTGCTCGTCCTGAGCCAACTGGGTCCGCGGTTCTCCAGTTCGGAACGAAGCCTCACCGCCCTAACCCGGGCACTAGCCTATCCGGATGCCGAACTTCAGGAACGTTCGAGTCAGATTCTAGCCGACCTGGGTGACTTCAGCGCGCCCGCCGTAACGGCCCTCAATGAGGTCATCCGACGTTCCCTCGTTTACCCCCAAGGGGACTCCTTGTCAGAGGCACTTTTGGCGCTGGGTCAAATTGGTGCGCCTGCCCGCCGTTCTCTTCCGGCTTTGGCCGGCGTCCTGAATCAAGGGAGTGAACTCGAACGCGTCTACGCCGCTCGAGCCATCCTGCGAATTGGGGGTGACCCTCTGCCGGCCGTCCGGATCCTCAACGAGAGTCTGGTCAATAGCACCAACGCCCGGGTCCGCGCGGTGGCCGCTGGCGCCCTCTCTTTGGGCGGCGACCTCGCTGCGTCCGCCCTGCCTTTCGTCAGTCCCGCCATGGACGACCCGGATGCCGGGGTCCGACTGGCCGCCGCAACCACGGTGCTTCGCTTCCAGCCCGAGAACCCCACGGCTCAAGCAACGTTGGCAAAACTTGCCAAATCCTCCCAACCCCGGGAAGCCCTGGCCGCAGTCGTCGCCTTGGCCAACTCCGAGCCAAACAGCGCCGCAGCTCGCGAACAGTTGAAGGAGTGGGCCCAGTCCCATTCCGATCCCGAAATCCGGGTCCGCGCGGCGTGTAGTTTGGGCATTCGCGACTCCGAAGCCGAACTGACCGTGCCCGTTCTCCTGGAATCCCTGCAGCAATCGCGTTGGCCGTTGAACTTTGTGGTTCTCCGAACCCTCAGTCAGGCCGAACTTCGCGACACCCAAACCCTGGCTGCCCTGCGCGCCGGCTTGACCCAGGCTCATCCCGATCTGCGCTGGGTCGCCATCGAATCGGTTCGCCGCATTCACCTCGGGGTCGCCGAGTAACCTCCCGGCGCCCACCACCGCCGGCAGCAAGGCGTCACCTTTTCTCGACGTACCAGTCGCCACGCAGCCAATCAGCCACCATCCCTATCGCCGCGGTATCCATCTGACCCGTCTCCGCAAAGGCCGGCATCCGATCGTTGCGCTTGCCATAGAACCGTTCGTGCGCGGGATTTGAAATGATTCCGATCAACCACTCGCGCGATCCCCAGCCCGTCAGATCAGGCGCCGTCGCTTCGTCATCCGGCTTTCGGAACTGATGACAATCGGTACAGCTCATATCCTCCCGAGCCAGTTCACGTCCTTCCTGGATGAGCGCCGTATCCCGAGCGTCGAGGGCAGCCTGACTGGGCAGGGCCGCCTCCGCAGAAACCGCTGCAATCACCTTCTGCAGCGACGCCTTTTGTTCCGGCGTGTACTTGGCCACCTTGTTCTTCACGAAGCGGACCATCTTGCCTTCCTTGAACCGGGTGCCGCCAAAATACTCCGGCCCGTCCACCTTCGCCGGATCCAGCAAGCCCGCGAGCCATTCCCGGGAACCAAAACCCTTCAGATCCGGCGCACTGGCCGGTTCCGTGACCGGATTCCCCAAGCCATCGTGGCCGTCGTACCGATGGCAACTCGCACAGTTCTTGGCGAACAACCGCGGCCCCTGGGTGAGCGGATCCTGACGCAACAAAGTAGCCGCACCTGCGGGGGGAATTCCAAAAGGTGACCGGGCCAACTCCACCGCCCGCTGCGCATCCGCGTGGGCACGCTTCAAAGCGAGGTGGTACTCTGGATCCTGCTGGTCTTGCCGCTTCGCCTGCCACGTCAGAAACACCGCGCCCACCAGGACCGCACCGAGAAAGGCCAGATTGAACCGATGCCCCAGCCGCCACTGACCAATGATCGGCATGGCGGCCAGAATTAGCAGCGCCACGGACGGCAGGACGATCGCGCCCCAGACTTCGGTGCCACCCGGGAAGTATTTCAGGAACTGAAAGAGAAAGAGGAAATACCACTCCGGTCGGGCCGCCGAATACGGCTCGCTCGGGTCGGCCGGAGCCGAGAGTTCCGCTCCATGTAGATAAACCGTGAGAAAGACCACCGTCGACAACACCGCCAGCGCCGCCACGGCATCCATCAGCACTTGGTCGGGCCAGAACGGAGCGTCCGGTTTGCGATAAGGCTTCTTCGCCGTAATGCCGTGTTTCCGGAACAAGGCAATATGCCCCACCAGCAAGATCACGATCAGACCGGGCAGGATTCCCGCATGCAGCGCAAAGAAGCGGGTCAGCGTCAGATGGCCATAGTCGGATCCACCCACGATCAGCCGCTCGATCTGACTGCCAAACACCGGAGTGATCGCCGCAATGCTGGTCGCCACCTTGGTCGCCCAGTAGCCCTTTTGATCCCACGGCAACAGATATCCCGTTAGCGCCAAGGCCAGGGTCAGCACCAGCAGGATCAAGCCGAACCAAAAGTTCACTTCCCGCGGCGCTTTGTAGGCACCGTCGATGACCACCTGCATCAAATGCAGCACCAGCAACACCACCATCAGGTGCGCGGTGTAGTGATGCAGGCCCCGGAGGAACCAGCCCCCCGTCATTTCATGTTGAATGTAAAAGACCGACTCCCACGCCGACTGCGCGCCCGGGCTGTACGCCGCCCACAACGCCACCCCGGTAATGAACTGGATCAGGAGGCAAAACGTCAGGGCGCTGCCCCAGATGTACCGCCAGCGGGCTCCCCCCGGAATGTTTTCCATCAGCGCCTCGTGCGTGAGGCGCTGGATGCCGGTCCGCGAATCCAACCAAGCCCAGAGCGCCTTCATGCCATGGGAATCTTTTCGCGATGACCGGGCTGGAAGTTTTGGTACTTCACCCAGACCTCATTACCCCGGACTTCCACCGCGAGTTCGTCCATCGGCCGCGGACTCGGACTCTTCGGATCATTGATACTCCCGTCGGCCGCGAAGGTGCTGTTGTGACACGGGCAGAAGAACTCGTGTTTGCCGGGTCGATACTCGAGGAAGCAGCCGGCGTGAGGGCAGATGCACTGCATCGCGATGACCTGACGTTCCCCGGTGCGCTTCAGGTAGATCGCGCCCACCGGCACATTCATCGTTTTTGTCCAAGCATCCCGATGATCCGCCAGTACCGTGAACTTGCGGGGAATGGAATCGTTCGGGAGCGCGTCGAGGGAGGTAATCTTGATAAATCCAGCCTCCCCGGCATCCCCCTCTTTTCGCAGGGGATCCAGCCAGACAAACATTCCTGTGGCGACCGGCACCAGGGTGGCCACACCACCCAGGGCCACGGCCGCGGCCTCTTTCACAAATGTGCGGCGCGGTTGCGCGCCATCGGATTCCGGGGCGGACATCGGGGGGAAGCAAACACCAGAAGCCAACCGGAGGGCGAGCCGGTTTTCGCGGAGCGCTGGGAAAGGACGGAAAAGAGGATCCTTACCCCTCAATTCCCGCCAATCCGCAGCCCCATTTGCCCGGCCATCATCCGCCGAAGCTGCTGAGCGATCTCATGCGCCCGGCCGATCAAAAACTCCGCCGACTCGGGATCCAGTTCCCGCCGACAATGCCGTTCCCACAGTCCGAGCCATCGTTGGAAATGGATCTCCTTCAGTTGCAGCGGCAGATGGGCCGCCCCAAAACCGCCGGAATAGTTCGAAATCGCTCCCAACTGCCGAGCCCAAAACGAGCCAATGCGATCCAAATGGGCCGGCCAATCCTGAATGTGAGCATCGAAGATTGGTCCGATGACCTCATCCTGCCGCACATCGGCGTAGAATCCTCGCAACAGGTTCATCAGCGTCGGCGCCCCTCCCAACCGTTCGAACGGCGACTTCCCGGCTGACCCCATAGGCTTGTTCATGGGTCCAGCTTCGTTGGTTTGGAGCTATCGGGCCAGCTGAACCCGGTTGGGACCCCGACCCTGACCCAGAAGATGTCGCTTTGTAGCCAAAATGAGAACAAAGCTCCCCGACTCCGCCGAGTCCGAGGGTCACCTGAGAACCCTGCTTGGAAAGCGGTCAGGGCCCAGCAACGCTTCCACGGAGAGCCAACAAAACACTCATGATCAATGCGTTCCCGATTGCCATTGAACCCCTTTAAGAGACGCATCAACGACGGTTTCTCCCATTCGCCCCTTTGGCGTTTGCAAGGATGCGAATGGCACCCAAATCGCGGCCGGCCTTCGTCGCCATGCTTGGGCTGGTGATCGGGCGGTCTGACCCATGGGGTTTCATGCGGTCAGGCCGCCCGCTTCTTTTTCGCCGTTCATCCTCCCGGTAGGGCAACGCTCTGCGGAGCCGTGCATGTCTGGAGTCTGGATTGATGACGTCTCCGCCAGTCCTCACGCCCGATTCGACGGTGCAACCCCTGCCGTGCGCCGGGCTTCCCTTACCCCTTACCCCTTACCGCTTACCTTTTTTCCGCCCCAAACACCCGCAGATGCTCCCGGGCCGTGTTGCGGTGAATCTCCAGCACGGGCGCAATGCCCCCATTCGCGTCGCGCTGATATCCCCCGGCCAAATCCCAGACGATTGGTAGCCGCCCCCGCGCCGCTGCTTCAAACACCCGGGCGTCCCGTTCGCGCAACTCCTCCGTGGTCAGCCACCCACCCAGCGGATCTTCAACATGCGGATCTGCTCCCGCTTGGTACAAGAGAACGTCGCACTCCGCCATCGCCGAGAGCTCCTCGTCCAACACCTCCCAAAATTGCGGGACCTGATACGACCGGTTGAATTGACCGCCCGCCGAGAAATGACGGATCTCCGGCGGATTCCCCAGTCTCTTGAGAATGCCCTCCGTCCCGTCCCCGAAATGCTGGTCACAGTCCAGGATCGCGACGCGTCGGGCCGATCGTTCGGTGAGCAGACAGCGGGCGGTGACCATCAAGCCATTGAAGGTGCAAAACCCCCAGTTGCGGTCCCAGTGGGCGTGGTGAAATCCGGAGCAAGGCGCGCAAACCGCGCCCCGTTCGCGCAACGCCAGCCGGGCAGCCGTGAGCAGGGCGCCTGTGGTGTAGGGCAGCGAATCGGCCACTTCCTGGGAAACCGTCCCAAACCCGTTGGCGCATCGCAGACCCAAAACGGCTTCCACATACGTTCGGGAGTGGGCGAGGGCGAACTGATCAACCGTGACCGGTTCTGGCTCGATCAGCCGCAACGGCAATCCGTGGGCCTGCCAATCCGCGACTACCTGGGCCGGTTTGCCAGCGCTGGGCGAGTAACCTTGGTCGCGAGCCACCATGCGATCCGAAAACACCACCGAAAGCTGATCTGAAGGAGTCATAAAAATCCAATTCCCCCAGAACGCCCGGATTCGCTCCCCTTGGAAAGCGAGAAAGCGGCAACGCTGGAAGTCTTCGTTCGGAGTCCCAGTTCGGAGTCCCGCCTTCAGGCGGCGGAACCTCCACCCCGAACTTACGCGAAGGAACTTCCACAACGCCCAGCTCACTCCACAGCCCCACCGGCTAAAGCCGGGACTCCGTGCTTTACGGAAGTCTTCGTTCGGAGTCCCAGTTCGGAGTCCCGCCTTCAGGCGGCGGAGCCTCCACCTCGAACTTACGCGAAGGAACTTCCACAACGCCCAGCTCACTCCACAGCCCCACCGGCTAAAGCCGGGACTCCGTGCTTTACGGAGGTCCCGTTCGGAGTCCCAGTTCGGAGTCCCGCCTTCAGGCGGCGGAACCTCCACCTCGATCTCACGCGAAGGAACCTCCACAACTCCCAGCTCCTTCCGCAGCTCCACCGGCTAAAGCCGGGACTCCGTGCTTAGATAGTGAGGTCATCAAATCTCCGCCTCATCCCACGTTTTGCCATAATCGAGGATGGGATACTCCTTCCACACACGCTCTGCTTCAGCTCGACCCAATTGTTCGAGAAACTCCCCCGCGCTGCTCCAAGGCCATTCGGTCCACAAACGAACGTAGCCGTGATGAACCGGGTTGTTGTGCACATAGTTGATGGTCGCCAAGAAGTGTCGCTCTGACCGCATGTACCGTTCGGTAGATCGATGGAAGACCTGACGACCGCGTTGGTTCTCTTCACGGTTCCACGCAAAGCTGGAACGTCCGTGAAGACGACCCAAAGCGTGGAGGAGTTTGAGGATGTTCGGCGCTTCGACCAACACGTGATAGTGATTGGGAAGAACGCACCAAGCGACCGCCTTGGCGTTGTGCTCCGGGAGCAGGTTCAACAACGCCGCAGAAAAATCGTCCAGGCGTTTTGGCGACAACCCGATGTGCGGCGCATGGTTGTAACAAGCGGCAGAAACGAGGAAATGGAGGTGCCCAAAATTAGGGAGATGTGGCGGCGAATGCCACGGACGTTCGTTTTTCTTCCGCCACGAGAGAATCTCCACGCGCTGCTGCGTCGTTAGCTGCCGCCAGACGTACCTCGCCGTCTCCATGGTGAGCAGAGTGAACCTGAGCCCCCTTCACCGCGCCTGGGCTCCCACGCAGTAGAGATACTCCTGCCGACTGTCGCCGTTCTGAGCCACGCGCAGGTAAATCCGGTCGCCACAGATGGCCGGGGAGGCGAAGGCCTCCGAGCCCAATTGATTCTGCGCGAGCAACTGGAAACGCTCGGGCGTGGCTTCGAACACCGACGTCACACCCGCCACGTTGATCGCGTACATCCGGGTCCCCACCCGCACCGGCGACGAATAGAAATCACCGCCCAACCGTTCCTTCCAGCGTTCCTCCCCGGTGTCCGATTTCCAGCAAACCGCCAACCCGGCGTCCATCACCGCATACAGGTAGCCCTTCTCCTGAATCATCGAAGGGACATACACCCGTGCCGTGTTCTGCCACGCGATCTTCCCGGAGCCATCGGCGAGAACCGCCACCGTGTGATTCTTCGGATACCCGCCGCTGGCAAACACCCGCTCGCCATCCGTAACGGCCGTGACGACGCACTCGTCGGTCGTGGCGGGAATCTCCCAGAGCTTCTCGCCAGTCACCGGATCAAAGCTCGAGAGCAGACTGCAACCAGCCACAATCATCTGGGTCTTTCCGCTGGCTTGGAGAACGGCCGGTGACGTGTAGTTGGGAATCTTGGGCCGGGAATGTTTCCAAAGAATCTTCCCCGTCTCCCGATCCAGTCCGGCGATGGCCCCGCCGCCCTTGTGATCGGCGGTGACCAGAACGACCGAACCATGCACCACCGGGGACGCAGCAAAACCCTGATGCGTCACAAAATCTCCGACCGTCTGCTGCCAGAGGACTTTGCCCTGCAGATCCAGGGCGGTGGTGTGAATGGCTTTGTTGTTGAGGAAACTGATGAAGAGCCGATCCCGGTCGAACGCCACCGAGGGCGACGCCTGCGATGTGTTCTTGTGACCTCCGGTGTCGAGATTACCGCGATGAACCAACGTGGTCCAAACGGGCTTCCCGGAATCCCGGTCCAGGCACAAAACACTTTGGGTCTGCTCGGCGGTATCGGCCGTGGTGAGGTAAATGTTCGGGCCTACGACCGTCGGCGAGCTATGTCCGCGTCCGGGGATCGGGACCTTCCACACGATGTTCTCGGATTCACCCCAGCGGACCGGCGGGTTTTGACCCGGAGCGGCAATGCCATCCCGAGTGGGTCCGCGCCACGCCGGCCAGTCATTGGACGTATCGGCCGCCTGAGCCGAGAGACCGGCCGTAAGGACTACAGACACAGCCGTCAGCCAGCGGCGAAATCGGGAACCTCGGGTGTCTTGGACCATGATGCGCCATGACAAACCGGCCCACCGAGGTTGGCGAAGCAAAAAGTGTGGGCCGGGAAAGGGAAGTCTGGAGGCCACCGCAAACTGGAACACAGACCTCAAACCGAATGGAGCGCGGATTCCGTCTCCCAACTCTCAACTTCCTGAAGTGGTGCCGGTGGAGGGACTCGAACCCCCACGCCCTTTCGAGCAACAGATTTTGAGTCTATCGCGTCTGCCATTTCGCCACACCGGCCCAGAGGACGTAGAACGCCCGGTGGATATGCGTCAGCCGCGGCTTTCCTGCAAGCGCTGAGACGGGGAAAGTGAGGAGGCCAAAAGGTAAGGGGTAAGGGGCAAGAGGTAAGGACGGGACTTCCAAACACCAGGCTCCGACGGACGCGCAGTATTCTCGAAGGGTGACGCTTGGGGCGTTCTTCAACCTCCACGTACCACCGACACGCCCCAAAGCGGCAGAGGGCTGCCGCAGTCCAAACGTTTCGCGTGGCCCACACGAACGGCTCGGTAGAAACCTCGCCCTACCTGGCTCAGCGCTTACCGCTTCGCCTTCGCCTTCCCCTTTCACTTAACCTTCGAGATCACTCGATCAAGGCCCGGATTTTCCTCCAAAACCGTCTTTTGCCAGTCGGCTCGAAACTTCGGATCGATGTCCTCCAGGATCTTGGCCAGCGCGGCAAAACTTTCCGGGGTCACGGTCGAGAACTTCCCGGTGTCTACCTGTTCCGATTGAAAGCGCTGCAGAGCCTGTTCAATCCGTCCTTCGCCAGGATGTCGCAGGTCGTTGAGAGCGATTCGGGCGTCCAGCAACAGGTTCCGAACGTCCACCGCTGGTTGCTCGTTCGCGGGTGGGTCCGGACGAATCTCGGTGGCGCGCACAAGGCCGAGGACTCGCTCCAACACAACCCGCTCGTCGGCCGGAGCGCTGGCCATTTCCGTCTCCAGCATTCGGGTGACGCCCTCCATCTGCTGGGAAGCCGTGTGGGCGTCCGGAGCCCTTTGGATGGATCCCGTGAGCGCACGCAGCACCACTTCGTCGCCCGCTGCTGCCAATTCCAGGATTTGTTCTCGAGAACTTTTGGATTGTCCTAGTTTTTCCTGTGCCATCCGAGCGTAAGCAATCTCCTGGAGTTTCAGGGACTGATCAATCTCGGGATAAGCAGACCGAAGTTCCGGTTTCAAGCGACACGCCGATTCCAAGGCATTCCGGGAGTAGCCACCGCTGGCCAAGTCCGCCGTCTTTTCCGCAAACCTCAACAGCTCCGGCACCACACTCGCCGCCTCCGGACCGAGGTTGCCGAGAGCACGGGCGGCGCGGTAGCTGTGCGTCGAGGTCTCCCGGAGTGCGGTCAGCAACACCGCTTGCACACTCGCCGGTGGATCGTCCACACCCATCGCCAATCCGTAGGCCGCGACCAAACGATCCTCCGGGGATGGCGCCGCAAGCATGGGCTCCAGGCCACGAATCACCTGTTGAATAGCGGGATCCTGCCGACGCGGATCCACGAGCAGGTCAATGATGGTATAACGAAATCCGTCATCCCTGTTTTCTTCGGGAGTGGCGTGCAACGCCCGTTCGATCCATCCAAGGGACTCTTCATCCACCGGCGGGGATGTGATGGAGCCGTCGGGGGCATAGGCCGTCATGGGCAGCAGCCCCATCAAGGCCGACGTTCTCAGGCTTCCCGCCGCCCGACCTTCGAGCAGGACGGCTCCGAGGATCGGCCGGGCTAGCGACAAGGCCTCTGCGCGTTGGTCCGTCGCACTTTGCGAGTGCATTTGCCCGAGAGCGGTCTCGATTCCGGAGAAGGCCCAGACTCGGGTTTCGAAGTCCGTCGCGCGGGCAGCTTCGGCCAGGATGGGCATGGCTTCCGACAACTGGTCGCCAAAACGATTCAGTGCGTCCTTGAGAGCGGGCGGCGGATAATTCCGGACAGAGGGCGGGGTGTTCAGAACCTCCCGCAAATGACGGCGGGCATCGTCCAAATCAAGCGGGTTGACTGCGTTTGCGGTCGTTCGGCGTAAGGCCACTGCGGATGGCGCGGATGGCGAAGTCTCGATCGCTTCGGAATCGACCCGAGGGCCCAAGGGAGCTGAGGGCTCGCGAACCTCTGGACTTCCGCTCCATTGCCAGAGCCCCCAGGTCGCGATCGACACGGTCGCGACCAACACAGCCATCTGAAAACCCGTCACGGAAGGCAGAACGGATCGGACTCCCCAGGAACTTGCCGAACCTCCGCCCCGCAATGCGGCCGATCCAGTGGCGCACCAGCGTGCGACCAAGGTATCCGGCACGGGTTCGATCAAACGTTCATCCAGGGTGGTTCCCAAGAGCGCCGCGCCACATGTGATCCCTTGGGCGGCGAGGATCTGGCGCAACTTCTCAAGGGCCCGACTCACGCGCATTTTAGCCGCGGCCTCACTCACGCCCAGGCTCTCGCCAAGTTCCCGCATGGACCGGCCTTCGAAGAAGCGTAGCAGAACAGCTTGGCGATCTGGTTCCGGGAGTTGATGGACGGCCTCGTCCAAGTGGGGAGCCAGTTCGGTCCAATCGATCTGGTCGGCTGAGTCGAGGGAGGGATTCACCATGGTGCTGGCAGCAGTTTCACGGGCCCGCCGTCGTGACTCGGTGCGCCAATGATCAATGGAAGCATGAAGGGTAGTTTGATGAAGCCATCCGGCTAACTCCGCCTCCGAGTGGACCTCCGGCGGCCTTCGGGCGAGGCGAAGGAAGACTGCCTGGGCCACATCCTCGGCCAAGGCGATGTCGCCCACTCGCCGTTGTGCCGTGGAGAAGACCAAGCCGGAGTATCGTTGGACCAGGGCTGCGAAGGCGGCCTCGGATCGGCGCCTTCGAAACTCATCCAGAAGAGAGGGGGCAAACGTCGTCATCAGGAATCCAATCGGCACCCAGATGAAAAGGTAACGAACGTTCGGCGTCAGGAGCATTCCGTTTTTGAGGGCTGAGTGGTGCACTATGGAGTGCAGTAGACCCTCCAGACCTTCCACCGCTTTCCCATTTTCTAAGGGTGGAGTCGTGACGCGTGGGATGCTGCTGGCGCCTCGCCCGTGGGAAAGCGGCAGAAGGTCTGCCGCAGTCCAAACGCTTCGCGTGGGCCACACGAACGGCTCGGTAGAAACCTCGCCCTACCGGTCCCAGCCCTTACCGCTTACCCATTCGCCTTTCCTGTTTTCCTGGGTTCCAGATTCATCCCAGCCTTTCCAATGGGACTGGAATGACGTTGCTTCGGGCGTGCGTCGATGGGCTCTGATCGGGTGTCTGGGGACGTGGATCGGGGGCAATCCCGCCTCCGCGGAGGTCTCGTCGCGCGAGGTGGCCTTCTTTCGGCCACCGGCATTGGCGCAGATCCAAATCAGCCCCAGTGGAAAAAACGTCGCCGCGCTCACCACGACGCCCGACGGCTGGACGGTCTGGACTCCTAGATCAAGCCCGACCGTCACCCCGCTCCCACCCGCGGCCACGATTCCCGGAGGCTTCGGACGGTTTGCCTGGATCGGCGATAATCAGGCGCTGCTGACCTCGCGTTCGGAAGCGCCGTGGGAGTTGAAGAGCCTTCCCTTTGCCGAATCCACGACGCGAACTCTGACGCCCGCAATCGGGGTGCATTGGGTCCGTCCCGTGGTGACGCCGTTGGATTCCGCAGTGCTCATCGAAGGGTATCGACACGATACCCGGGGACGGCCGCTGGGTCGCTGGTTGGACGTGTGGAAGGTGCCGGTGGGCGGCGGTCCACAGGAACAGGTGGCGCGAAATCCGGGAGACATCGTGGAATGGAAGGTGGATGCCCGCGGTCGGGTCCAGGCCGGCCTCGCGCTCCGGGGAACGACTCAGGAATTGCGGTTGGCGCCCACCGCCGAGGAACCTTCCGGAAGAACCGTCTTCACGTTCGACGGCATTCGCGATCCGGCCCAGCTGCTGACGGTGAGCGAAGATGGCGGGTCGCTGTGGTTCGCGGCCCGGATGGGTCGGGACACTCGAGGCGTTTATGAGTTCGATCTGCAGGCCGCTCGGGTCCGGCGGGCGTGCTGGACGGATCCGGACTTCGACTTCGACGGTCGGGCCTGGGTCGTGGGTTCGACCTTGGTGGGACTCACCGTGGAGCGGGAGCGGCCCGAATGGATTCCCATGAATCCCCGGTGGTCGGTGATGAGGGGCCTGCCTGGGGTGCCGATCAGCCTGGCCGCCGAGGGAGAATACGCCGTCCTTCACGACCGCACGCCGCCGGAACGATGGGTGGGAACAACGCTTCCTCCCAATCCGCAGCTCCCGTTCGGAACACTCCTGAACTCGCCCGGAGCCCCGTCCGACCTGCCCCTACCAGAGGTCCGCCAGTGGACGGCCCGCGACGGACTTTCGTTGAGAGGTTACCTCACGCTTCCCCGGACGACGGAGGGAACGCGGCCGCCATTGGTGATGCTGGTTCACGGCGGACCCTGGACGCGGGACTTCTGGTGTTGGTCGCCGGAAGCTCAATTCTTGGCGAGCCGGGGCTGGGCCGTGGCGCAAGTGAACTACCGGGGTTCCGCCGGCTTCGGTTGGGCGTTTCAAGAAGCGGGAGCCGGGCAGTGGAATCGCGCCGCCCAAGACCTCATCGACGTGGCTCGGGGTTTGGCAGAGTCGGGGCAAGTGGATGGGCAACGACAGGTCATCACCGGAGCCAGTTTCGGGGGTTATTTGTCCGCGCTGGCGCTGACGCAGAAGTCGCAACCCTTCCGCGCCGCGGCGAGTTTGGGCGGCGTTTTTGATCTGGCGAAATGGTGGCGGAGCACGCGCGATCGGGAACCCGATTTCGTTCGCCAGGTCCAACGGGCCTGGTTGTTTGGGTCGGGACGTCTGGAGTCGCCGCAAATGAAGATCGTGGCTCAGAGCAATTCGGTGCCGCTGTGGGTGGGGCATTCCCAGGATGACGCCTTGGTTCCCATCCAACAGTCGGAGCAATTCGTAGCGGCGTTGCGGAAGGCCGGGCGCTCCGTGGACTGGGTGTCCTGGCCGGACGGTGGTCACACGCTGGGAACGCCGGAACAGCAGGCAGAACGGTGGGATCAGGTGGAGCGATTCCTGTCCAAGAGCGTGGGAAGGTAAGCGGCCCACCATATCTGCCGAGGGGACGAGGCGCTGACTCTACCAGGCAACTCCACGCGCCAGATTCCTCGGAACGCGTCGGGGCACTTAATGGCGCCTTCTGCCGTCGGCGGCTACCGGCGCCCACAGTAGGGCGAGGTTCCACCGAGCCGTTCGCGTCCCGGCAAATAGACGCGTCAGGAGTCCACCGACGGACGGCTCCGCAGAGCGTCGACCGACCGACCGCCGCACCTCTGAACCGACTTCTCGCTTGAGCGAGGAGGCAGACTGGGGATGCTCACCGTTGATTTCGTCACGATCATGGATTCCACCCTTCCTCCGAATCATCATCCGTCCCGGGCATCCGGCCGCGCGGTGGCGAGTCTTGCGCTGGGCATTCTTTCCCTCGTTCTGGCCCTGGGCTGTGTGGGAATGGTTCCGGGAATCATTGGGGCGGTCCTGGGCGGCCTGGCCCGACGTCGCGATGCCCATTCCCGGACGATGGCCACGTGGGGACTCGGTCTTTCCCTGGCCGGCATCGGGTTATCTCTGGTCATGCTGGGCAGCTTTGGTTGGTTGGTGCGGGAAGTGCGGTCCGGCAACTTCACTCAGCGCGGTCAGGATCTTTCCGTGTGGGAGGGGGTCCAGGCACCGGACTTCACGGTCACTACCCTCGACGGCAAGGAATTGAAGTTGAGTGAACTCAAAGGCAAACGGGTCGTCCTCGACTTCTGGGCCACTTGGTGCGGTCCGTGCGTGCAGGAAATTCCGCACTTCATCCAGCTCTACTCCGAAACGTCGCGGGACCAACTGGAGATCATCGGCATCAGCAGCGAAGAAACCAGCGTCGTTCAGGCCTTCGCCCGAAAGATGAAGATTCCGTACGTACTGGGTGCCGCCGAGGAGCTCCCTTCGCCGTTCGATGACGTCACGGCTTTGCCCACCACGTTCTTCATCGATCGCCGAGGGGTCATCCAATCCATTTCGGTCGGCTACCACGATCTGGCCAGCCTTCGCGAAAAGGCTCTCGCCCCCGACACCACAGGCGAGCCCAAGGCGGCACCTGCACCCCCAAAAAGCGGTCTGGAGGAGCCCACAGTTGCCCGCCGGGCGGTTCCAGTTTGGACCAACTCCCTTCCGGCCGCCGCCCACGTGACTCGGGGCGACTGGGATGGCGATGGCGTGGAGGAGGTCATAGTCACTGGCGGCGACGAGTTGCGGCGGGTGTCCTGGGACGGCGTCACGACTGGAAGCCTCAAGTGGCCGCAGCGGTTGCCCCTGGTGGAACTGGGCAAAACCCAATCCGGTGAGCCCCGAATTCTGGGTTACGCCAACTGGGGCGAAGACGTCCACGTCCTGGATCGAGCCGGAAAGGAACTGTGGAAGTACGCCAGTAAGTCGGGGGTCAACGGCGCACACTGGGGCGACTTGGACGGCGACGGGGCCGACGAACTCGTGCTGGGTCAGAACGGCGGGGGCGGACTGCAGGTGCTCGACATCACCGGCAAGCTGAAGTGGGAGCTCAACCGGTTTGGTAACGTGTGGAGCCAGGCCGTGATCCCGGCGCGGGAAGGTCAGCCGGGCCGCGTGCTGTTTACCGAGGCTGGAGGATCGGTCCACGTCTATGACGCCAGCGGTGAGAAGGTGGGGCAGTTCGAACTTGATGGAGACTATTGCGCTGCCATGACGGCCGCTTGGATGGGACCGACCAACGGAATTCAAGTGATGGGCGAAGCTGGGGACGACTTCCTTGTGGCCGCAGACGCTTCGGGAACGGTGGCGTGGCGACTTGAGACGGACGCCTCCGCAGGAAACTGGCGCGACCTTCAGTTCACTCCCGGTGATTTGGATGGCGACGGCGAACACGAATGGGTGCTGCGCGAAGGCGACAACCTAGTGGTGGCCACGCCGGCGGGGGTCCGAATGGGCACCCTGGAACTGGAGTCCGCGCCCACCAGTTTCACCGTGATTTCCCCGCGCACCGGACCCGGCCGATTGGTGGTCCTCCAAGGGGACCAATTGGTGGGCTACGAACTTCGGTAAAGGGCGAGGAAGCGGAGCCGATATGGAGTGTAGTAGCCATGCTACCGCTTTCCCAAGGGCGAGGCGCCAGCGGTCACTCACCCGTCTCTGCTCCATACCCGCTGCGAGAAAAAGCGTGGGGAGGGTTTAACCGCAGGTTAAACACAGATTATCGCAGATTTCTGTCTTGGTCAGCGCGAGTTCGGGGTTAGGGGGCAGCGCCCAATGAGCGGTTGGGCTGCTGAAAGGGGGGGCATTCTTTCTGCCGGTAAAATCTGCGTTAATCTGTGTTTAATCTGCGGTTCACCTCCGCTCTCCGCCGTCCACGCACGAACGGCTCCGCAGAGCGTCGCCCCACCTTGTCTCCGCCCTTACCGCTTACCCCTTCGCCGCTTCCCCCGGGACCAGACGGCGCAGCGTCTGCCGGGGTTCCGGCGCCTTGTAATGGCGCTTGAGTCCGCGTTCTGCAAGCGCGGCGGCGGGGACGTTGGCGATGAATTCGGCGAACGTTTTCTCCACGCGATCGCGCAGCAGCTTTTGACCGGCCTTAGATTCCCAGAACTCCTCTTCGATCACTGCCAGGGCGCGGGCGGCTTCGTCGGGGCCGAAGTCTTCCCGACGGGCCAGCACCCAGAGCAGTTCCGGATCTTCGGGCAAGGCGACCGGGAAGGGCACATGCGGAACCTTAACTTCCTCAACTTCCTCGGGTCCGGTCTTGATGCGAATGCGGTCTTTGATTTGACGGTCGGGCAACGTGACTTCCACGGTGACGGCGTCGCCCGCCTCGGTGGGAGTCAGGGACACGTTTTCGGGACCGAAGTTGGCGGCGAGCGAACCCTGAAATTCGGCAATGGTCGCCGGCTTGGTGTCGGGCAGAGAACCCTCGGCGCAGAACTTCTCGAGGGACTTCACCTGATTGATGCGCCGGATTTCCTGCGCCACCTGATTGTAAATGGCCGAGGCGAGACGGGCATCCGGAGTGGCCTGCGGTAGGACCTTCTGGAGCAACTCGAGAAACTGCGGTTCGGAAAGACTCTTCGACTTCGACTTCATGGATGGAAAAACGCCGCCCAAGGCGGGGCGGGGTTGTCGTCTCCGGCGGGTCGCTTCGCAAGACGTTTACGGGAAATTTTTCGGGCGGGCGCGTCGGTGGGGCGAGGTTCCACCGAGCCGTTCGCGTTTCGGCGTAAAGCGCGTTGGGAGGCCACACACGGACGGCTCCGCAGAGCGTCGCCCTACCGGGAAGACAGTTGAGAGTTGAAAGTTGAAAGTTGAGAGCCGGAAATGCGGGAAACGGTGCGCGGAGCGTTTATAGAGGTAGGGATGGGGGATTGACCCCACCCCTCCCTCCGAACCGGACGTGCGGATCTCCCGCATCCGGCTCTCCAGTTGGTGAGTCACCCGCAGGTGGCGGGACTGGAGCGCTCGGCT
>JAFLEF010000085.1 GCA_017309115.1 Verrucomicrobiota bacterium | reverse complement strand
TCCCAGCTTCAGCGTCCAGGATCGCTCCCACACGCTTAAGGACCCACTACATGGCTTTCGATCTCTTACCATGATCAACACTTTCAGTTGACGAGAACCACCAAGCTTCGCTTGGCGCTTTCCAGATCAACGCCGATTCACACAGATTATTCTGGGAGGGAACAGCGTCCACCCACTCCCCCGGTGGGGCGACGCTCCGCGGAGCCGTTCGCGTATGGACTCCCCACGCGTCATTCGCCGAGACACGCACGGCTCGGTGGAACCTCGCCCTACCAAATCTCCCTTTCCGACCTCTCAGCTCTCAACTCTCACCTCTCAGCTTTCCCGGTGGGGCGAGACTCCGTCGAGCCGTTCGCGTCTCGGCGAATCACCGCGTCACTCGTCCACCCACGCACGGCTCCGCGGAGCGTCGCCCTACCAACAGTCCCAACCCGCAAACGCCGCATCCAATTCCGAAGAATTTGCGTCAATCTGCGATAATCTGCGGTTACCCCTGCCTCAGCACACCGCAGCAGTAATCCACTACCGCGCGCCGGCACCGCCCAGCGTGTTCTGCACTTCGGCGAAGTTGACGGTTCCCTCCCGGGTGGCCCGGAACTTCTTCGATCCGCCGCCCCGCTTCACATAGACCGAAGCCTCCAATCGATAACTCACCTGATTGGATTTCAAGACGCTGTAGAGCGAGCCCACCAGTCGAACGGTGCTGACGTGCACCGGCACCGTGATCGTGGTAGAGGATAGGCGGGCGATCTCCACGGTTTGATTCGAGAGGCCCTGCCCCACGTAGATGTCGTTCAGATAAATTTTGTACGCGCCCCCGTCGACCGTGATGGCTTCAGGCGACGTGTTCTCCAAACGGATGACGAAATTCAGGGCGGCATCCCCCACCCCACCGCCTTGGCCCGGAGCGAGATTGGACAGCATCACTTCCACCGGAGATTCCTCGCCCAGCGAGGCGCAGCCCGCCATCGCCGCACCTCCCAGAGAAACCAAAAACGAACGCAGTGATAAGATTCTCAAAGCACCCAAGACATCTCCCTGAACAGAGAAAAACTCAACCTCTCAACGCCACGATTCCATCCTCCCTGTCGCCGCAAAGGTTGCTACGGAAAGGTGGGCGTGATCACCCGGTACAGTCGGACTTTTGGGTCTGGAGCGGCGTCCTGCAGGGTGACCGGCCCGCTGGTTTCACGTGTAGGGACATCCCGCCACCGTTCCCACTTCAACGGCGCCAAAGCGCTTGAGGTCTGGACCGTGTAAGACCTGCCGACCACCCCGTCGAAACTAAGCCAAAGGAATACACCTCCCTCGTTCTGCACCATCAAACGGAGGCAACTCGCCGCGCTCTGCGGATCGGTTCCCGCCAAGTATTCGTCCCGATTGATCAAGCCATCGCCATCGGAATCTCCACCTGCGTCATCAAGACCCACCTTCAAGCCATGGAGTTGCTCCCAGCTATCGGGTATTCCGTCTTCATCTGCATCCGCCTGCGCCGCCACATTGGAATTCGGAGCACCCGGAGTCGCCGTCCCGGGGAACCGAGCCCAGGTCGAGGATCCGTCAGGAACTCGCCCCTGTGACACTCCCTTTAACTGCGAGCCAAAACTTACGACATCAATCGACACTCCCGACCCGGCAAACAGCGCCAAGGTCGCTCCCGATTTGGCGAGCTGGAAGTTGACGTGATTAGCCCCCGCTTTTCGGTCGGCAAAAAACTGCGCGAAACCATGTCTACCTGTCCCCAAAAACGAGAGCGGGCGAATCGGCGACTTGATGGGGTCCCGTGGATCATTGGTGAGAAAGAGTCCGCCCAGGGAAACGGGCGCAGAGTCCAAATTGACCAACTCAAACCAGTCGGCGCCTTCCTCCGGATCCACCATCCACTCATTGATTCGCAAGGAGATCATCCGGCCCAGCCGGGCCTCCACATTGGGCCCCAATTCGGTCGGCTGGGTGAGACGCCAGACGTTGCCCCCATCTGGAACCCGTCCAAGCGCATAGTCCGCTGCCGCAATTCCATAGGTTAGGGCATCCAATTCTGCGCCCCCTTGTTCCGGCCGATCGTACAAGGACACCGAACCGCCCTGAGTGGGCAGGGCAAAGGGCGCATTCGTGGCCGACTCCGGACGCTTTGGGTCGAAAAAGATCCGATGGAAGCTCCGCCCAGGGAGTCGGGTTCCCTCAGGAAAGATCCAGCGACGCGGCTGCTCCGGCCGATCGCTCAAGCTCAGTCGGGACAGATCGACTTCCTGAATCGAGGGATTCCACAATTCCACCCAGCCACACTGCGATCCGGCGGCCGTAACCAAGCTCACATTGTGGGCGAAGATCTCGTTCAAGACGACCGGCACTGCATCGGGCTTCGCCAAGGCGTTCACCACCGGCCCGGCGGACCGGGAAGTCAATTCCCCCAACCCTGCCAAGACCAACCCGACCCCAAGCCTGCAAAGTCTGAATGCCATCTCCCGTCTCCCAGCAGGCAGCGCTCCAAAAAAGGCGCAAAAGCACCCCTGGTTTTGGGGGGAAGAACCCACGGGACGGCCGAACTTGCAGTTAGCCTGCGTTCCTGGCCCCAACATTCAGTCCCGGCACCAAAATGCAGTCATTATTCCCCAATCGGGGTGGAGCCGAGTTTCCCTTTCCGACCTACAAGGAAAGAGTCCACTACCACCCCTTCCTACCATGAACTCCCTTCGTCGACTGTTGGCCACCTCCGTCCTGGTCGCCGGCATCAGCTCCACCGCAGGCCCCGATCCGGACACGGATGCCGTCATGCGGGTCAAACTCGCCGCCGCCCAGCGGATTCTCGGAGGCATTGCCCTGGCCGACTACGCGTCGGTCAAAACCAATGCCGCCACCCTGGTGACCCTGAGCGGTCAACGCGGCTGGGCGGCCCTGCAAACTCCCGACTACGAGTTGTTCACCACCCGGTTCCGGCTGGCCGCCGAAGCCGTGAGCGACGCTGCCACGAAGAAAGACCTGCCGGCCGTCACCCGGGCCTACCACGAACTCACGCTCAGTTGCGTCTCGTGCCACACCTATCTGCGCGACGGCCCCCAGAAATCCGGCAAGTCCAAATAACCTCGCCACCCCTGCCCTACGCTGCGGCTTGCCCGACGAAACGCTCTCCCCCAAGTTGGCGCAAACATGAGCCTGTTACCGTTCGGAGATTTGCCCGCCTACGCCCCGCGTCGCTTCCTCCCGGCCGCCTTGGATCTGGGCGACTGGTGCCAGATCGCGCCCTGGTTTGATCGGCTCGAATCCCGCTTGCCGGCCGCGCAGACCGTTCCGGAACTGGAGCAATGGATCCTGGATTCCGGCGAGTTGTCCGCCGCCCTGGAGGAGGAAGGCGCCAAACGGTACATCGCCATGACCTGCCACACGGACAATCCCGAGGCGGAAAAATCGTACCTGCACTACGTCGAATCGATCGAACCCCAGATCAAACCCCGTCGGTTTGCCCTGGCCCAGCAGTTCCTGGCGCATCCGCTCCGGTCCCAACTTCCCCCGGAACGCTACGGGGTCTATGACCGGGACCTGGCCCTGATGGTCGAGTTGTACCGCGACGAAAACGTGCCGCTGGAAACTGAGGAGGCCAAGGTCGGCAATGAGTACAACAAACTGTCCGGATCCCTGACCGTCGAGTTCCGTGGCGAACAGCGCACGCTCACCCAGATGGGTCGGTATCAGGAAGAACCCGAACGCGCCCTGCGGGAAGAGGCTTGGCGTTTGGTGGCCGCCCGCCGACTCCAGGAAGCCGACAAATTCGAGGCCTTCTTCGATCAATTGGGGGAACTCCGCGGCCGAATGGCGAAGAACGCCGGATACTCCAACTACCGGGACTACGCGTTCCGTGTGCGCGGTCGCTTTGATTACACCCCGGCGGATTGCGAGCGCTTCCACGACGCGATTGAGGCTGAGGTCATGCCCATCCTGCGGCAACTCCAAGCCCGCCGACGGGAGCAACTCGCCGTGCCAGCCCTGCGCCCCTGGGATCTTTCGGTGGATCCGCTGAACCGCCCGCCGCTCAAGCCGTTCACCGACACTGCCGACATGGAACGGGGTTCGCAGACCATTTTCGATCGGCTGGATCCGGAGCTGAGCCAGGGCTTCAAGACCATGCGGGATCTGCGCCTGCTGGATCTGGCCAATCGCAAGGGCAAGGCTCCGGGCGGTTATCAGAGTACCCTCAGCGAAACCCGCCTGCCCTTCATCTTCATGAACGCGGTCGGCCTGCAGCGGGATCTGGAAACGATTCTTCACGAAGCCGGCCACGCGTTCCATGCGCTCGCCACCCGGAGCGAACCTCTCTTCGCCTACCGCAACGCGCCGATCGAATTCTGCGAAGTGGCGTCCATGTCCATGGAACTGCTCGGCGCGCCGCATCTCGACGTGTTTTATTCCGAGGCCGATGCCCGACGCGCTCGCCGGGTGCATCTCGAAGGAATCGTCGGCGTGTTCCCTTGGATCGCGACCGTCGACGCCTTTCAACACTGGCTCTACACCCACCCCGGACACAGCCGGGCCGACCGCTCAGCCGCCTGGCTTTCGCTCATGGATCGCTTTGGTGGCGACGTCGATTGGAGCGGATTCGAAGCTTCCCGGGCCAGCCTGTGGCACCGACAGCTGCACATTTTTCTGTATCCCTTCTACTACGTCGAATACGGCATCGCGCAGATGGGCGCGCTCCAAGTTTGGGCCAATTCGTCGCAGAATCCCGTCCAAGCGCTGGCCGACTACAAGGCTGGGCTGGCACTCGGCGGTTCCCGACCGCTGCCGGAACTGTTTGCCCGCGCGGGTTGCCGATTTGATTTCAGCCGCGAGACGCTGGGACCGTTGATGGCCCGACTGCAGGACGAGTTGAGCAAGCTGGCTTGAGCCGCCGGCGCCCCACACCCTGCGTTCGTTCATGGCGTCTCCACGCGAAACCATCGGGGACGGGTTCGCTCCCGATTTCCGATCCGTCACCGTTCAACTGGTGATCATCAATACGGTGATCTTCCTGGGCGAACTGTGGGTCCGGAAGTACACGCACTGGCCGTTCACCACCTGGCTGGCCCTCAGTATCCCGGGCCTGAAGTCGGGGTATTTCTGGCAGCTGATCACCTATCAATTTCTGCACGGCGGCTGGATGCATCTGCTGTTGAACTGCTGGGCGCTGTACGTGTTTGGCCAGGAATTGGAGGAACGGCTGGGAAGAGGCCGTTTTCTGCGGCTGTATCTGTTCAGCGGGGTAGTGGGTGGGCTGATTCAACTGTTGTGCGCCTGGCTCGCCCCCAAGTTCTTCGGCGCCGCCGTGGTGGGTGCCTCGGCGGGGGTCTTCGGACTGATCGCGGCGTATGCCGCACTCTTTCCGGAACGGCAGCTGACCCTGCTGATCTTCTTCGTGCTGCCGATCAATCTTCGGGCCAAAACGCTGCTTTTCTGGGGCGTGATTGTCGCGCTCATCGGCGGCCTGTTCCCGATGGACAACGTGGCCCACGCCGCACATTTGGGCGGGATGCTCGGCGGACTGGTGTACCTCAATCTGATGCATCCCAACCGGACGGGGAGTTAGCCCGGTAAATTTTCGGCCCGACCCAAAACCCGCCGTTGAAGAACCGGCGGACCGAACCTAGTTTGACTCCGTGCTCAGCGAACGTGACTACGCCCGGGAATCCGACGGACCGCGTCGGCTTACGGTCACCGCGTGGCTGACCATCATCTTCGTCTCGGCCTTCGCGCTTCAGTGCATCAACGATGTCTATCTGAAGTCCCCGGCGGAAAGCTGGCTAGCGCTAACCCGGTACGGACTTCAGCACGGCTGGGTCTGGCAGATTCTCACCTTCCAGTTCCTTCACGCCGACCTCTTCCACCTGATCTTCAACATGATCATGTTCTGGTGGTTGGGTCGCTTCTGCGAGAACCTCCTGGGCACCGGTCGGTTTCTCTTGGCGCTGTTCGGCTGCGGCGCGGTCGGGGGAATTTTACAGGGCGTTCTGATGCTCGCCTTTCCCAGCCACTTTGGCGCGGCGGTGGTGGGCGCTTCGGCCGGAGTGAGTGGCTTGCTGGCGATCTTTGCGCTGTGCGAGCGGGACTCCGAGGTGCGCTTCAACTTCCTGATTCCGATTCCTGCCATTTGGCTGTTGTGGTTCAGCCTGGGCATATCGTTGTTCTTCACCCTGGTGCCCACGCCCCGGGAATATGGCGCCGCCCACGCCGCACATCTCGGCGGCCTTCTGGCCGGAATCGCCTGGGTGAAACTGAATTGGCATCAGGACTTCCAACCGCTGCCATGGGTCGCCTTGTGGGAGAAACTCCAAGCCCGATTGCAGAGACCCAACCGCCAAAGCCGACCCAAGGCGGATGTTTCACCCCGCTGGCGTAAACTCGAATGGGAGGAGTCGTCTCCCACGAAGCCATCCGAGGCGGTCACATCCGACGAATTCATCGCCCGCGAAGTCGACCCCATCCTCGACAAGATGAACGCCAAGCAGAGCCTGACCGAACGCGAACGACGCATCCTCGAACAGGCCGGCAAGCGCATCAACAAGCGGTAGGTACGCTGCGCGAGCTGAGAGCTGAGGGCTGAGGGCTGAGAGAAAAAACCCGGTGGGGCGACGCTCCGCGGAGCCGTGCGTGTGTGGATTCCCCACGCGTCTTCCGCTGGGACGCGAACGGCTCGACGGAGCCTCGCCCTACCCGCTTACCGCTTACCGGCCCCCTTCCAACCTCTCAGCTCTCAGCTTTTCCTCGCCTCCACTTCCGCGCATTCTCCGCCCGTGATTCCGCGTTACTCACGGCCCGAAATGCGGTCCATCTGGACCGACGAAAACAAACTCCGGATCTGGCTCCAGATCGAACTGCTCGCCAGCGAAGCCCTGGTCGACGAAGGCGTCGTGCCCGCCGCCGACTACGCCAAGATCCAAGCCGGGGCCAACCTCTGGTTCGCCGATCTCAAGGGCTTGGTCGAACGCCAAAAGGAGCTCGAACGCACGCTCAACCACGACGTCATTGGCTTCACCACCGCGGTCACCGAGAAGATCAATGATCCGGCCAGCCGCTGGTTGCACTTCGGGCTCACCTCCAGCGACATCGTGGACACCGCGTTCGGCCTCCAACTCAAACAAAGCGCCGAGCTCCTGATTGCCGACGTCAAGACGGTGCGCGAGGCCATCGCCGTGCGGGCCCGGGAACATCAGTTCACCCCGTGCATTGGTCGCAGCCACGGCATCCACGCCGAGCCCACCACCTTCGGACTCAAGCTCGCCCTTATGTACGACGAGTTCGGCCGCGCGCTGAAGCGGTTGGAACAAGCGCTCGACTCGGTGTCGGTCGGAAAGCTGAGCGGCGCCGTCGGCACCAGCGCCCATCTTTCCTCCGCCGTGGAGGCGCGGGTCTGCGCTCAACTCGGTCTCCGTCCCACGCCGTTGGCCACCCAGGTCGTGCAACGGGACATCCACGCGGAGTTCATGAACGCCGTGGCCCTCACCGGCGCGAGCATCGAACGCTGGGCCGTGGAATTCCGGCATCTGCAACGCACCGAAGTACTCGAGGCCGAGGAACCCTTCACCAAGGGTCAGAAGGGCAGCAGCGCCATGCCCCACAAACGCAACCCCATCACCTGGGAACGCCTCACCGGCCTCTCTCGCGTCCTGCGCGGCAATGCCATCGCTGCGCTCGAAAACGTCGCACTTTGGCACGAACGCGACATCAGTCACTCCAGCGTCGAGAGGATCATCTTCCCCGATTCCTGCACGTTGCTGAATTACATGTTCGGACTGCTCACGCGCCTGATGTCGGGTCTGTTGGTGTATCCCGAGAACATGAAGAAGAATCTGGGCCTGAGCCTGGGCATGTGGAATTCCCAGACCGTGCTGCTGGCGCTGATTCGCAAGGGACTCACCCGGGAGCAGGCCTACGAACTGGTCCAGCGCAACGCCATGAAGACGTGGGAGGTCAAGCACGCCGGACGGGATGACGCGGACTTCCTGGTGCAACTGCGGTCCGATCCGGAAGTGGCGCGCCATTTCGGTCCGGGCGAACTCGAAACCCTGTGCTCTCCGGACTTCCACTTCCGCGAGATCCGCAATCGCTTCGCCGCGGTCGGCCTGTGATCCCGAGCCGGGCGACGCCTCCGCTTACTTCCCCACGCACCAGAGATTCTGCTCGGTGCGGATGAAGAACTGTCCCTGGGACAGCGCGGGCGTCGCCTGGATTTTTTCGCCAAGGACATTCCGGCCGAGGATTTCAAACTTCGGTCCGGAGCGAATGACGGTGGTCTCGCCGTTGTCGCCGAAAAAGTAGATCCGATCCGCGGCGGCAATCGGGGACGCGGCGAAGTTACCTCCCACGCGCTCCTGCCAGACCAGTTCCCCGGTGGCGCCGTCCAAGCAGCTCGCTACCCCGCCGTCCGTGATGGCGAAGAGCCTCGGAGCCACCCAGACCAACGAGGGGACCTTGGGCATCCCCTTCTTTTGCTCCCAGACCAAATTGGATTCCTTGAGGTCACCTCGGCCGCCGAGTCGGAACGCCTTGATCGTCTCCTTCCCGCCCCAACCGCCTGCGGTGAACACCAGTCCGTCGCCCAAGACCGTGGACGGCACCTTGCCCTCGCCCAGAACCTCGCTGGTCCAGATTCGTTCCCCAGTGCGCAGATCAAAGCCCTGAACCACGTCGCCCGCTTCGCTGACGACCTGAGGATTTCCGCTGCTGTCCCAGATCACCGGCGCGCCATGGGAAATTCGGGACATCCCGCGCGAGGTCTTCCAGCGTTCACGTCCGGTCGTGGCGTCGAGCGCCAGCATGAAGGACCGGTCCCAGGGAGTCTGCCAACCCAGCTTCTTGTCTTCGCCATCGCTGCTGCCATCCCGGCTCATGATCAGCAGCCCCCCGGCCAGGATGGGTGATGTTCCCAAGCCATGCTGGCTGTAGAAGGGATAGGCGCGGTTCGTCCACACGAGCTCCCCGGCAAAATTCAAGGCCGCGAAACTGCCATCGCCAAAACACGCATAGACCCGTTGACCATCGGTGGCTGGGGTCGGCGTGGCGTAGGTGTTTCGACCCTCCTTGCGCCGCGGCACCTGTCGAAACACCTCCCGATTCCACAGCACTTCGCCGGTGGTGCGCTTCAAGGACAGCACCCGACACGATTCCCCGGAGTCGGTGGCCGTGGTCACGAAGACGCGGTCGCCCCAGACAATCGGTGACGACCAGGACTCGCCGGGAATCTCCGTCTTCCAGGCGACGTTCTCCGTGGCCGACCATTGCTGCGGGGGATTGGTTTCGCGGGAATTGCCCTGCGCGGTCGGCCCCCGGAACTGCGGCCAATTCTCCGCCCATCCGGACAAAGTGGAAACCAACAAAGAAGGTAACAAGAGCAGCAAGGTCTTCATAGGCGGGGGGTGGATGAGAACGCTGTTTCAATCTTCGGTCAGCCGCAATCGTCGAGTCGAAGGAGGGAATCTGGCACATCCTTCGACTATCCGAACACAGACCGTCTACCGCTTCGCATCGCTGGCGGTGATCTCGGCCCAGGTGGGGGCTTCCCAAAGGTGGGCTACTCCATCGCCGTTGATGGCTAGGAGGTATCGGCCGTCCGGGGAGAACTTCAGAAATTTGAAAAGCGATCCCTCGCCCGCCAGCGTCAAGACTTCCTGACGGGTCGCCGTGTCCCACAGCTTCACCGCCTCGGTGCCGTTGCTGCCCGCAGCCAAACGCCGGCCGTCCGGCGAAAACGTCACGGAATGGGCGCCCAACAGAAACCCTTTCAGTGTGTCCACGGGCGCTCCCGTCTCCAAATCCCAAAGCCAAATCTGACCCGTGCCATACGGAACCGCCATCGTTCGACCGTCCGGGGCCACTTCCAGTCCAAAATAGTCGCCAGACTCCGCTACCTGGCGCGGCGCCGCGCTCGGTTGGGATACGTCGTAAACGCGAATACCACCCACCGCGAGTTCCACCAGCGAGTTGGACCGCGAAGTGGCACCTATCCACATCGCCCGCTCGCGCTGAACGGGAATCTCACCGAGCGGACGACCCGTCGCCCGATCCAAGATCAGGGCCACCAACTGCGTGCCCTTGTCCTGCACGGCGACCAAATACCGGCCGTTCTCCGTGAAGAAGGCGCCGGCTGTTCCCGAGGGTAGATCCAACACCCGTTGTTCCCGCACCGGCTCAGTGTCCCACAGAATCCAACGCCCGTTGGCATCGGACCGAACCACACTGCGCGCATCGGGAGCCACGGCGAGCACAGATTGATCCGAGTCCTTCCACAGTCGGCGCGCCTCCTGCAGGGTGGAAACGTCCCAGAAGGCCACGCCACCGCCGGGTTCCACCCCGAGTATGTATCGACTGTCGGGAGTGAAAGTGGTGCCGCTGTCCGGCAGCCACTTCACCGGAGCCAGCCGATAGCCCAGATGTCGGGACGGCTTGGTGACATCCCAGAGGAAGATCGACTCCTTTCCATGACTGGCCACCGTTCGGTTGTCCGGAAAAAACGTGATTCCCATTACCGCGTTCAAATGCCCCCGAAGCAACCCAGTGGATTGCCGGGTGCTCCACTCCCACAGGCGGACCGTCTGATCCGCACTCGCCGAGGCGAGGCGCGTTCCGTCGGAGGAAAACACCAGATCACTGACCCAACTACGGTGACCTTCCAGAGTTCCCTCTGGCGTTCCCTTTTCCGCGTCCCATACATGAATGGTCGGATCGGTGTAGCCGGCACCCGACAGGACCTGTTTGCCATCCGGGGAGAAGGCAAGCGCCGTCACGCGTTCCACGGTTGCTTTTACGGTCAGCCGATCCTCGCCAGTGCGCGTGTCGAAAACCTGGAAACGTCCGCCAGGCAAGGCCGCCACCGCCCGCTCGCCCGTGGGCGAAACTGCGAAGGTTCTTCCCTGACTGGTCTCAGGTTCCGGCAGCGGGCGTTGCCAGGTCACCTGTCCGCTGGGAAGCGCATAGGAGGTCAGCAACAGTTCAATCGGTTGCGCCTCCGGCGAATTGATGATCGACGGATTCGGACGATCCGTGGCGGCGAGCAATTGGGAATCATCCGGCAGGAAGGCCAAGTGCCCGCGACCCACCAGACCGGCGATGGGCAGTCGCCGGATTTCCGTTCGCCGAAGCGTGTCCCACAGGACGATGGCGGCGTTGCTGGCGGAACGGCTGTCGCTGATGAAGGCGAGCCACGGAGAACGATGCGCAAACGCCACCTTCCACACCCCGGACTGACGCAACACTGGCTGCCGCGACAGCAGATCGAGGAGAATGAGTTCACCGTTCGGTTCCGTCAGCGCCACGAGCCGACCGTCGGGACTGAACATCACCCGGCTCAGTCCGTTGGTGTGAGTGAGCAATGTCTCGTGCGGATCCGCCCGCGTCTGGCTCCAGAGATACCGCCATTCCCAGTCCCGCAGGTCGGTTTGGCCGGGTTGGGGTCGCTGACGATCCAGCAGGGATTGCGCGCGGCCGACGTTGCTGGCCGCGAGCGCCTGCTGCGCGAGGTTCATGTCGGAGCTGTAGGCCGTTCGGCGGGCCTGAAGTTCATTGGTGGCGGCGCGTTCGCTGGCGGCTTCGGCCTGGGCGCGGGCGGCGGATTCATTCTGGCGGGCCGTTTCGGCCGCGACATAGGCCCGTTTGGCCCGGTCAGCCTGCCAGAGACTGGCGGTCAGTCCGACAATGAGGGCGGCCACCACGCCGAGCGCGGCGCTGAACACAAGCTTGTGCCGACGGAACGCTTTCTGAAATCGGTAGAGCGTCGTGGGCGGTCGAGCCACCACAGGTTCGTTGGCGAGAAAGCGGGAGAGATCGGCCGCGAGATCCGCCGCCGAGTCGTAGCGACGGGTCCGGTCCTTCTCCAGACACTTCATGACGATCCAGTCGAGATCGCCGCGCAGTTGCCGGACCAAATGGGGCGCATCCTCCGACCGGCGTCGGGCGGTGTTGGTCAGCTGATCTCCGGGTAAATCCGACAACCGAGTGCTTGGCCGAACGGGTTCCTGTTCCCGAATCGTTCGGCGCATGGCGTCGAGTCCGGATTCCAGCAATTCCCGGGGATCGAACGGCGTGCTGCCCGCGAGCAGTTCGTACAGCAGCACTCCCAGGCTGTAGATATCGGACCGCGTATCGATATCCAGACCGCTCATCTCCGCCTGTTCGGGTGACATGTACGCTGGCGTCCCAATGAACTGGTGCAACTGCGTGTATACCGTGTTCTCGGTCAGCCGGCCTTCGGTGGCCTTGGCGATGCCGAAGTCGATGACCTTGGGAACTGGCACACCGTCGTGCATCGTGACCAGAATGTTCGAAGGCTTGATGTCGCGATGAATGATTCCCTTCTGATGCGCGTGCTGAATCGCCTGGCAAACCTTGATGAAGAGCAGGAGACGATCCTGGGTGTTCAGTTCGGCGGTGTCGCAGTAGTCGGTGATGCGCGTTCCGCGAACCAACTCCATCACAAAGTACGGCCGACCCAGTTCTGTGGCTCCGGCGTCGAGCACCCGGGCGATGTTGGGATGGTCCATCAACGCGAGCGCCTGCCGTTCCGCCTCGAAGCGCGCGACCACCGCCTTGGTGTCCATGCCGAGCTTGATGACCTTGAGAGCCACCCGGCGTTGGACGGGCTCGGTCTGTTCCGCGACGTAGACGACCCCGCAGCCACCTTCCCCGATTTTCTCCAACAGGCGGTAGCGTCCAAGCGACTGGCCAACGGCTTCGTCGGGCGGTTCAATCGAGGGGCCTTGCGGGAGCGAGGAGTGATCGGCGTCGGTGTGGGCTTCGACGCGCGTTTCGGTATCGGCGGACTCCTGGGCGGTCAGACGGGTGTCGAGGCGCTGGCGCAACTCCGGGTCATCGGCACACTCGCGATCGAGCCAGGCGCGGCGCCCCCCGGCGGGTTGCGCCAGGACGAGACGGAACAGTTGCTCCTCGCGCGCCGAATTCATGACTTAGGAGTGAACGGAGATCGCTGGACCAAAGGGTCCGGAGGGGCGGGCGATCCCAGCTGACTATCCCCGGACGAAATACTGTTCCCGCATCGCACTGTCGAGGGGGGAGGGGGACCAGTTGGTGGTTCTGGAGCTGACCACCAATATCCAGTCCGCTCGGCTGCGCCGGCAGACTGGGGACGCCCAGCGGTCCATCCCTACCCTGCGCTGACCGCTTACCCCTTACCGTTCCGCCCGCCTGCTTCGCCGAGAATCATTGAAGGTTCCGAGGCAAACTGGCATGGGCTGGTCGGTGTTGCGCACTTTGACATGGCTCGTGGTCGGATTGAGCTGGCTCGTCTCGGCCTGGGGACAGTCTCCGACGAACGCTTGGCTTACTTGGTCGGAATGGTCCAAAGCCTGTTCGGCACTTCCTTCCAATCAAGCCTATCTCACGGGCTTACGACCGTCCCGGGAACAGCTCGCGCTGCCCAACTTTCGCGCGCTTGACGAGGTGCTCGACGCTTACTTTGCGATGGAAACGAATGGCCCCCTGGCGCGGGCCGATCTCTGGGTTGGCCCTGGTCCAGGACCCACGTTTCTGGATGTGTCCCGCGGATGGTTCACAGAGCCCACGGTTCCCTTCGAACCCTTCGCCGAAAAGCTCGTCGTTCCCGCGGGTTCTTTGGTTCTGCTTCAGGGCGATTTGCACGGCGACATTCACTCATTGCTCAGCGTGCTGACCCGCTGGCAGGAACGTGGCTGGTTGGAAGGCTTTCAACTCAAGTCGCCCGAGGTTCAGATCGTCTTCCTCGGCGATTACACCGACCGTGGTCGCTACGGCATCGAAGTCATTTACACGCTGCTACGGTTGAAGCTGGCGAATCCCGAACGCGTTCATCTCGTACGGGGCAATCATGAAGACCTCAATTTGGTCGCCCGCTACGGATTTCTGGCGGAGGGCGAATTCAAGTACGGCCGCGAGTTCAATGCCGCCAAGACCATCCGCGCTTACGATTTTCTGCCGGTGGTGCTCTACGCGGGCTCCGGAACAAACTTCGTCCAGTTGTGTCACGGCGGAATGGAACCTGGGTACACACCCGCAGCGCTGCTGGATGCTCCCGGAACGCGCCGCTATCAACGGATCGGTCCGCTCAAGCAGGCCACGTTTCTGCGGGACCATCCCACCTGGTTGCAAGCGGAGCCGGATGCCCGCGCCGAGGCCCGGCGACAATTCACCGACTTCAATCCGCAAGCCCCGACAAGTCCCAGTGTGCTCGGGCTGATGTGGAATGACTTCACCGTGTTTCAAGGTGAGCCGGGCTTCGCCTACAATCCGGAGCGGGCCTTTGTCTACGGACAGCCGGCGGTGGCGTATCTGCTCCAGCGCGATTCCACTCCCCACGCGCAGCTGCGGGCAGTGATTCGCGGGCATCAGCACTCGAGCGTTCCCAATCCGCTGATGCGTCGTTTGGTCGCCAGCCGGGGTCTGTTCCGACATTGGCAGGAAACCAACTCATCAGCAGCACGACTCGCCGAACCGACCGAGCTTACGAACCGCCTCGAGACGGCGACGAGTCGTGCGATTCCGGAAGGCTCGGTGTGGACCCTGAACGTGAGTCCCGACAGTGTTTACGGCGCCGGCTGCCGATTTGATTTCGCCACCTTCGGGGTACTGCGACCGGCCGCAACATTCCCGGAGTGGCGCCTGGACTTGGAAACGGTGACGGTGGTCGAGAAGAAGTGACGGGGTGGTTGAGAGCTGATTTCCCCCTTACCGTTCCTCCTGAACTGATTTCTCTCGGAAGTGATGCCGAATGAACAGGAGGTAACCAACGATCGGCAGCATCGGCAGAACGGACCACACCGCCATCGATTTGCTGTTGATGAAGGGCATCGCTTTCATTGCCTGAATCTGGTCCGCCGGATAGCCCATCATGCGATACACCTCAAAAATGTCGTGCTGGGTGTAGGTCACCAAGTTGGAGACCGAGAACAGCAGAATGGTCAGGATCGTCACCCACCACGCCCTGACCTCCAACCGGTACAACGCCACGGCGCACCACGCCCACAGGGCGGCCATTGCCAGATAGCCCAGCGATCCGACCCACCCGGACAGAAGCATCCCGAAGAAGGGCAGCACGCCGCGAAACGAAATGGGCATCACCAACAGGATCGGCACGCAGACCCCCAACCAGAGGCTTACCGCGAGCACCGGCAGTGGACAGCGATCGGTCCAACGTTCCACCGGATCCCGGGCTTCGCAGGTCGCCTTCACGTGCGGACTTCGGTAAAACAGCACACCGGCCAGCGGTACCAGGATCAGGAAGAAAAACACGATTAGCAAAGGGATGATCAGCACCAGACTCGCGGCGGTCGGAGGGATGTTCGGTTGGGACTTCTGCAGAGTTTGGACGATGCCGGGAAGGATCAGACCCAACGTCACCAAACTCATTACCCCCGTGCACAGCGCAACCCAACTGGCGATGAGCAGGAGCGCCCGCGCCCAACGCCGGGCCAACAGGGAACCAATTCCCAGCCAGATCAGGGAAACCGCCAGGAATCCATAAACCAGGAGCCCAGGAATGATTCCGGCGACTCCCTGGGGAGATCGTATCGGACCGAACAACTGACCTAGAACGGCCGTCGCAGTCAGCATCAGGCACAAGCCCCCGAAGATCAGGGCCGCGATACCGAACAGGACCAGACCGGTGCTGCGATCGCGGTAGTTGATGGGCGTGGGAAGAGTGGGGGTGGAAGCCATGTTATCGGGGGCTGACGCATTGCTCCACGGATGGCGCAGCGGGTCAAGGCAGGGAGCGCCGGTGAAAAGCTGAGAGCTGAGAGCTGAGAGCTGAGTGGTAAATCTGGGAAAATGAACGCAGATCGGCTCGACGGAGCCTTGCGCTTACCGCTTACCGCTTACCCGTTCTACCTCTCAGCTGCTCTCAGCTGGTCGCCCGCCTCAGCTTCCTTGCCGCTTCCCCCTTCGCCTGACAGGCTGCCGGCATGGCCGCGACCCCCGATCTGACCACGCTGCTGCCGACCGGCGAGATTATGGCTCGTCTGGGCGCCGCCACCTTAGTGGGCGCCATCATCGGACTGGATCGTGAGATGCGGCGCAAGGCGGCCGGTCTCCGCACCCAGGCGCTGGTCGCTCTCGGATGTTCCACCGCCACCTTGGTCATTTCGGAACTGGCGGGAATCGGCGACGGCTACGACGTCAGCGCCATCAGCCGGGTCATCCAAGGAGTTCTGACCGGCATTGGCTTCCTGGGGGGTGGAGCGATTCTCCGGGGATCGAATGACAATCAAGTCCAGGGTCTGACCACGGCTGCGAGCATTTGGATTTCGGCCACCTTGGGTCTGGCCTGTGGGGTGGGTCTCTGGCGTTTGGCCCTGGTGGTCATGGTCCTGGCCCTGGCGGTGTTACATGGCGGAATTTGGATCGAACAATGGGCGCGCCGATTCCAGGATCCCCCGCCCTCCAGCCCACCGCGGTGAGCAACCGACCGTTGCCAAACGCCGCCCTGCAACCCAGCCTCTCCGCTTCGCAGTTCAGGTGCAACCGGCATGAGCGAGTACCGCGTCCAGTTTGAAGTCTTCGAAGGTCCCCTCGACCTGCTCCTTCACTTGGTGAAGAAGCAGGAGGTCGACATTTATCAGGTCAACCTCACGAAGATCGCCACTGAGTTCGTGGCGTATCTGGAGCAGATGCGCGAACTCGACCTGGAGGTGGCTGGGGAGTTCCTGGTGATGGCAGCGACCTTGATTTACCTCAAGAGCCGGGAACTGCTGCCGGTGGAACAACAGGTCCAGCCGGACGGCGATGACTCCGACGAAGACGACCCGCGGTGGGAACTCATTCGCCGGCTGGTGGAGTACAAGAAGTTCAAGGATGCGGCTGCCGCGTTGCAGAACCGCGAGGCCGAGATGGAGAACGTTTACGAGCGTCGGCCGCCCCGCCTGGAATTCGTCGAGGAGTTCACTCCCCGCCGTGGCGAAGTTTCCATCTTCGAGTTGGTCGGCGCCGTTAGTCAGATTCTCAAACGGTTTCAGACACGTCCGGGCATGCACGAGGTGCATGCCGACCCCTACACAGTCAGCGAAAAAATTGAGTCTCTGCGGCAGCTGGTTACGGAGCGCGGTCGGATTCGCTTCAGTGAGCTGTTTGCCGCGGCCTCCACCCGAGGTGAGGTCGTGTGCATCTTTTTGGCGCTGCTGGAACTCACCCGCATGCGGCAGCTTGAACTGCGGCAGTCGGATGAATTCGGCGAGATCGAAGTGGAGACTGCGCCACCGGAAGTGCTGACCCCGCCGCCGCCCCCACCGGTTCCTACCGAACAAGGCCTGCCGGATTCTACGCCGCTGGCCTCCGCTGCCGACCAGCCCCAGACCGCCTGATTTTGCTTATTTGTTGTCATGCCGATCGAACTGAAGTTCATCCTGGAAGCCCTCTTGTTTTCCGCGGCCAAGCCCCTTTCAGTGGCGGAATTGCGGGAGGTGTTGAACAAAACCGCCGCCGAAGAGGAGGCGCCGCCGGAAACGGTTCCCTTCAAAAAGCAGTCGGTGGAGACCCTGGAAGCTGCCCTGAACGAACTGTCCCAGGAACACGAAGCCGCCGGACGCAGTTACCGGCTCGTCTGCGTGGCGGGTTCCTGGCAGTTCGTGACCCAACCGGAGTATGGTCCGTGGCTGAAGACCTTTGTGGGCGTGAAAAGCCGACCCGCCCGACTCTCCCAACCCGGCCTCGAGACTCTGGCCGTGGTGGCCTACCGACAGCCGGTGACCCGGGCGGAGATTGAGCAGATTCGCGGCGTGGCCGTGGACGGTGTAATGGCCACGCTCAAGGAACGCGGCCTGATTGCCGAAGTGGGCCGGGCGGAAGTCATAGGACGTCCGATGCAATACGGCACCACGCCGGCCTTCCTGGAATATTTCGGTTTGGCGGCCTTAGAAGATTTGCCGGCGGCCGACGAACTGCGGCGCATTCCGGTGGTTCGGCCGGAATCCCTAGCGACGGCGGAAGGCCCGGCGGCAGAGACGCCCCCACTACCGCTGGACACGCCTGCCACTTCGGAGACTTCGACGGAAGCGCCACCCTCAGTTGACGGAGCTCCCGAGACAAGTTCGAGCGAGACAACCGAGCCGACCTCGGAGTCGCCGGCGGAGGCACCACCGTCCAATGAACCCCCACCCCCGACCTAGGTCAGGAGAGGCTCTGGAGCCCAGCCAGAAGCGTCTCGGCGAAGCGACCCGTTGAGGAATCCACCAACGAACGGCTTCATCGGCCGTCGCCCCCTCTGGAAGCGGATCGGGAGACCGACGGATTAATTCCGATTCACACCTTCTCGATGCGCACCTTGCCGAGCAAGCCAGCCGGCCGGAACATCAGGATCAAAATCAAGATGGCGAAGGCGATGGCGTCCCGGAAGGTGGAGGCACGGGTCCCGGAAACGAAAGTTTCCACGAGTCCGATGAGCATTCCTCCGAGAGCAGCGCCGGGCAGATTGCCGATACCCCCGAGCACAGCGGCCACAAAGGCTTTCAATCCTGGGAGCGTTCCCATGAGCGGATCAATGCTGGGATAATTCATGGCGTACAGGATGCCGCCGGCCCCAGCCAGGGCGGATCCCAAGGCGAAGGTGAACGAAATGATTCGATCGTTGTTGATTCCCACCAGGGAGGCGGCGGTCGCGTTGAAGGAAACTGCCCGCATCGCCGTGCCAATTTTGGTGCGATGAACGATGTGATGCAGAGCCGCCAGCAGGATGAGGGCGACCACGAGGACAATCACCTGATTGCTGGATACGGTTAGCCCGCCGAAATGCAGCTGTGTTTGGGGAAACAGGCGGGGAAACGCTTTGGGATTGGCCCCAAAGACCTTTTGTCCCGCGGCCTGCAGGAACAGAGAAACGCCGATCGCCGTGATCAAGACGGTCAATGTGGAGCGGTTTCGCAGAGGTTTATAGGCCAGTTTTTCGATGGCCATGCCGAGCAAAGCACACACCGCCATCGCCCCTAGCAAGACCGCCATTCCACCCATCAAGGAGCCGGCGCCCAAGCGGGGAGCCAGATAGAACCCGACGTAGGCCCCAATCATAAAGACGTCGCTGTGTGCGAAATTGATGAACCGCAGCACTCCGTAAACCATGGTGTAACCCAGGGCGATCAAGGCGTAGATCGCTCCCAGGGAGAGGCCATTGAGCAGTTGTTGCAGCAGTTCCGTCATGCAATCACCGGGAGGCCCGGCAGGTGACGGCAGCGTGACGGGCAGCTTCCCAGGCGGTCAAGGATGTCGGAACAAAGTGGCCAGCTTTCGTTAACGCCGGGTGGAGCCGAGGTTTCATCGAGCCAGACGGGTGATTGGGATCCTCCTTCTGGCCTGCTCGGTTGCCAAAACTCCCGGCTGACCCGTCGGGAGGCCTCTGCTTCACTGTCAGCATGTGCGGTCGGTATACCCTGACGCTACGCGGCGAGACCTTCGTTCACGAATTGGACGAAGTCCGGATTGAACTGAAGACCCTGACCCCCCGCTACAATCTATCGCCGGGTCAGACCGCCCCGGTGATTCGCGTGGAGGACGGCCGGCCGGCGGTGGCCACCCTGCGCTGGGGACTGATTCCGTTTTGGGCCAAGGACCCAAAGATTGCGTTCCAGTGCATCAACGCCCGTTCGGAAGGGATCGCGGCCAAACCGGCTTTTCGGGCTGCGTTCAAAAAGCGTCGATGTTTGGTTCCGGCCGATGGATTCTACGAATGGCAGAAGGAGGGATCGGCAAAATTGCCCTGGCGTTTTGTGCGACCCGATGGGCAGCTGTTTCTCTTTGCTGGCTTGTGGGAGTCCTGGCAACCGGCGCCCGACCAACCCGTCGTGGAGACCTACACCGTGATCACAACGACACCGAACGCGGTGACGGGGAAGATCCATGATCGCATGCCGGTGATTGTAGACTCTGCTTCGGCCAAGCTATGGCTCGATCCGACGGCCACGCCCGGCCAATTGGAGTCCGTGTTGAAACCCGCACCCGACAATCTCCTGACGGCCTATCGGGTTTCTCAAGTGGTGAACAACTCCCGCAACGAAAGTCCCGTGTGCATTGAACCGCTGACCGAAGGGTAACGAAGTCAGCTCTCAGCTTTCCCCGGCGGGGCGACGCTCCGCGGAGCCGTTCGCGTGTGGCGAAATGACGCGTCAATTCGCCCCCCACGCCCCCGGCCCGGTGGAACCTCGCCCTACCAGGTTTCCCCCGTTCCGACCTCTCAGTTCTCAGCTCTCAGCTCAATCAAGGCTGAATCGTTTCCACGTACTTAAACTTGCCGTCCTTGACCGTGATGATGACCGCCCCCTTGGTGGCATTGCGCTGGGCATCCAGAGTTGTTAGACCGGTCACACAGGGGAAATCCTTGGTGGCGGCCAGCGCATCGCGAATCTTGGTGGAATCCGTTGATCCGGCCCGCTTGATCGCATCGAACAACACCATGGCGGAGTCGTAGCCCAGAGCCGCCATCGCGTCCGGAATGTCGCCGTTGAACTTTGCCTGATAGGCCTTCACAAACTCCTTCACTCTGTTGTCGGCCGCTTCTGGCGAGTAGTGCGTGGAGTAGTAGGTGTTTTCCAGGGCCGACCCGGCGATTTGAATGAGTTCCGGCGCTTCCCAGCCGTCGCCGCCGAAGAGGGGAACGGTGAGTCCGAGTTGACGGGCCTGAGCGGCGATGAGTCCGGCTTCGGTGTAATACCCGGGCACGAAGATGGCGTCAGGATTTTCAGCCTTGATGGCCGTCAACTGGGCGCGGAAGTCCTTATCTTTGCTCGCGTACTTTTGTTCGCCCACGATTTCCCCGCCGCCCGCGGTGAAGGCTTTGCGAAAGAAGTCGGCCAACCCAACGCTGTAGGGGGCCGAAACGTCCGACAGAATTGCCACCCGCCGCGCTTTGAGGGTTCGCTTCGCGAAGTCGGCGAGGAGTTTACCCTGAAACGGATCGATGAAGCAGACGCGGAAGATGTGATCTCCCACTTCCGTGACCTTGGGGTTGGTGGAGGACGGCGAGACCATGGGAATCCCGGCCGCCTGACAGATGGGAGCCGCCTCGAGGGAGCGTCCGGAGGCGACCTCGCCCAGAACCGCCACGACTTTATCCCGGCTAATGAATTTTTTGGCGATGGTGGCGGATTCGCCGGCTTTCGACTGATTGTCTTCGGTGATCAGCTCGATCTGCCGTCCCAGAATACCCCCGGCCTTGTTGATCTCGGCCACGGCCAATTCTGTTCCTCGATGGGAACTCTGGCCGAAGGCGGCCTCACTTCCGGTCAGGGAGGCGTATTCCCCAATCTTGATCGGTCCGGTGCCGGCGTCCACGGAGCCACCACCCGCACTGGAATCTGCGGGTTTGCATCCGGAGGTGACCGCAGCCGCCACGGCGAGGGAGAGGAGAAATCCGCGGCGGGAGGAAATGACAAGTGGCTTCATGGAAGAAAAATCGGGTCGTGAACGGCTAGGGCGACACTGGACCGGTCCACGGCGAGAAAGGCTAGGCCTGGTCGACCCGCAGGAAAAGCGGGTTTTACGAATGACTGATCTCCCACAGAGTGCCAGGCGATCTATGGAGTCGGCAGCTATACCAACAGAGCGCCCGGTGATCTGTCGGATTGGACCAATCCTACAGGTTTCCAGGTGATCTGTGACGCGCAGGAGGAGGCACGATAG
>JAFLEF010000084.1 GCA_017309115.1 Verrucomicrobiota bacterium | reverse complement strand
ACCCCGCCTTGCGGCGACGCAGTTGCCTTCAGCTACACGACGCCCTGTCGGCATCGTACTCAGTCTTTCACTGGTTAGTCTCATCAGTTTCACAAACGCACGGACTGCGCCAACCCTCTGGCGCTTTCGGGCGCGTGAATGGCGGGTAGAGGCTACGGATTGACTGGCGCCTCAGCAGCCGAGACGAAAAGCGGTAGCTCGCGGCACTCGCGACCGCAGTCCAAAACGCTTCGCGAAAGGGAAATCTGAGAGCTGAGAGCTGAGAGCTGAGAGCTGAGAGGTCGGAAGGGAAAGACGGTAGGGCGACGCTCTGGAGCCGTTCGTGGGTGGACGGGCGACACGCGAGTTTGCTGCGGCGGTTAGGAGGGCGCGAAGCGTTTGGATTGCGCCAGCCCTCTGGCGCTTTCGGGGCGCGTGAATGGCGGGTAGAGGCTACGGATTGACTGGCGCCTCAGCAGCCGAGACGAAAAGCGGTAGCTCGCTGCACTCGCGACCGCAGTCCAAGACGCTTCGCGAAGGGGAAAGCCGGCTTACCGCTTACCGCTTACCGCTTACCGCTTACCGCTTGGCTCTTCGCTTTCCCCCGCGCTTAGTCGGGCTTCGAGGGCAGCTTCGGTTTCGCGGTAGGCCTTTTGCAGATCCCGGTGTCGTCCGGCGGGAGTCACAAAGAGGGACACGCTCTCGCCCGGACGTTTCCAGCTGGCGATCAGTTCCCGGGTGGTGTCGAGATCCCGCCACCAGCCGCTGGACCACAGCATCCAGCGGCGCTCCCGCTTCTCGAATTGGGACAATGGTTCTTGCGCCTCTCGCAGGGCTCGGAGGGAATTCAACGCCCGTTGGCAGGTTTCGAAGTCCAGATTCCTCACCTGATTCGAAAAGCCCGCCAAGCCGTACATCTGAATCGCGGAGCCTACCATGAAATCGACCATCAAGCCGCCCCGGGAACCCTTCTGACCCAGTTCGATTCCGGCCAACCGCGCGGTGACTCCGTCGGCGGGTCGCTGCTCCGACTCGGCGAAGATGGCTCGGGCGAGAATGGCCTTTTCGAGCCGCCGGAGATCTCCGGCGGCGTTCATTCGTCCTTTCAGATCCTCTCGGGAGTATTGAACCGGAACGAGCGAGGGAAGTTGATTGGCGGCCAGAACATCTTCCAATAGCCGGGGCTGGGACTGGACCAGTTCGGCAAGCCGAGCCTGGTTCGTTTTGACGCGGTCGAGCTCGAACACTGGCACCGTCGCCGCCAGAGCGAGCAGACGGTCGTAACCGTTCGGATTGGGCATCGGCGGCGTTCGACGATTCCACAATGCGGCGGAGACCAGTGCGAGCAGTCCTAGCAGCAAGCCTCCTCCGACCCATCGAGCGCTCCGTTTCATGGTTTGGCCGGAATCTGGAGCGTGGCGACTGAGGCTCAAGCCGGCACTTTCCGATCTTTTGTCCGGCCGGCCTGAACAGTCGCGGCTTGGCTTTCGTCTCCCCAGGAGCTTGAAATGAATTCCGTGACCCGTTCCTCCGCGTTCTCTCGTCGCAGTTTCCTCAAGGCCACGCTCGCTACTGGGGTGTCGGCTCCCTTCATCACTCGGGATTTGCTGGCGCGGCCGCCGTCCGAACAGGTGTTGCATGCCAGCTTTGGCGCCGGAGGGATGGCGTGGGCGGATCTCACGTCGATTGCGAGCCATCCCAAGGTCAAGATGGTCGCCGTGGCGGAGGTGGATGCCGGGCGGGCGGCGGAGTTCCGCAAAAAGTTTCCCGAGGCCAAGGTGTATGACGATTACCGGGTGCTGCTCGAAAAGGAGAAGCTCGATTCCGTCAATGTCTCCACGCCTGACCACATGCACGCGCCGATGGGACTGGCGGCGCTTCAGCGCGGTCTCGCCGTGTACGGTCAGAAGCCGCTGACCCATGATGTGGCCGAAAGCCGGAAGCTGACCGAACTCGCCCGGAAGAAGGGCGTGGTCACGCAAATGGGCATTCAGGTCCATTCCTCGAAGGAGTACCGAACGGCGATTGCCCTGGTGCACCAGGGCGCGATCGGCAAGGTGCGCGAGGTGCACACCTGGAGCAGCAAGGACTGGGGTGACCTGGGAGCGCAGCCGACCCGAACCGATCCCATTCCGGCCGGATTCAACTGGGATCTGTGGCTGGGCGTTGCCGCTCCCCGTCCGTTCATCGGCAATGGCTGGTATCATCCGGGCAACTGGCGCCGTCGCCTCGATTTCGGTACGGGCACGTTTGGCGACATGGGCTGCCACATTTTCGATCCCGTGTTCGGGGCGCTGGAACTGACTGCCCCGCTTTCCGTGCGCAGCGAGGGCCTGCCGCCGAATGCGCATTCCTGGGCAAACAATGCGGTGATCCAGTACGTGTTTCCGGGCACGCGGCAGACGGTGTCGGGCTCTGTGCCGATCACCTGGTATGACGGGAATCAGCGTCCGCCGGCGGAAGTTCGGGCGCAGTTGGGCGGCCGGGAACTGCCGGATCAGGGATCCATTTTGTTGGGCACCGAGGGCGTGCTGATCATTCCCCATGTGGCCATGCCGATTCTGCTGCCGGACGCGAAGTTCAAGGGTTTCAAACTCCCGGAGATCGAGGGCGTCGATCACTGGCATCAGTTCGTGAATGCCATTCGCGGGGAAGGCAAGACCTCCACCGGCTTCGACTACTCCGGTCCGCTGACTGAATCCATTCTGCTGGGCGGCGTGGCCACGCGTTTCCCGAAGATCACCCTGAACTGGGACGCCGCCGGGCTGAAATTCAGCAACGTCACCGAGGCCAACGCGTACATCCAGCGGCCGTATCGCGCCGGCTGGCAGGTGGCTGGGGTTTGAGGTGACGGCCGAATGACTCTCCGCGCCTCCGTCACTCCAAAATCGTCCGTCTGGTGGCGGCGGTGGACGATCGCGCTGGTCGCCGGGGGATGTCTGGGCGGACCGGAACTCTTTGCGGAACCGGTCCGCTTCTCTCGGGACGTTCTGCCCATCCTTTCGGACCACTGCTTTGCCTGCCATGGACCGGATGAAGGATCCCGGAAAGCCAAGCTGCGGTTGGATCTGCGGGAAGGGGCGTTGACTCCGGCGAAGAGCGGTCAACGCGCCGTGGTGCCCGGGGAGGTCAACGCCAGCGAATTGATCCGGCGAATTGTGACCCAGGATCCGGACGACGTGATGCCGCCGCCGGAGTCCCACAAGGCGTTGTCGGCGGTTCAGGTGGAGACCCTCCGGCGTTGGGTGGCGGAAGGGGCGCCGTGGGGACGGCATTGGGCGTTTGAAGCTCCCCGCCGTCCGGTGCCTCCGGGCTCTGCGGCCGCGCCGGGGAACAACGCGATTGATGCCTTGGTGCGCGCCCACTGGGATCGCGAGCAGTTGACGCCCGCGCCCGAGGCGGATCGCGCGACGTTGCTCCGGCGGGTGTCGCTGGATTTGACCGGCCTGCCCCCGACTCCGGCGGAGTTGGCGGCCTTCGAGCAGGATCGTTCTCCGCAGGCGTACGAACGTCAGGTGGATCGCTTGCTCGCCTCACCGCGCTATGGCGAACGGATGAGCTGGGAGTGGCTGGAAGCAGCGCGGTATGCCGACTCGAACGGGTATCAGGGCGACAGCGAGCGGACGATGTGGCCGTGGCGGGACTGGGTCGTGGGTGCGCTCAACGCCAATCTGACGTTCGACCAGTTCACCACCTGGCAATTGGCGGGGGACTTGTTGCCCGGAGCCACGCCCGAACAGCGGTTGGCCACGGGCTTTGTCCGCAATCACATGATCAACGGTGAGGGTGGCCGGATTCCGGAAGAGAACCGGATCGACTACCTGTTTGATCAGGCGGAGACGACGGCGACGGTTTGGTTGGGCGCGACCTTCAACTGCACCCGCTGTCACGATCACAAATACGATCCCTACACCCAGCGCGACTATTTCTCCCTGTTGGCCTTCTTCAACCGCACGGCGGTGGATGGCAGTGGCGGCGACCCGCAGTCGAAACCGAATCTGGAGTGGCCCTCCCCGGACCAGACCGAACGCCGGAAACGTCTGGATGACGCTTGGACCCGAACGGCGGCGGCGACACGGGAGTTGGAGCGCACCAAGTTTCCGCGATCGGACGCCAACACCGCGGCCGACTCCGAAGCCGCGAAGGATCTGCCCAAGGAACTGCTCGAGTTCCTGCGCCAGGATCCCAATCAGCGCGATGCCGGCCGGCTGGAGAAACTCGCGGCCCACTGGAAGGACTCGGATCCCAACTATGCCCAGGTGCTCACCGAACAGCGTCAGGTGCGCTTGGACCGTGATGCCGTGGTTCGCTCGATTCCGCGGGTCATGGTCATGGAGGACGTCCCAACCCCTCGCGACACCTTCGTGCTGAGCCGGGGTGCGTACGACAAGCCCGGAGCGCGGGTGGACGCCGCGGTTCCGCCCGGGCTGGCGCCGTTTCCGTCCCAAGCCCCGACCAATCGTTGGGGCCTCGCCCAGTGGTTGCTGACCCCCGAGCAACCCCTGACCGCCCGCGTGGTGGTCAACCGGGCGTGGCAATCCTTCTTCGGTATCGGCTTGGTCAAGACGGCGGAGGACTTCGGACTTCAAGGGGAACGGCCCAAATATCCCGATTTGTTGGACTGGCTCGCGGTGGAGTTCCAGGAATCGGGCTGGGACTTGAAACATCTGCATCGGCTGATCGTGACCAGCGCGACCTATCGGCAGTCGTCGCAGGTGACGCGGGAGGCTTTTGAGCGGGATCCGGAGAATCGGTTGCTGGCGCGAGGTCCGCGCTTCCGGATGCCGTCGTGGATGATTCGGGATGTGGCCTTGTCGCTGTCGGGACTCCTCGTGGAGCGGGCGGGCGGGCCGCCGGTGAAGCCGTATCAGCCGCCGGGGATCTGGGAGGAGGCGACGTTCGGCAACAAACGTTACGAACAAGACCATGGCGAAGCATTGTACCGCCGAAGTCTGTACGTGTTTTGGCGGCGGATCGTGGCGCCCACGATGTTCTTCGATGTGGCCAGTCGGCAGACCTGCACGGTCAAGACGCCGCGAACCAATGTGCCGTTGCACGCGCTGCTCACGTTGAACGACGTCACTTACCTGGAGGCGGCCCGGGTACTGGCGGAGCGGACGATGGAGTCAGGAACTTCCGATGAAGCGCGGATTCGCTGGCTCGTGCGGGAGGTCCTGGGTCGGGAGGCACACTCCGAGGAAGTGAATCGGCTCACGTCCGCTCTGGCGCGGCATCAGCAGGCTTTCGCCGCCGCTCCGGCCAGTGCCCGGGAGTTGCTTCAGGCCGGGGAGGCTCCCCGCCGGACGACAGTGGATCCCGCGACGCACGCCGCATGGACGCTCGTGAGCACGACGGTGTTGAATTTGGATGAAGCCCTGACCAAGGAATAAGGCATGGATCCCCTGACCCAACATCAGCACGAACTCACCCGGCGGGCGTTTCTGGGAAAAGGCGCGACGGGCGTGGGGACCGCCGCCTTGGCGCTGTTGTTGGGACGGGAGCGGGCGCAGGCGACTACTGCGTCCCCGGTGGGTGGATTGCCTGGGTTACCCGGCTATCCGCAGTGGGCGCCGCGGGCGAAGAACATCATTTACCTGTTCCAGAACGGCGCGCCCACGCATGTCGATCTCTTCGACTACAAACCGAAGTTGAAGGAACTGCATGGTCGGGCAGTTCCGGACGAGTACGTGGCGGGTAAGCGCTTCTCCACCATGACCGGCAAGGCGGACGGCAAGTTGCTGCTCGCGCCCATTGAACCCTTCCATCAGCGGGGTCAGAGCGGGGCCTGGGTCAGCGAATTGCTCCCGTACACGGCGCAGGTGGCCGACGATTTGTGCTTCGTGAAGGGTCTGCACACCGACGCAGTCAATCATGCGCCGGGCATTTCGCTGATGCTCAGTGGAGCCCAGATTCCCGGGCGACCGACCCTGGGCGCCTGGCTGACCTATGGATTGGGCTGTGAGACCGAGAATCTCCCGTCGTTCGTGGTCATGACGTCAGTGAGCAAGGGCACGAGCTGCGGTCAGATCTTCTACGACTTCTACTGGGGCTCGGGCTTCCTGCCGTCGCGTTATCAGGGCGTGAAGTTTCGCGGCAGCGGGGAGCCGGTGTTGTATCTCAGTAATCCGGCCGGGATGAGCGCGTCCACCCGGCGGGCCATGTTGGACGACGTGGCGGCGCTGAATGCGATCAAGTTCCGGGCGCACGGGGATCCGGAAATCGCCACCCGCATTGCGCAGTACGAGATGGCGTTCCGGATGCAGACCAGTGTGCCGGAGTTGACGGATCTTTCCCGCGAACCGGCGAGCGTGTTGGATCTGTACGGTCCGAGTGTGAAGGAGCAGGGGACCTTCGCGTACAATTGTCTCATGGCCCGGCGGCTGATCGAGCGAGGCGTTCGCTGTGTGCAGGTGATGCACGCCGGGTGGGATCAGCACAACAGCCTGACCACCGAACTGTACACCCAGTGCAAGGACACCGATCAGCCGTCGGCTGGACTCGTGCTGGATCTGAAGCAGCGGGGTCTGCTGGAGGACACGCTGGTGGTGTGGGGCGGCGAGTTTGGCCGGACACCGTTCATTCAGGGGAATCTGGACGATCGGAAACGCTGGGGTCGGGATCATCATCCCTATGCCTTCACCACCTGGATGGCGGGTGGTGGGGTGAAGCCGGGGCTCAGTTACGGCGAGACGGATGAACTCGGCATGAACGTGGTGCGGGATCCGGTGCATGTGCACGACCTGCAAGCGACGTGGCTGCATTTGCTAGGCATCCACCACGAACGGCTGACCTATCGGTTCCAGGGCCGTGACTTCCGGCTGACGGATGTTCACGGCAAGGTGGTCTCGGAAATTTTGGCGTGAAGAAAAGCTGAGAGCTGAGAGCTGAGAGGTAAGTCCTGGTGTGGCGACGCTGCGCGGAACCGTTCGTGTGTGGAGTAGTGTCGTGCGAAACTCCCGTGACGCTTCCGGCCTAGTGAACCACATCGCCCACCGGGGAACCACGGGGAAGGAACCACGAATGGGCGCAAAGAAGCACGAATGGGACAGGAGTAACTAAGGCGGTGTCCTGCCGGAACGTCGGGTCTCTCAACCCTCAACTTTCAACTCTCAAATCGCCCCACCGGTGGGGCGACGCTCCGCGGAGCCGTTCGCGCGTGGAGTAGTGTCGTCCGAATCTGCCGTGACGCTTCCGGCCTGGTGAAACCACGCCGCCCACCGGGGAACCATGGGGAAGGGAACCACGAATGGGCGCAAAGGAGCACGAATGGGACAGGAGTAACTAAGGCGGTGTCCTGTCGGAGCGTCGGGTCTCTCAACCCTCAACTTTCAACTCTCAACTCGCCCCACCGGTGGGGCGACGCTCCGCGGAGCCGTTAATGGCGCGCCACCTTTGCGCTCGCCTTGTTGAGAAAGCGCATCGTCCTTTCGTCAGGTCGGCGCTGAAGGCACCGCAACGAAATCACAATCGGCCTGCCAACCCAGTCGGGGATTTCCTTTCGATGCGACGGACTACGAGCCACGTCGCTCCTGCGATCAGCGATTCTAAAATGACAATCTCAAGCGGGATGAAGTTCAAAGTGGAAGGATGGACTAACGCGTCCCAGAAAAACCAAAAAGCAAAACAGACGGATAAGAGTGTGAGTACGAGAACAACCGCCCGTGTGCGGACGCGCCGGGCCGAAATGATGGCGAACGAGAAAAACAAGTAGGCAAGAAAAGCCAGCGGATGCGGATACAGCCAAGCCGTCATCGCGATGCCCAGTGCGACGAGCAACCAAGAACAGATCGTGAGTGTGATGTTCATACGCGTGACGCGGCCCAATGCGAAGGTCAACTACGGGAAGCCGCCGGCGAGGACAGTGGGTTTCTCTACAAGCGAATCGGATGGCTCCCGTTCGATGGTCGTTAGTGGGCCACGTAGGCTTCCTTTCTGTGTGGCGTACGAAGCAACATAAAGCGCAGGAACTCCAGGTTACTAGGAAGGTCGATCGACATGCTTGGCGATTATCTGATCGGCCAGCTCCTCCCATCCGTAGGGTGCATCGACCGCGTAATTGAACGGTGCTCTCGTGGTGCCGGGCATGTCATCGATCACGATGTCGGGCTTCGCAGAGAACCCCTCGAAGAACTCCGTCAGCGCATGGCGCTCGGCGACTGACCGCGCATAGTCCGCCCCGACCGACGACCAAAGGAAGAGGTGGCATCCGGCATCCCGCAGTCGTGCCAAGGCAGGACGCGCGCCGTCGAGAAGGCGACCTGTTGCGTCGACCAACGTGAGGTCGACGTCGACGAAGACGTTGGCATTCCTCATAGCTCGCTAGACCGCTCCACCGAAAGTCTCCTTGTCTGCGCCGAATTCCCGCAGAATGGCCTCGATTCCACCAGCAAGAATCTGCCGCTCCTTCTCCTCAAGCCCGCCCACTTCGTCGGACCTACGCTTACCCGGTTCAGTCAGCGCGGCAATTCTCGCTCGGACGGCCTTTAATCGAACAGCAAGCAGACGTTCGGCGAGTGCGTGCATCGGTCTCACTTTCCGATACCGGACCTCAGGGGATGCCTGGGCGGCCGCTGCTACCGCCCGTCGCAACGAGGCTTCGGTATCGCGCACCTTTGTGTTGTGCGTCAACCCGCTGAATTGTCCGGTCCATTGCGCCATGTTAATTCTTGCGGACGTCAGTGATTTGGTCAGCACTCATATCCGATACCCCCACATTCTATTGCGGAACTCCGCGGTGGACCATGCCAGAACGAAGGCGACTGCGTGCCAAGCCGCTACGCGAATAGTAGTGTGCTTCAGGGTCCCTTTCTTGAGAGCCTGCGACAGAATCCATCCAACAATCGGATAATAAAGCACTCCAACAGCCAGGTCTGGATAACCGCCTGCGCCCAAAGAATCGTAAGGACGCTGCGACTGCCGGAGGAACATGACGACCAGTGCCTGAGGGCAGATGATCCAGATGAACGAGGACTGCCAGAGCAGGCCAAGTGCGCAGACGGGCGCCATCAGAAGACCGACCATGATTGGCATGGCACGTGGCATTCGGAATTGGGCTACCGGCAAAACTCACCGACGTGGGTGGTAGGTGATGTCTGACTGGGAGGCTGACGCGACCTGTCCTGGATCGGTTCGATGATCTTGTTGGGCCGTTTCACCGTGGCAAACTCCAATCTGTCAGGAGTAGAACGGCGACATTTGTCGGCGACCAGTCGATGCGGTCAACAAGCTGAACCATCTCAACGGCACGCTCGCGCAGGACTCGCCCTGTTCGGGCTTCGCGTAGCTGAAAATAGCCTGGGGCATCCGATCCCTGACCGGGAAATGCGGAGTGCATCGGCATCCGGTAGACCACAATCTGAAACTGGCCATCTGGGCTGGCGAAAGTGCGATGCTCCTCTGCTCCCCACCTGCGCCAAACGCCAAGCCCGAATGCCACGAGTGTGGCGAGGAGGAGAACACCACAAACCACCATTATGGGTCTAGAATTCCACCAATTGTTCACGGGCATGCGCATATGGCCCAACTTCGCTGCTCAGCGACGTGCCGCCAGGTGGTGTCGTGCGAATTTGCCGTGACGCTTCCGGCCTAGTGAAACCGCGACGCCCACCGGGGAACCACGAACCACGGGGAAGGAAACCACGAATGGGCGCAAAGAAGCACGAATGGGGCAGGAGTAACTGAGGCGGCGTCTCGCCGGAATGTCTGGGTCTCTCAACTCTCAACTTTCAACTCTCAACTCGCCCCATCGTAGGGCGAGGCGTGGGAGGCTGCTTGGGTGTGAGGACCTCCGACGTCCCGGGGGGAAATGGGAAAGCGGTAGAAGGTCTAGAAGGTCTCCCGCACTCCATATCGGGTCCGATTTCTTGGTGTCTTTTTCCTGTTTTCCTGTTTTCCAGATTCGCCCCTTTCCCATGCACCCATCAATTTTCTGCGCTCAACTTTTGCCGCCGCGTCCGATACGGTTCGCGGGTGGCGATTTGGACGTTTCGCCGCCGCCCATCCCAGGAACCTTGCCATGCTTCACCAACTCCTTCAGCGCACTCTGAACGATGAACCCCGGCGACGGGTGCTGGAGTTCGAGGGACGATTTTGGACCGCCGCCGAGTTGGACCAGACCGCCACCCGGCTCGCCGCCAATCTGATGGAACTGGGAGTCGAAGCCGGGGATCGCGTGGCCGTTCTCCTCCCCAATTGCCCGCCCACGGTTCTGGCTTACCTCGCCTGCTTCAAGGCCAACTTCGTCATGGTGCCGTTGGACTACCGGCATCGGCCCGTCCAAATCGGCTACGCCCTCAGCCACAGCGGCGCGTCGGTCTTGATTGTGCATCAGGAACGCCTGAAAGAACTGGGCGAGGCCGGAGTGCTGGCCGGGGTACCGCAGATTTTGGTCGTGGGTGGCGACCCCATTGACCCGCGGCACCGATGTTTCGAGGAGCTGGTGGCGCGATCCGCGCCGGCGTCCTTTCCCGAGGCGTTCGAGGATAACGATCTGTGCGTCATGATTTACACTTCCGGAACCACGTCCCGGCCCAAGGGTGTGACGCTGACTCGGGCGGCCATGGTCGCGGGCATCAAGAAGTACCTGGCCCGGGTGCCGTTGGTGAAGGACGACGTCGCCTTGATCGCGGCGCCCATCACCCGGCCGATGGCGCTCCGGTCGCAGTTGCTACCGACCTTGTTTGTGGGCGGTTGCGTGGCGCTGGTGCGTCAGTTTTCGGCCGACGCTTATGTGAAGGCGTTGCTCCAAGCTCCGCCCAAGACCTACCTGGCCCTGTTGCCGGCAGCTTTGGCCCAGGTGTTGGCGCATCCGCAGATTGCGCAGTGCGACTTTGGGGCCCTGCGGTTGTGTGTGGCCGGCGGCGATCGTGTTCCGCCGCAGTTGCAGCAGTGGTTTGAACGGGTCACCGGCAAACCCATTACCGAGCAATGTGGCGCTTCGGAAGTCGGGCCGTATGCGATGAATCCCCCGTTCGGCCGCAAGAAGCCAGGTTCGGTGGGACTCCCGATGTACGGAACCCAGGTGTGTGTCGTGAACGAACGGGGCGATGACGTGATGCCGACCGAAATCGGGGAAATCTGGGTGCGCAGTCCGATGATGATGGAGGGCTACTGGAACGACACCGCCCTCACGCGAAAGGTGATGCACAACGGCTGGGTCAAGACGGGCGACCTCGGTCGGTATGACGAGGACGGGTACCTGTGGTTCATGGGCCGGAAGAAGGACGTGATTATTCGTGGCGGCAGCAACGTGTCGCCGATGGAGGTGGAATCCGCGCTTTCAGAGCATCCCGCCGTGGCGGAATCCTGTGTGATCGGAGTGCCGGACGCCCAGTGGGGTCAGGTGGTGCACGCGCACGTCGTGCTCCAGCAGGGTCAGGAGGTCACCTCCGAGGCGTTGCGGGAGTTTCTGCGCGGACGACTGGCGGAGTACATGGTGCCGGAGAAGTTCCAGTTCATTGAGCACATGCCGATCAAAGGCCCCGGGAAGATCGACCGGGAACTGCTCAAGATGCGGGCGATCATTCATCCGCTGATGGAGAAGGTGCCGTTTTTCCGCAGCGCGAGTGCCGACTTCATCCGGGACGTGGTGCCGCGGTTGGAAGCGAAGACGTTTGAGGCCGGCGATACAATCATTCGTCAGGGCGACGTGGGGGATGCGATGTACTTTCTGACGCGGGGTCAGGTCGAGGTCCGTCAGGACGGCGGCGAGTCCCCGCTGGCCGTGCTTCGGGAGGGAGCCTATTTCGGCGAGGCGGCGATCCTGATGGATGTTCCGCGATTGGCGACCATTCGGGCGCTGACGGAGGTGGAGGTTTACGAGCTCAAGCGTGCGGCGGTCCGCAGCCTGGTGCAGGCGTATCCGGAATTTGCCCACCATTTGGAGGAAGCGTTGAAGACGTATCAGGTGGGGAAAACTGAAAGCTGAGAGGGAAGCGGTGTGAATCTGGAAAACAGGAAAACAGGGCGGGGACGGGGGAGGATCAACCGCAGATTAAACACCGATTTACGCAGATTTCAGAAGGGGTTTGGGTCGGGGACAGTCAGTTGGCGCGGGAACAAGGTGGGTGGCTGAGGTAGCCCCGGATTGATGTAGCTAGCCTCCCTTCCTGTTTTTCTGTTTTCCAGATTCGTTCTTCTCCCTGGTTTCTTCGGTGACGTCATAGTGGCTGACCGTTTTTCGACCCTCCCGATTCGTTATGCCACAAATGCGGGATTCCTTTCGGCGCTGGGTGTGCCCAGACTGGCGCCGCTCGGAACCAGAGCTCGAGGGTCTGGTCCGTTCCGTAGACGCTTCTGGTTCCCGTCCCACTTCTCACTATGTGCACTTCTTCCCGCTCGCTTCGAACCGCGTTTGGCTTGGCGGCCTTCTGGGCCGTCCTATCGCTGGCCGAGGCCGGCACCTTCAAGACCATCACCGTGGATGGTTCGTTCGGAGACTGGGCGGGTGTCCCGGTGGCGTATGAGGATCCGGCGGATTCCACCTCGTCGGCCGATTATCGGCGCATCTGGATCGCCAATGACGACGACTACCTTTACCTGCGCTTCACCTTGGAACGGGCGGCCAATCCGTTTCAGTCGAACGCGAATCTCTTCATCGACACCGATGCCAATCCCGACACGGGATTTCGCATTGTGCTGGGTTCCGAACTCCTGATCCAAAGCGGCTCGGGCTACGACGAACGTCAGGGCGGTTTCAACGAAGGGGGCGTCGAAGGCCTGGGATGGCAGTCCGCTCCGGAGGGTTCGGCCACTGAGTTTGAAGTGCGCATTTCCCGGGGCGCCAAGTACGCGACGGATGCGGCACCGGTGTTCCCTAACGGCACTCTGGCGCTGTTGTTGGAGGCGGAGGATTCCAATTTTGCCCGGCAGGAGACCGCTCCTGATTCGGAGGGGTTGGTTTATACCTTGGCCGAAGCGCCCCCGGTGCTGACAGAAGCGAAGTCGCTCGTGGCGCTTTCGGCGTCGTCGTGGCGGGTCAACGACACGGGCGCCGACCTGGGGTCATCCTGGCGAGAACTGGACTTCGATGACAGTGGGGCCGGTTGGCGTTCGGGTTCGGCTTTGTTCGGATATCCGGCGAATCCGAGCGGCTATCCGGCGGCGGTGACTACACCATTGGCGACTTCTGCCAACACCGTGTATCTGCGCACGAAGTTCACCTGGGAGAATGCCAATGCCGGATTGGTCTTTGCCGTCAGCAACTGGCTGAGCGACGGCGCGGTGGTGTACCTGAATGGCGCGGAAGTGCGTCGGGTGCGTTTGCCCGCTGGGGTGGTGACGGCCGCAACTCCAGCGACGGGAGGTCCGACGGTCCCGGGAGTGGCGGAACTATTCGGCCTGCCGGCGGGACCATTCATCATCGGGGAGAACGTCCTGGCGGTGGAATTGCATCAGAGTGCGGTCAGTCCGGCGGATCTGGTCTTTGGATTGTCCCTGACAGCGACCCCCAGTTATCCGGTGCGCCTAGTGAATGCGGCCGAGCCGGCCAACCAGACCGTCACCGCGGGCGACTCCGTGACACTCACCGCCGAAGTTCTGGGAACCCTGCCGCTGACCTACGAATGGCGGCGAAATGGGAGCCCGGTCTTGGGCGGGAATGGTCCGTCCCTGACGTTTAATCCAGTGCTCAAGTCGGATGAAGGCTCGTACACGCTGCTCGTCACCAATCCGGGGGGCACGGCGGTGAGCCGGGAGGCGCAGTTGGTGGTCAACGTGACGCCGGTGACTCTGACGGATCCGGCCCTTCCGGCTGACCTGACGGTGCTCGAAGGAGGTACGGCCACCTTCACCGTAGTTGCCGCTGGTTCGCCGCCGATTTCGTATCAGTGGTTGAAGGACGGATTTCCGGTCAACGGAGCCACGGGAGCGACCCTGACCCTAACGCCGGTCAGCACCACCGATGCAGGGTTGTACACGGTGCAGGTGAGTAATCCGGCCACGCCCAATCTCCTGAGCCGAGCCGCCCGGCTGACGGTTCCGACGGATCGCATTCCACCCACCCTTCAGGGCGTTGCGGGGACGCCGAATCGGGTGACGGTCACCTTCTCCGAGCCGATGGATCCGGTCACGGCAGCCACGGCGGCGCGGTACTCCTTGAGTGGAGGACTGAGCGTTTCGGCGGCGGCCATCAGCGCTGAGAATCCGGCGGTGGTGGTGCTGACCACGTCGCCGCAGACACTGTTCACGACCTACAGCCTGACCGTGTCGGGAGTGTTGGATCGTTTTGGCAATGCGATTGCCCCGGGCAGCAGCGGCAGTTTCCGGTCGGACATCGTGATTGATGGTCAGTTCGACGATTGGGCGGGTGTGGCCTTGGCGCACAGCGATCCGTCCGAGCCGCCGACGGCAGGCACCGACTTTGCGGACATCTGGGTCGCCAACGACGATCGGTTCCTCTTCGTGCGGTTCACGCTGCACACGCCGGGGGATCCTGGAACCTTCCTCAACAATATCTTCCTGGATACGGATTCGGAGAATACCGGCTTTGGCACCTATGGAATCGGCTCGGAAATGCTCATTCAACAGGGAGCGGGCTATCAGCAGAAGAACGGCGGGTTCAATGAAGGCGGCATCGAGGGCTTGGACTTTGCGATGGCGCCGGCGGGGGCGGCGACCCAGTTCGAACTGCGAATCGCGCGGGCGGCGAAGTATGCGTCGGATCAGTTGCCGGTGTTCGTGGGTGAAGCGGTGAAGTTCTTCCTCGAAACGGAGAACAGCAGCTTCGTTACAACGGACACGGCGCCGGACAGTGGTGGTCTGGAGTACGTCTTTGTCCCGGTGACGCCCGGTGACGTGGGACCGCTGGCGATCGAGCTGACAGAGGGTCAGGTGGTGCTCACGTGGCCGGGAGCGGGCGTGTTGCAGTCGAAGGAATCCTTGGGTTCGGGCGACTGGACGCCGGTAGCGGGCGCCACAAGTGGAATTCGTATAACGCCGGGGGCCAGTCCGTCGTTTTACCGGCTGGTGCCGTGACGGGGCGAGCTAAGAGCTGAGAGCTGAGAGCTGAGAGGCAAGACACGGTGGGGCGACGCTCCGCGGAGCCGTCCGCGGGTGGAGGAGTGACGAGTCATCTCGCAGGGACACCGCTGGGCTGCACAAGCCGTTCCTGATGGGCGCGGGAACGTCCTGCACAACTCGCGATCCCACCCCGGAGAACCGGGAGGGTTTAATCTGGAAAACAGGAAAACAGGAAAGGGAAGGGCGGGGATTGTGAAGAAGATGGAAAGGGGTAGGAGTGAGCTAGACCGAAATGATTGAAACAGGGTGAATGAGCGTGGAAGTGGCCGACTCTCAGTGGGTTGCGAGACTAAATGAGGTTCGGTTGAATATTCATGAAGCAGCCGTTTTAACCTCGGATGGGAAATGACTGAAAAGGGTCCAATGGTGACCGAATTGGCAACTGATGCAGCCTGCCCGCATCGGGCGCGTTCACTGAAGTAGCTTGGTTAGGCGGAGGTTCCCTCATGGTCTCCGCTTCTGTGCCTCTGTGTTTGTTTGGTCGACAAAGTTTTCCGGGTGCTTGTGCATGTGTCTCATTTTCCGGTTGTAAAACTCCACCTGCTGCTCTGTCGAGTAGTGGTGAGGGTAGGGGAGCGACGGGTAATACTGAACAATCCAAATCTCAAATGGCCCATCGTTGCTGCCTGAATATCTGGGCTCGTCGTTCTCGCCCTGAATCGCCCGCAGACGAAGCTTTCCGTGCCGGAAATCCTCCATCGCTTGCGTCGTGGCCACCATCCCGGTGAGTCCGTAAACCTCCTGCTCCCACCAGTAATTTCGCCAAAGAGCGCGACCTAAGAATCCGAGTGACGTAATCAGCGCGATGACCAGCGTGAGGACCAGAAGCGCGACGAGAATCTTGAGTTCTCTCATGGCGTGCGAGTCGGCTTAACGTCAGAGCTCACCGACCGCCGCTGGAACTGGGTGCCGGCAGCGAATCCAGCGCCTGATGAATTGGGAAGTTCGAACCCGAACCGGAAAGCGGCGATTCGGGTGGAGCGATTTGTTGGCCAGTCCTTTCCAACTGTCCGTCGTCGTACAGCCAAAGACCGGCGATCCACTTGTGTAGCCCTTGACCCTCGTTTTGGGGTTCCGCAGTGAAGACCACAACACCGAAAGGATTAAAAACGTCGCTGAAGTCTACCCAGACGGAGTTCGTGTTAAAGGAGACTCGCGTAGGCCCAAGTCTCCGAATCGCATATGGAATCTCGGGGGCTGAGCAACTAATTTCGCCAACGTAGCCTTGTCGACGGCCAAGAAGCTCGCGTCCCGCGCTGAGCAATTGCTCCGGGTTGGCCGCCAGCACGCTCCTCACCATGCGCTTCTGTTGCCAAGCGTAGAAGGGGGGCACTCCCAGAGACTCGAGGAAGGCCACGCCAGAGAGGATTACCGCCCCGAGAACAAGTACACTGCCAATAATGAGGGCTGCGCGCTTCATCCGTTCGGGGTCAACGTCCCAGATCAGTGACCCGGCGCCAATTAACTTCGATTGTCAACCGGAGCGCCGTCGCCGGGTTCACTGCATCTGGGTTGTTGGGCTTCATATGGCAACGAGCTGAACCCAGGAGGTGACAGCGAAGTATGCGCCAAAAACGCCTCCAGCTATGATCGTGCTCTTTGGAATGCCGTGCGCGGCTACACGCGAGCGGACCGCGCAACCAAGCAACAAGAAGCTCACAAAATAAATCGCGAATGACAGGGAAAGCCATCGCGCCTCCTCGGTGGTCTTCCAATGCACAAATGAGATAATCGCCCACATCAGCTCGATCATCGAGCACCACTTAGCGGCCACACCTATTTTGCCGTTCGTTCTCCATAGGACCATGGAATCTCCAACTTGAGCGACACCGACAAGAATCGAGCCGATTAAATAAGCCGAGTTGGAGAACATCTTTTGCTTAACGTGGAGGGTCAGCGACGGGAGCCAGCCGTCGATGGCGTTGTATTTGTCTCTGAGCGAATCGGCTGGCTCCCGTTCGATGCACCGCCATGGTTCGGCCTTCCGAACTTTCCCATGAAGAGCTTCTCTGCTTCTTTCGCGGGAGCAAAGCCTTGGTCGGCCGATTTCCTGATCCACCGGTAGGAGTCCGCCAGTTGTCTCTGATCGATGCTGCTATCAATGCCATACGAAGTCTTTTCAAAGAATCGCTTGCCGAGCAATGGAACGGAGGACAATCCTGGCACTTGGGCGACCATCGTCACAAAATTCGAGCGGACTAAAGCGATTCCCAAATGGAATTGCGCCTGCGGCTCGCCTTGTGCCGCCTCCGAGGACCAGTCTTTGCCAGCTCCAGCACGCACCCAATAAGAAAGATCTTTCGGATCATGCTCGCGTGCTCCAGCAAAGTTTACTGCTATTAGAGTCACGGCGATCACCAGAAAACCAACGACCACTGTGTACACGTGGTTTTTCATTCTTCCGCCGAACCTCCCGGCTCACCGACGCCGGGCCAACGATGGTCGATTGCCAACTGAGGCCCGATCCCGGCGTTCGGTGCAGCCGGCTTGTTCGCCTTTCGATTCTCCTTCATGTTCGGGACTTGGTGATCTTGGAAATAGCGAAATCGATGGAATCCACCACCAGCGGGTCAGTCTCCACCAACCGCCGGTCGGACAGCAGAGAAACAACCCAGCGTCTCTTGGAATCATGCCGATCGCCCGCAGCCTTCGACCGCACCTTTGCACTCGGATCAGCCATAAGGTGAGGAAACAAGGCAGCCGTGTCGCCGCCGGCGTGAAAACCGTCAGAATCCGCCGGTTTAGAATTCACCACGATGTAGGGTTGCGAGAAGGCACTGGTAGGGTGATCTGGCCAGCCTTAAGACGTCGATTGAACGTAGGAAACTCATGTGACCAACGGGAAGAAGACGCCGAAGAAGGAAGAAGAGCTGACGCTGCTGATTTAAGAAGATTTCCCCATTCCAGGGGATAAATGTGGTGGATTTCAAACTGGCGGAATTTGACGAGTTTCAGAACGGTCCTGAGAAGCCGCGCAATCCTCTGGCATACTGTCCAGAAACGCGGCCGCTCTGAAGCGCACCTTGGCAGAACGGTGTCCGGCAAACTCCACCCACATTGACGAAAGTGATGGATGGTCTAGGACCGCCTTGGCAAGCCAAGAACCGGTGCTTTCCCAAGTGCCTGCGCCTCCATCAACAAAACCACTCCGGAAGGCAGCCCGAGTCGAATGGGTAACAGCTCCATTCTCAATCAAGTCGTGAATAGCATCTATCACCGCTTCGAGCTTCGTGGGGTCATTTGAATCACCAAGAAACTTTCGGGCGTGCTCCTTCTCCCGCTCTCTGCCGATGGTGAACATGCTACGTGCGTGTATTGGGCGAACGTCAGAGCTCACCGACCGCCGCCGGAGACGGGCACTGGCAGCGAATCCAGCGTCCCATGAACCAGTGCGGTCGAAATCGAAACGGGTAGCGGCGGTTCGGGTGGAGCGATTTGTTCGGTGTAGATAGTCATGCCTTCTCGCTTCACGCGATCAAGGACAGCAATAGCACGAGTGATAGCCTCTGGCTCCTGAAACGTCATCAAGTCCACGCCACAAATCCGCGAAACCAAGGTGATCACAGACTCACGAGAAGTCCGATATTTCACCGCGAGAGCGACCGTGCATGAGCGAGCGTGAGACATTCGGTGGTGGATTGGCCTTGCCGGGTCGAGAGCAGCGCGACGATTTGAACTATATGACATGAGTCACGTATCCGCCGAACGTTTAATCTACGACTACCAGTCGTATATCAAGATTGGGGAGTGGCGTCATTGGATTCGCTGGAAGTTCCTCGCCATCAGGTAGGTAGTCCGACCTCTGGTTCGTATATCGCGCCCGCCGAAACCGGCCGCCTTCCTGTTCGTAAGTTGTTCATGATGACCTGATTTCTGGTTCGATATACGCCTGCCGGTTCGTATATTGAAAGCCGAAAACGCCCTTTAAGGGACACTTTCCGTGTACGGGACTCGGCGGTGGTTCTGCCAATACGATCCACGGATCTTTAGTGGAGAGGCATTTTCAGGCACCTATCCCACGCTTGGCCCGCCAGTGTTGGCGGAAGTGCTCAATGGCGTCGGCCCGGATCCGGTACTTCCTGGGACCGGCATAGTCCACAAAACGTTCTGGGAGGGCGTCCGAGCCAATCTTGCGGTAGATGGAGTCCTCCTTCAGGCCCACTTGTTGGCCAAACTGCTTCACGGTGAGCCACTCAATGGGCTTCCCAGGCCGCACCAGGACCGAGCCGTCCCCCTGGGGAATCTGCACCGTCGGAATGAACAACGGCAGGAGGGTCTGGAGCGGTTCTTTCGTGGGGTTGGGCATGGGTGTGGCTGGGGCTTGGCCGGAGCTCGGCGGTGACGCGGCCGCTATTCGGCCCAGAAGTCAAAACTGCCTTCAGAAACTTCGTTCCACTCAGCGCCGAGGGTGAGTCCAAGGCGCTTCAAGACCACCCTGAGGAGACCGACGTCTGCGCTGGCGAGACGAGAGGTTGTGGGCACTCGCTCGACAGATCCCGACCAGCTGACCGGGACGCGATCCTGCGGGCTCTCGAAACTCGCGCGGGCCTGGACACTTTCTCCGTCAGGGAACGTGAGGGTGTGAACGGTAGTCAGCATGGCTCAAAACAGGATTCGCAGAACAATCAGCAAGGTCTCCCGCACATCGGGATCATTCCACGTATGCGCCAGATCTGGAGATGGAAGGGACAACAGTTCAAAATAGCGCGAAGGAAGCTCGACGCCGTCAGGCCGGCTGCGCTCCCAGTCGTAAGTTCGGCCGGCGTAGATCTCGTACCACCGATCCTTCTTTCCCCGCGTTCCGGGACCGTAAGGCGCCAGATGGACCACGGCTTCCCCTTGGGTGCGGGCCTCAAAGTGAGCGCGGATAAGTTCCTGGTACCACTTCGGACCTTCCCGATGAACCCAATGGGCGGCCTCGTGGTAGAAAGTCCTCCGGATCCGAACGCGAGTCACGGCTTCGGTGGCTTTGACCGGATTCGGCTTCCGCAGGGCCTGCTTCAGCGCGTCCATTTCGCGCCAAGTGACCGCCTTGCCAGGGGTGATTCCTGAATCAGCCAGCGCCTTGTTGAGCAGGCGAGCGGAGCGATCCACCGGGGTTTCATTGGGCGGTACGGGCGGGGCCGCCGGAGGTGGAGCTGGAGGAGCGAACGGGCGCCGGCCTCAGCGCGGGTTGCGGGCGGGGCGCCGGCGGCGTCGGGCGAGGTGGTGTGGGCCCAGCAGGCGGAGCCACCACGGGCGCCCAGCGGATTTCCCCATCCCTAATCTCAACCTGGCTGCCGAATTGTCGCACCAGCCAGTCCTGGAGCTGCGGATCCAGATTGCGAACGCTGGATGCCGCCGGGCTGACGCGGTCCAGCAGCGTCATGGCCACGGTGCCGCCGGCGTCCGGCAGCAAGGTGGCCGCACCCTATTTCGACCCCCCGCCGGATACCTATCCTGGAACCAGCATTGGGGTGACCATCTACACCGCCACCGCCGGCGCCGACATCAGCTACAAACTGGGCGGAACCTCGGAGGATCCGGTCACCCCAACGCCTGGCAGCAATGGCCGGAGCGCCCTAGCGGCCGCACCGCTGGCGGTGGGACCCTTCACCATCGCCCGGAAGATCACCGCGGTAGCCGTCAAAGCCGGCCTGACGGACAGCGATCTGGCAGTGGGGATCTACGGTCGGGAGCCAGGGGCGCCGCCGGGTGGGTACTTGCCGTGAGTGCGCGGGTTTAGTAACTCCACAGGTGCAATATGGCCTGTATCTTCTGCGACAATCCTTCAGAGCTTACCCTCGAACATGCCATTCCCCAGTGGTTGTACCACCAGTTTTCGCCAGGCACAGAAGGCAAATTCCCGGTCACCGCTCTGCATTTTATTGAAGGGAAGGGGTATGTTACAGTCAGACCTCACGACTCAATGAGCTTCGTGACGAAAAAGCTCTGTCGAAGGTGCAACAACGAATGGGGATCTGAATTGGAGAAGGACGTGATCCCAATTTTGACGCCGCTTACCGGGAAAACATTCCCTCAACTTGTTCACCTACACTTTTCAACGCTCCTTCCCCACTCGGAAGTCCTATGCCGATGGTTGGTTAAAACGGCAATCACTACTTCTTGGACACTCCCAAATGTTTGGAGGCCAAAGAGGGACTTTTCAAAGAGCGTTAGGGCAGACCAATTGCCGCATGAAATCTGGATGGAAGTCGCCAAGTCAAACCAAAGGGGGATTTTCGCAGCAATAACCCAACTGTTCCCAACTTGGAATGGAGGCGCGTACTCCGGATTCAGGATGAATGTGGAGGTTCCTACGTTCCAGTTTTGCCTTCAGGTGAACCATCTACTCCTACGAGTCGCCAGCACCCCTGGAGCCAGAGCAATCTATTCAGGAAGCCATGGCAGACGCCCTTATCGGGTCTATCCAAAGCCTCATCCAATCGACCCTGACATTGTTGAGTACGAAGACGGGTTCGATTTTTTGAAATCCGTGGCACTCGAGACGTTTGCAGAATGTGAGGGAGAAGTTCCGCCAGAGGGTTGGGTTCCGCGCCGGATCATCACATAGAGCGCCCAACCTTTTCAGGGTCTTCGCCTACCCTTTTCAAACAAACCGGACCTTTACATCGCAGTCCATGAAAAGGCCCCGTCTTCTTCCTTCTAAGAAACTACCGAGGCGGCCGGGGTGTTTGGGGTGAGTTGGAAGCCGAGGTTTTGGGCGGTTTTGTGGAGGTGTTTGAGGACGCGTTGGCGGTGTTTTTCTTCGTACTC
>JAFLEF010000083.1 GCA_017309115.1 Verrucomicrobiota bacterium | reverse complement strand
GCAGCCAAGGCGGATTTGGCGCAAGCGGTAGCAGCAGCAGCGCAAGAGGTCGCGCACAACACATCGGCAAAGCAGATGTGGCAGTGGGCGGCGGGCTGCATCGCGGTGGCCTTCCTGTGCGTCGGCCGCCTAAGAAATCATCGCCGTCGGGAATCACCGCCGTGCTCATGTCATCGGCGGAGTTGATCATGATCGCTTTGACCAAGGCGGGCGAAGGGGTGGCCCCGGCGTGCATCTGCCGATACCACTGAACAATGACGGCGGCGGCTCCGGCGGCGTGGGGTCCGGCCTGGGACGTCCCGCCCTGATACAGGTAGTAGTCGCTGATCGGTCCCCAGGCGTTGTTGTCGTTGGCGAAGATCGAGCGCAGGGAGGCAATCCAGGTGCCGGGCGCGACGACATCCGGCTTGATGCGTCCGTCGGCGGCTGGTCCGCGGGAGGAGAAGTCGGCCATGACCTCCTGTCCTTCGCCATAGAGCGGGAACTCAAAGCGGTTGTTCTGAGTGGCGCCGGTGGCGATGACGTTTTTGGCGACCGCCGGAGTGCCAATGGTTTGTCCGCCAGGTCCGGCGTTGCCGGCACTGAACTCCAGAATATAAGGCTGTTCGCCGGGGAAATCGGGATCGGCATCCCGCACGAGCGCGTCGAACTCGGCGGCACTCAGATCATACTGTCCCCCGGTGTCGTCGCCCCAGGAGTTGGAGGCCACATAGGCTCCACTACGGACGGCGTCCTGGGTCAGCCGGGCATAGCTGGGCGGCGGGCGATAATCACCGGCGCCGTCGAAGATGCGTTGTCCGACCAGCCGGGCGCCCGGAGCAACGCCTAGGCCGTAGCGGTAGCCGTTGTCGTCGGTTTCGCCGGTCGCGCCGTTGCCCAGAACGATTCCGGCGCAGTGGGTTCCGTGGCTGTGCTCGTCGGAGGCATCGGCCAGATTGTCGTAGGCGAAGAGGGCTTCCACTCGGCCGTCGAGATCGGGATGGAGAAAGGTCAGGTCGCCAGAATCGATCCCGGAATCCGCCACGGCTACCGTGACGCCCCGGCCGTCGAAGCCCAGTTCGTGGACATAGGCCAGACCGTCCAGGCCGTTGGGTTCGCCGGCGACGATCTCGGTGGAGACCTGGTCCACGAGCTTCATGCGGGGGGCGGGTTCGATCCAGATCACGGCCGGGGATTGGGCCAGGACTCGCAGGCTGGCGGCGTTCACCTCGCCTTGGTAGGTCGTCCCCAGACTGAAGGACACCCGGGCCTGGGCTTTTTGCAGATGCCGGCGCAGCAGGGCGATTTCCGGGGCGGACACGCCGGGGGCCAGCAGCAACTTGATTGGGCGGGTGCCGGCGAGTTGGGCGGAGAGCTGTTGGGTGAGGCGGGGATCGAGTTTGTGGCGGGGCTCCAGGGGACCGACCCAGCGGACACCGGGTTGGGCGCGCAGTTGGGAGAGACGGACGTTGCGAAGTCGGACGATGTAGGCGTCGTCGGGTACAAAGTTCAGCAGATCAACTCCCTGAGCGAGCAAGTTGGCGCGGAGATCGGGTCCGGGTGCCGACTGAAACTGGAGGAGATAGAGACCCGAGACGGCGGGTTCCGAGGGATCTGGAACGGTAGCCCGAGCGACCGCGGAGGGCGGGGCGGTCTGAATGGTCTCGGTGCGCAGGCGGATGGCTTTGGAGGATTGAGCCCAAGCGGAAGCACCCAGAAGGGTCGCCGAAAGGAGGAGCAGGAGCCGCTGGATCACCCCGCGAACGTAGCCAGACCCGTGCCGGATACAAAATGTCGTCCGGAGAAAAGCGGAGTGGTGGTAAGGGTGGCTGAGAGCTGAAAGCTGAAAGGTAAAGCGGGAAGCGAAGCTCTCCTCTGCCTCGACCCCAAACCAGGACCGATTGGAACGAAGCGTGTTAGGTCGCCCTCCGAGGAGCGCCGCACTAGTCCAAATGCGCGGAGACCGCCGCCAAATCGGGAGCGGCCACTGCCTGACGGAGCCAACGCCGCAGTTGGCCGGGGTCCGTGCAGGAATCCAAACGAGCTGTCAATTCGGGGGGAACCTGGTCGAACCGGGTGGAAAGTACGTCTCGGAGAGCGTCCCGCAGAGCCTCAATCTGGCCCGTCTGAAGACCCTCTTGGTGACCTTCTCTCCGGCCTTCTTGGCGGCCCTCCTGACGCGCGAAACGTTCGAAGCTGGTGACGAAGGGCATAATCTTCTCCGGTTGTAGTTTCAGTAGTTCCTGACGAAAGGAGTGTTCCTGGGGTGGCGACAACGGCAAGAGCCAATCCATCAGTCGAAGCAATTGGTACAGGGTGTCGCGGTCATATTCGTGGCGATCCAGGTGGCGGATCAGTTCCAGCTTTCCCTGGCGACGATTGGGTGAGTTCCGCCGCCAACGCAGGGCGGTCAAATGAGCTCGGATTACTGGGGCGATGGGGTTGGCTGTACCGGCCAGTTGTTCTTCGCTGAAATCGAGCAGCTTGCAGGTGGGAAACTCGAAGCGATTGCGGGTTCCCAACAGGCTTTCTTCGAAGGACCCGGAGCGGACGTGGGGATCGCCGTCGGCCAGCACCGCCAGGCTGACCACCGGATGCCGGTGCCCTTGTTTCAGGCGGTGATGATAGTGGTACATCCGCTCGGCCAGTCCACGATCCGGCTGAGTTTGGACCTCGACGTGCACCAAAATCCAAGCCTCCTCGCCTCCCCACAGGAACACCCGGATAAGTTTGTCCACGAACTGGCGCCTAGCTTCAGTGTCGGGTTCAAGGGCCTGGAGTTCCTTGTCGAGAAAGACCACGTCGCGCGACCAATCGATCTGCGCCTCGACAGCCGGGAAGCACAACGTGAGGAAGGAGCGCAGGAACTTCTCGAGCGCCTCTTTCCAAGGGCTGTCGAAGTCGTTGCGGTCCTGGTTCACCCAACCAGTCCACCAGGATTTCCCTCCGCTCCGCCATCGCCAGATTTAAGGAACGCGGCAGTGTCGCCGCGGCGGCGGGCACTGGTGCTTTGTTCGGACTTGGGTCTCACCGAAGGCCTCTGGCCAGAACGAAGAATATGAAAACTACAGTCATGATCCCTGTGATGGTAGCTACGAGCAGGAACGTGGGACGAACCTCGCCGAAGCTTCGACCGGGACGAAGAACGACGGCCTGCGCTGAAGGTGAGCGCAATACGGTCAAAGAAGCGACAAAGACCAGGGAGAGAGCCGCAAAGGTGCACGGGCCCGGGAAAGCTGCCAACGTAGGCTGGGAGGAAAACTCGTAACCCAAGAGCAGGTTCCAAATCAGTACCACAAAAACGAGCGGGCCAATCCGAAGTGGAAAGCCACGAGATGGAATCGAGCTCGGGATGGCTGCGGTCTCCGAGAAAGTGGGAAACCCGGTGGAAGCAATACCCCGAAGCACAGCGGCCGGCCGGCACCAGAAGACCACCTCTTCGGGATAGTCGGCGACGGTGTGATGGACTCTGATCCCCTCGCCGATTATCGGCAGCGAACCAAATCTCTCGATTCGAGTGATCTGATTAGGGTGAAAGAAATACCTCCCCGTCTCAAACAGGCCAAAGAACGTCGTCACAATTATCAGATTGGACGCGTCCACACTCAGTGATGCCAAAGGCCACGTGTAGTTCGCAAAACCGATTCGAGCGCCTCCCAGGGTGGAGTAGGAAGCGGCTGGTATCGGTGGTCTCGGATCAGACATTGGGAGTGGCTGGCAGTGCATCACAGTGTCACAGCAAAGATAGGCAAGTAATCCGTCACTCCGGGCTTGTTCAACCAAAGGTGTAGTTGCTGGCTCCGCTTCGCTCCGCAGCAATACATCCTTGGATGTTAGGCATTGTGCTCATTTCTTCTTCTCTGGAGTCTTCTCCAAATACAGAAGGTTCAACTCGAAAACCATCTTCTTCTTTTTCCACTGCTCATAGCCCTCCCAAGTCAACAATACTGGCACGCCATCCGCCAGTCCGGATACGCGATATGGGTAAGCAATGCCCGGGTGATCCAGAAATATGCGGTCCTTGAAAATAGAAATCTTGCCTGAGTAATCAGGCTGCGGTCTGTCTGGGTCAACAACGTCTGAAAACCGACTGTATCGGAATGTGGAATTGGTGATGGTAATCAACTCTCCCGCATACCACTTCGTAGAGTCCTTGCGGTCGCGCCAAGGCGCGTATGTGCCCGATGGTGGAGGAGCAATCTCAAACTTCTTGATCGAAATCATCCCGTCGCTGGTGCGTTCACCAGCGGAGGCCGAAGAGACCAAAAACATGAAGAAGGCTAGGACTCGCATAAGATGCCTAACGCCAGAACCGTGCGACGGCGGCCACAAGAGGCGCCGCTTGCAACTGGGACGGCCCGCCGCCGTTTGCTCCAGTGATCTGGGCTCTCGAATCGCTCTCATCCGAGTCTCTCTCCTACCAAATCGCTGAGCCGCTCTCGAAAATGAAGCGCAGCCGGATTTATCTGTGCTCCACATTCCTGATACCACTTCCGCAATGCGGGACGCAACTCCTCGGAGACAAGCAACTGCAGGGCTTCGGGCTTCACGCGCCTGAGCCGAGTCAGAGCCAACGACATGCCTGTAAAAAGCGAGACCATCCAAGAGGCCGCAGACGAGACGAAGCTGTTCCGGGACGGACGTGGCTATCGAAACAACCCGCTCGACATGCTCCTTCAACTTTGAGTCACCGATGGTCATCGTCCGTAACAGGTCTACTTGTTCAACAAAAGTTGTAGTGGCTGGCTCCGCTTCGCTCCGCAGCAATACAACCTTGGATGTTCGGTGACGTCCGTCTTGTCATGTCAGTGTCCAAATACCACTCGGCTCAGGAATACGAGTGCAATGAAAATAACTGGGTAAGTCGCGCAGCTGAGACACAGATCCAGACGTGTCGGATTCCGCGGCCTCCGCGCCGCGACCACAACCACCGGAACCCATCCCATGACCCAGGGCACACCCAGCCAACGCGAATCCATGTCCAAAGCACCGGCAATCAAAAAGCCGACGGCCTCGAACAAGAGGATACATACAATGGCTCGCTCAATGGATGACGCTAATGGTATGGCCCTGATAATCATGGTGTGAAGTCGCCGAGCGCCAAAACTGACCGACGCGGGCGGCCAATGATGTTGGAAATGGCAACTGACGCGGCCCGCCCGCATTCGGTCCAGTGATCTGGTTCGGCGTTCTGATGCTCATACTACTCGGCGGGACAATCCTCGACCCACCTCAGGGAGGGATCGAATGCTCGCGACACAAGAAAGGTCTCGGCAATTTCAAAAGCTATCGCGGTGGGCAGTACCATCGCAACCGGATAAACGCCAGTCTGACCACCGACCTGCAACTCAACTGTAGTGCCGTCGTCATCGCCAGTTACAACATGCGACGAGGACCCATCGGAGGGAAAGGACACCACAACGAAACCTGTCGGCCCTCCACCAATGCTGAGTGCGCCGACATCATCGATCTCAATCCAAAGGCAATCAGTCCGACTTCCGTCGAGCCGGAGCAGCGCCTCGCGCAACCCTCGTGGCGTGACTTCGGGAAGGAACTCACGCTTGCTCAGCGGGCCGTCCCATATCTCCAACTCGATTTGAGCCTTTGAACTCACATGCCACTCCACCTTCACGTCGAACGATTCAGCTCACCGATGGCGGCCCCTTCGTGCTGCCCGGATTGGCAACTGGAGCGGTCGGGCCGCCGTTCGGAGTAGCGCATGGTTCTGTCCCTCCTGAATGCTCAGGCTCGGATGACATCAGTTGCCCTTCAGTCGCAGCTCTCAGGGCTTCGAAAGAAGCGGTCATCAACTCGAAGAGTTGCTCAGGATTTCCGTCACGGCCATCATTCTCTGCGGCAGCGATCATCCTTCTGATCTCAGTATCCTTAAGTCTTGCCCGTGCTACTTTTGCGGCCTCTTGGTGACTCCTTGGAGGGGTTGCACGGCGCGCCTCCGCGACGCGAAGAACGAGTCTAGTCGTAAGAAACCGCGTAGCCGTGACGAAACGCGCGCGAATCTGCTCCGGTTCAGTTGAGGTGAGCTTTAGATTCATAATCTCAAAAAGGACAGCAATCTGCTGAACGGTCTGAGGAGAATCGAACAGCACGTCGAATCCACGCCCCCTCTGATCGAAGTGTGCTGCACTGTTCCGAACCTTCCTCAGGCAGTGGGCAGCACTGCTTTCGTCTTCGCTAATCAGTCCGAAAGCCTCGCACAGAAGGATTTTTGAGCTGAAGTCCCCTGCTGGGCTGCGAAACTGCAATAGGCCCTCGCCAAGTTTCTCTGAGCAGCATGACTCTGAGATTATCAAACCAAGAAGCTCCTCCATGTGGCAGACGCAGGAGTTCTGACGCTGACCAGCGAGAGCCGCGTTCCTGCGCTGCGCTCGAAACACGGGGACGGCCCAGCGGTCCATCCCTACCGCTCACGCCGGAATTCGCCGAACTTGGGCCTCGCGGAAGAGGGCAGTGAGGTTGTATCCTATGGATCTGCGCATGACTGCCCGCCTCTTCACTGACCTGGGTCTCTCCCCCGAAATGCTCAAGGCGATCGCTCGCCTGGGCTTCGAACAAGCCGCCCCGATCCAGGCGGAAGCCATCCCCGTGCTGCTCCAAGGCAGCGACGTCGTCGGCCAATCCCAGACCGGTTCCGGCAAGACCGCCGCCTTCGCCATTCCCGCTCTGGAACGTCTGGATCCCAATGTGCGCGGGGTCCAGGTCCTGATGCTCTGTCCCACGCGGGAACTGGCCATCCAGGTGAGCGAGGAAGTCCACAAGCTCGCGTTCTTCAAGAAAGGCGTGCGCGCTTTGCCCATCTACGGCGGTCAAAGCTACGAACGTCAGTTCGCCGGATTGAAGGCCGGGGTTCAACTGGTCATCGGCACGCCCGGTCGGGTGATGGATCACCTCAATCGCGGGACGCTGCGGCTCGAAGACATTCGCATGGTCATTCTCGACGAAGCCGACGAGATGCTCGACATGGGCTTCCGGGATGACATCGAGTTCATCCTCCAAAAGGTTCCCGCGAACCGGCAGACGGTTCTCTTCTCCGCCACCATTCCCCGGCCGATCGAGGAATTGATCCGCCGCTACACCAAGGATCCCAAACGCATCCGGATCGAAGCCAAGGCGCTCACGGTGCCTACCATCGAGCAGGTTTATTTCGAGGTGGATCGCCGGTGGAAGACCGAGGCGCTCACGCGGTTGATCGAACTGCATGACGTGAAGCTCGGCATCATCTTCTGCAACACCCAGCGCATGGTGGACGACCTGACGGAGCATCTGAACGCCGCAGGATATTCTGCGGACGCCATTCACGGCGGGATGGCCCAGGCCGCGCGGGATCGGGTGATGGGCAAGTTCCGCAAGGGCGGTTTGGAGTTTCTGGTGGCCACGGATGTCGCCGCGCGCGGCATCGATGTGGACAGCATTGAAGTCGTCTTCAACTACGACCTGCCCTACGACGCCGAGGATTACGTGCATCGCGTCGGTCGCACGGGCCGGGCGGGTCGCAGTGGTCTGGCGATCTCCTTCGTCTCGGGTCGGGAGGTGTTCGCGATTCAGCACATCGAGCGCTTCACCCGTCAGCGAATGCGTCGGGGTCAGGTGCCGTCCCACGGGGAAATCGAGGAAGCCCGGCTCAATCAACAGGTGCAGCGCGTGCGCGATACGATCGCCGCGGGCGACTATCGGCACTACGACCATCTGATCGAGGCGCTGCTGGAGGAAGGCATTGATTCCCTCGAACTGTTGAACGCGTTGTTCCATCAGTTGTCCCGGGGTGGCGAAGGTGGGGGCGATTCCAAGGCGCCGCCGGCCAAACCCAAGGCGCCCGGTGTTGGTGGCTCTGGCGATGCTCCTCGTCCTTCGGCCGCCACCAAACCCGTGGCTCCCCGCCCGCCCGCTCCGCCGGCCCGGGAACCCAAGCCGACCTTGCGCATCAGTGCCACGGCCGCCCGAATCCCGTCCGCGCAACGTCCCGAACGCGCCGTTGAGAAGGCTCCGGAAAAAGCTTTGGAAAACATTCCCGAGGCACCGGCTCCCGTGGCCGTCGTTGTTCCGGAACCGTCGCCAGAGCCGCCCACACCCATCGTGTCCCCGGCACCGGTGGAACCGGTCGTCGCTCCAGTGAGTGTTCCCGAGGCCGAGGAAGTCGCCGCCCCTCCGGCTGAAGTGATCCCGCCGCCGGTCGTTTCGGCGGCCGTCGCCGAACATGCGGACTTCCCCGAGCCGCCGGCGCCGAAACCCGCTGCTCCGGCGGAACGTCGGGAACCTCGTCCGAAGCCCGCGCCGTTTCTGCCCGGAGCCGGCAAGCCCCGTGGAGTCCCCGCCAACGCGGGTGAAGTCACCCGGTTGTGGATCAGCGCTGGCGAGGCCAACGGAATTCAGAAGGCTGATGTGGTCACCCTGATTCAGGGCGAAACCGGATTGCCCGCCGAAGTGATCGGCAAGGTGGACATCCGGGAACGGCACTCCTTCGTGGAAGTTTCTACCGAACACGCGCAGGTCATCGTCGCCCGACTCAAGCGGGCGCCCCTGGGGGGCATTCGGCTGAAGGCCAAGGTGGCCTGAGGCGCCGTGGCCGAGCTTCTTCTTGGCGCTCCGAAACTCTGACAGCAGAGTCGCCGCATGGAGCGACGCGAGTTTTTGGGGTCCACCCTGATGGCCGGTGCCGCCTGGATGACTTCCGTCAGCACGGACGCCGCCAGCACTTTCCCCGAATCGTCCCCGGCGGCCTTTCCCTACGCGGAGTGGACGCTGGACCGTTTCCAGGAGTCGATGACACGGGGCGAGTTGACGTCGGTCCAACTCACCCGGGCTTACCTCGAGCGAATCCGCACCGTTGATGCGCGGCCGGGCGGTGTGAATTCGGTGATTGAACTCAATCCCGAGGCGGAAGCCTTGGCGCTGGCGTTGGATCGGGAACGGGCAGCTCAAGGTCCGAGGGGTCCGCTGCATGGCATTCCGGTGCTGCTCAAAGACAACTGCGACACGGGCGACCGGATGCAGACCACGGCCGGTTCGCTCGCCTTGGTGGGCACGCCCGCTTCCCGCGACTCGGAGGTGGCGCGTCGCTTGCGGGCCGCTGGCGTTGTGGTGCTCGGTAAGACGAATCTCAGCGAATGGGCCAACTTTCGCTCTGGCCGATCCATCAGCGGGTGGAGCGGTCGCGGCGGTCTGACGCGTAATCCCTACGCCCTGGACCGGAGCGCGGCGGGATCCAGCACGGGTTCCGGGGCGGCGGTGTCCGCCAACTTCGCCGCGGTGACGATTGGCACCGAGACCGATGGGTCGATCGTCGCGCCGGCCAACTACTGCGGCATTGTCGGGTTCAAGCCGACGCTGGGCTGGGTCAGTCGGGCGGGAATCATTCCCATCGCGGCGAGTCAGGATACAGCCGGACCAATGACGCGGACGGTGACGGATGCGGCCCTGATGCTGTCGGTGCTAGTGGGATCCGATCCGCGGGATCCAGCGACCGCCGAGGCGCCCCGACTCACCGTGGAGGACGTCCGCCGTCCGCTGCGTCCGGATGCGCTGCGGGGTGTTCGGGTGGGAGTCGTGTGCGCTTCCTTTCCCGAGCATCCGGTCTTCAGTCCGGTTTGGAACCGGGCGCTGGAAGCGTTGCGAGAAGCCGGAGCGGAACTGGTGGATCCGGTCGCGTTGCCGGTGCCGGGGGAACTGCGGGAGGCGGAATTCGAAGTCATGTTGTACGAGTTCAAGGCCGGCGTGAATGCCTACCTCGCCATGCGCGGGGAAGGGGTTCCGGTGAAGTCGTTGGCGCACGTCATTGCGTTCAATCAGCGGAATGCGGATCGGGAACTGGCGCTGTTTGGTCAGGAGACCCTGATGCGCGCGGAAGCGAAGGGGCCGCTGACCGACGAAGCGTACCTGAAGGCGCGGGAACGGTGCCGGCGGTTGTCGCGGGCGGAGGGAATTGACGCGGCCATGAAGGAGGCGCGAGTGGAGGTCCTGGTGGCGCCTAGCGGCGGGGTGGCGCACATGCTGGATCTGGTTCTGGGCGATCGCTGGTTTGCGGGCAGTTCGACGATGGCGGCGGTGGCGGGATATCCGAACTGCACGGTGCCGTGTGGTGAGGCCCGGGGATTACCGTTGGGATTGTCCTTCTTTGGACGGGCGGGTTCGGATCCGCAGATCCTGGGCTTCGCGTTTGCCTTTGAGCAGGTGACTCGCGCGCGGCGGGCTCCGGAGTTTCTCGCGACGGCGGGGAAGGCTTGAAGGGGAGGGTTAACCGCAGATTGACGCAGATTGACGCAGATTTTTGGGACTGGGTTTGGACTTGGCCGGAGGAAGGCAGTTGGAACCGCGGATGGGAGACTTCCGTCGCGATTTTTCGCTGGGACGCGAGCGGCTCAGCAGAAGCTTCGCCCTACCGAGCTGCGCGTGGGGAGTGGTGACGCGACTTTTCGCCGGGACGTGAACGGCTCGGTGGAACCTCGCCCTACCGGTTGGGAAAGCGGGTCTACCGCGCTCCATAGAGGACGTGAGTCGTTCTGGCGCTGACCACCAACGGCCAGTCCGCCAGGCTGCGCCGGCGGACTGGGGACGGCCCAGCGGTCCATCCCTACCGCTTGCCGCGCGTGACGGGAGTTCCTTCAGAAAAAGAACCTGCGGGAATCTGAGCCAATCTGCGGATGCTCCTGCGTTCCCGGTTTGACTGGATTCCGGTGGTTTACCCCTCGGCGGACGAGGCGAGGTCAGTGGGGTCGGGATAGAAGTGGCGCCGCAGGGCGAACTGCAGTTCGTGCACGGCGAGGGTAAGTTCGGCCAGGGTGTCCAATTGCGATTCCCGATCGGGGCCTTCGGGAGGCTGCGTTTCCAGACGGTGGCGGACTCCCTGAAACCGTTTCGCCAAGGCCCGGCGTTCATCGGTATCGCCCAGGGCGCGCAACAGGTTCCGGACCTGTTCCGCTTGCTGACGCGTCCGGCGAATCAGGCGTCGCGCCGCCTCGGCGGTCTTGTCCTGCGCCTCGACGGCCTGCAAGAGCGCGCAGACAAATGCCCGGCATTGCTGCGGCCGATTGGCGTAGACGGCACATCGGCAATCGGCCCCCAGCGCGCGGCAAGGCTGGGGAAAACGGGGTTTGCCGCGGGAACTGATGGGTAGTCCCAGGGCCTTCAGTTGGTCGGTGTCATCGGCCAGTTGCAGTTCTACGTTCCCGAACAGGGTGCCGTCGCAGCACAATCCGCAGACGAGGCACAGGGCCGAGGAATCGGACGAAGGAGACATCGGACGGCGCGCTTAGTTCGACGGATCGAGCGCGATCTTGAACTTGTCGTAAATGATGTGGGTGAGCTCCGAGTCGCCGAAGGAGTCCACTTTGATCTGCATTTCCGTCTTCGTTTCGCTTAAGCGTCGGAACGACACCCGAACGGCCTTCAGATCCGGCGTGCGCCCGTCGATCTTGCCCCCGGTGACGGTGCGCGAACTGTCCAGCACCGTGATCTCGCTGTCGTTGAGTGCGGCCAGGCAGGCGCGCCAGGCGGGCATGAAACCGACTTCCTCCACAGCGGTGAGGCGGCCTCCGGAATACTTCATGCCCACCGGCGCCGTGGCGTCATTGGTGGAGGCGCAACCGGCGGCAAAGAGAACGGCCAGCCATCCGGCCAGCACCAGACGAATCAAAGTCGAGGAACGCTGCACGCGGAAATCGATACGCCCTCGGTGGACCTTCGCCAAGCCTGGGTCGGAACGATTCAGACCGATCGGAAGTTGATTCGCAGATTAACGCCGATTGACGCAGAGTTTTTCGGCAGAAAGAACGGACCGTTTTGCTGCCCAACGGCTCTTCGGGCACGTCCCCTCGCTCCGGCTGAGTCAAGATGGCCGGAACAGGGAAGGGTCCCCGTTACGGCCCAGCGGACGACCGGCGCAAACGGAAGAACTGCTGACCCGCGGTCGAGTCCGGGCGATAGGAACCGGCCGTGCCGGAAGCTGCCGGTGTCCAGGTGGCCGATTGCGGGCTGTCCGCCGACTCCAGAACCCAGCTGGAGTCCAGGGACGGCCAGTGGAGCTGAAGTTCCCCGCCAGGCCGGGTGAGGCGCAGTTCGGGAGCCACCGTGAAGCTGACTTCAGCTGAGAAAGGGCTCCCTGCGTAGTTCGCGTCCACGGCTTGCACACTGGCGTAGTAGGTCCCGGGCGGGAGCATCAGATGAGCGAAGGTTTGCCAGCCGGTATTGCCCTGGGCTGGAAGCCGGCGGAATCCAGTGGTCGGATCGGACTGGGGCGAAACTACGTCCACCCCGCCGGGTTGGGTGCCCACGCGCAGATTGTAGGTCAGACTCACGGCGGGCGAATGATCGTCGTTGGCGGCGTTCCACCGGAACGTCACTTGGCCGGACACCGCTTCGGTTGCCAAGCCGGTGGGGGCGGTCGGTGGGGCGTTGGTGATGCCGGTGACGTTGCGCCAGAGTTCGGTGTAGGTCCGCTGATTCATTCCGGCTCCGCCGAATCCCTCGAGCAGGAAGTCCATGCGCCCGTCGTGGTCGTAGTCGGCCACCGCGACCGCTCCAATGTTCAGGTTGGGAACGCCGACGATTGCGGTGGGAGTAAACGTGGTATTCTGGTTTTGCCACAGGCGGGTCTTCGCCGGAGTGATTCCGGGAGCCCCGAGCACGAGAAAATCCGGCCAACCATTGTTATCATGATCCAGGGCGGCAACGGCCCAGCCCAAATCCTGGGGAAACCCTGGAATAACCTGCTTCTGGAAGCCCGACTCCAGATTCAGCCAGACGCGGGTGAGATGGCTGAACACGCCGTTCTCGTCTTCGCCCTGGCCGGTCAACACCAGATCCGGCCGGCCGTCGCGATTGAAGTCCACCCATTCAGCCTGACCCGACTTGAGTTGGGGCAGTCCGGGGGTCGCCACCCGGACAAATCCGTCCGGAGTGTTTCGCCATAGTTGCGTCACGAGGCTGGAGGTTTGGTCCGGATGATCCTCCAGCCCCATCAGGAGGAAATCGGGTCGTCCGTCGCCGTCGTAATCGGCCACCGCCACGGAGCCATCCCGGACTTGCGGCAACCCGGGTGTGGGCACTTGCACGAACCGTCCGCCGACGTTGCGCCACACCCCGGAGATCTGTTCGGGCGGGTCGACATTGAAGTCGGTGCTTCCGACCAACAGCAGGTCCCGGCGACCGTCGAGATCGAAGTCAGCGCTGGCGACGTCTCCGTCGAAAATTGTCGGCAATCCGGCGTCCAACTCCCGGACGAATCCGCTTCCCGTGTTCCGCCAGAGGGCGGTGATGAGGCCGGTAACGCCGGTGCTCGCGTCGAAGTACAGGCCCGAGTGGACGAGATCGAGCCAACCGTCCTGATTCACATCGGTCCAGGCGACAAATCCATTCCCCGCCGCCGGCAGCCCGGGAATTTCGACGGCTGTGAAGCCCGTGCCGTCATTTCGCCACAGTTGGGCGAGCACGTCGCCGGTCTGGATAAAATCCAAGTCCCCGTCGTTGTCGTAATCGCCCCACGCCAGGGAGCGTTGGGTCCAGGCCGCCCGGGGTTGAAGGCCAGGAATGATGGTCTTTTGAAAATCCGCCGCGTGAAGGACCTCCCCGAGGATTCCGGCCGCCAGCAACCACAGTAAGAAATCAGATTTCATGGTGTGAGTGGAGGGATTCGTTCCCCCTCACTCACTCATGTGCGATCCGTCGACGTTTTGGCTCACGGTCCGGCACTATTTTTTTTTTCTTCCCACTGGCGAGAGGATGGCGCTGCTCTGGCGGATGCGAGGCCCGGATCATTGCCCCGGCCGGGGATCGGAGGTAGGAATCGGTGGTGCCGATGGGCCCGTCCGAACTCGAAATCAAGGTGCGCCGAGTGGCTTCCGGGCTGGGAGTGCCGGCTCTGGAAGCGCTGTCCAGCAAGGGCCTGGTGCGGCGCGCGCAGAAGGATCTGGAACGGGGGCCCGCGCCCCAGGTGACGGGTGGCGAGGGAGATCGACTGCTGATCCGGGTGGGCGAATTCGCCGTGAGTCTGCCGGAGACCGGTCCGACCCAGGGACGCTGCACGTGTCCGGCGGGAGGTGTGTGTCAGCATCTGCTCACGGCGGTGTTGTTCCTGCAACAGACCCCGGCGCCGTCGGCGTCTGAGGCCCCCGCGTCGCCGACGGACCCGGACTGGAACGAGTTTTTGAAGCTGACCGCGGAGCAGCTGGAATCGTGGTCGAAGCGGGCCTCGTTCCGGACGGCGCAGGGTTGGGTGTTTGGGGCACTGCCAGACTCCGTGGTGGTGAGCGGCGGAACGGTGCGCTTCCGGATGTTGAACGCCGAGGTGCATTGCGTGCCCGGCGCCGGACTGGACGGCGTGATCGTTTCGGGAGCGGTGAAGGATCGCGCGGCGTTGGTCGTCGCGGCGGTGATCGCCCTGCAACGGAGCCACGGAATTCCCTGGGAGCCGCCGGCGGTGGTGGACGCGGGACTGGCCGAGGCGTCGGGAGCGCCGCGGTCCCGGGCCGAGGTGCTGGAGTCCACGGTGGATCTGTTGGAGGAGACCGTGGTTCACGGGTTGGCCCATCTTTCCGCCGCCACCCCGCAACGCTTTGCCACCCTCGCTGTCTCGGCCCTGGCGGTGAATCTGCCGCGGCTGGCGTTGCGATTGCGCGGGGTGGGGGAGGAATGCCGATGGTTGCTCACGCGTTCGGCGCAGGCGCAGACGGGTCGGTTGTTGATCCAGTTGGCGCAGACGCATGCGTTGGCTCTGGCCCTGCAGCGGGGCGGCGAACATCAGCGGCCGGATTTGGTGGGCTTGCATCGCACCCAGTATCCGCCGGTGGGACATCTGGACTTGATCGGTGTGGCGGCGTGGCCGTGGCAGACCGCGTCGGGACATCATGGATTGACGGTGTTGTTCCGCGAGGTGAAGGCCGACCAATGGTGTTCCTGGTCGGAGTCCCGTCCGGTGGCGGCGTCCGCGGGGTTCGATCCGGTGCAACGTTACCGGCTGCCCGGACCGTGGACGGGAGCGGCGTCGCCGGCCCAGGTGGCGCACAGCCGGCTGCGCCTGATGAATGCGCGGCGGAATGGTCTGGGCCGACTCTCCGCCTCCACGCAGTCCCAGGCACTGGTCACCGGGGATGTCACTCCGGCGGATTGGGAATCCTTCACGCTGACTTCCTGGACGGAACTGATCCGGCGGTTGGCCGACCGACGGGGTTGCGGATTGAAGGAGGCCAATCCACTGGACCCCTGGGTGGTGATTCGGCCGACGGCCTGGCTTGATCGGCAGTATGATTCCGTGACCCAGATCCTGCGGTGGCACGTGGGGGATCAAGACCATGGGCGGCTCCGGCTGGAACTGCCCTTCGAACCCTTGCAGGAAGCGGCGTTGCGCCATCTGGAGAAACTCGATCCGGCGACTTTGGCGGGAGTGAGGGTGGTGGGTCGGGCCGAGTGGTCGGCGGAGGGACTGCGCGTCCGGCCGGCGACGTTGGTGTTTCCCACGGGACCGGCGTTGCATCTGGCGCTGGATACTCGGGCGGCTGTCCCGACGGTGCCGACTTCGCCGGCTGCCGAGACGAAGGCAGAGGAAGAGGATCTGATGGCCGAGGAGGACGTGGATCCGCCTTCGGTGGTCGGAGGAGTTTCGGTGCGGGTCAGCCGGTGGGTGGGCGAGTGGGAGGATTTTCTGGTGGAGTTGGCAGAAGGTGGAGTCGGGCGAGGTCCGTTGCCGAGGCGGTCGTGGGAACGATGGGAACGGTTGCGTCAGCAGGCGGTGGATGCCGACCTGGCCGGGAGCCACTGGGAACCACCGGATTCCCGGATCGCTCCCGCCCGCTGGCTGCTGCGGCAGGCCTACGTGGCCTGGCTGTATCGGGAGGAGGCAGCCCACCTTCGCGGGAACGGCCTGGCGCGCGCCGCCTGAGGTTGGCGGCGGCGGGAGTGAAGGCGTTCCCGATTGCCAGGGGGCCACGGCCTTGCGCAGGCTGCCGACGGCTCGGAGCCAGTTTGGTTAATCCCGTGGGTAAACGCATGACATCTCCAGGTTCGGAACCGGTCCCGGTCAGTCCGGAAACGGTCCGGGAGATCACTCATCTGGGCCTGCAACTGGGCCGTCTGCTGCTGCAAAACGGAGCCGACACCACGCAGGTGCAGGAATCCGTGGAACGATTCGCCGCGGTGCAGGGCGTGCAGGTGCGGCTGCTGGCGACCTACGAGGTCATTCTTCTGACCGTGGAATCCGGCGAGCAATTCCGGACGAAGGTGGGTCACCGGATTCCCGCGATGAACGTCAATCTGTCGCTGGTGGCGGCGGTCAACGACCTGATTCGCGAGGTGGAAGCCGGACGCTGTTCGCTGGCGCAGCTGCGCGAGCGTCTGCCGCAGGTGGAACATCAGCCGCCGGTGTATCCGCGGATTTGGGTGGCGCTGGCGCTAGGACTGACGGCGGCGAGTCTGGCCCGGTTGTTCGGCGGCGACTGGGGTGCGTTTGGCGTGACGTGGGTGGTGTCGTTCGTCGGAACTTGGCTGAGGCAGGAACTCGGCAAGCGCGGGGCGAATCTGTTTGTGACGCCCTTCGTGGTGGCTTTGGTCTGCGGCGGGTTGGGGGCGGTGGGCGCTTCCTGGGTGGGAACCATGACGCCCACCCTGTGCCTGATTGCCCCGGCGATGATTCTGGTTCCCGGAGTTCCGCTCGTGAACGGGGTTCAGGACCTGATTCGGAATCAGATTACCCTCGGACTGGCGCGGCTGACGCTGGGCGTTTTGATCACGGGTTCGATTGCCGCCGGACTGATGGCGGCGACCTGGGTGAGCGGGGCGACGATTCCAGTCTCGGAACCGGGCCGGTTGTTGTCGGTCCCTGAGGACGCCTTGTTTTCTGCGTTGGCAGCGTTGGGCTATCTGCTGCTGTTCAACGTCCCACCGCGCATCGCTTGGGCCGGCGTGATTTGCGGGATGGCGAGTCACACGACCCGGACGGCCGGGCTGCATCTGGGTTGGAATCTGGTCCTCGGAACACTCGTGGGCGCGCTGGCGGCGGGATTCCTGGCTCAGGTTTTTGCCCGGCGTTTTCGGGCGCCGGCGGTGACCTTTGCCTTCCCGGGCGTGGTGGCAATGATCCCCGGGGCCTTTGCGTTTCGGGCGATGATGGGGGCTGGGCAGATTCTCAACACGGGCGCGCTGACCCCGACGGCGGTGGTGAACGAGACGCTGACCCTGGTGTTGCAATGCCTGTTCATGGTGGTGGCGATTGCGGTCGGGTTGGTGGGGCCGCTGGTTCTGCCTTCGCAGGGAAAGTTGAAAGCTGAGAGCTGAGAGGCAAAGCGGGAAGCGGGAAGCGGTAAGGAAGGCGCGGAGCGTTTGGACTGCGCCAGCCCTCTGGCGCTTTGGGGCGCGTGAGGAGTAGGAGGGCGTGTGGACTCGCCTGACGCATAGTTCGATGCCGACCGCATTCCCTAAGTGAGCGCATTCAACTTTCTGTCTTTCTCCTGTTTTCTTGTTTTCCAGATTAATTCCTCTGTCGCTTTGGGGTCGCGTGGAGGGCGGACTGAAGTGTGGAGTGGTTCGACGCGTCAGCAGCCGAGTCGGAAAGCGGTAGCTACGCAGGCTTCGCTACCGCACTCCAAAGGCTCGGTGTTACTTCGCCCTAACGGTTGGATCATGTCTGCCGACAGGAGAAGGCTCCCTTCAGTCTCTTCCGCGTTCCTGGGAATCCTGGACGTGAAGTTGTCTGGCCAAGTCAGCGCCTCGTTCCCTCGTCGGCTACGGAGGCCCCAGGCGGGCGCGAAGGTTTTTGGCGAGATCGTTCAGTTCGATGAAACCGCAGGGCTTCACCAGAACGTAGTCCACATCCCGCTCCAGTTCCCGCGCGGCAACCACGTCGGCGGTGGCCAGGATGACCCACGAGCCGACCAGGGACGGAGTCTGACGAATGTAGTGCAGTACGTCCCGGCCAGATCGAAAGGGCAGGTGCAGGTCCAAAACGATGAGCCGCGGCGCTAGGGCGGCGAGTTGTTCGATGGCAATTTGGCCATCCGCCAGAATCGTGGTGGCAAATCCAGCGCGTTCCACGGCGGCCTTGAAGACTCGCGCCACAGCCTCGTTGTCCTCAACAATGACGGCGGGCGGAAGGGCGGGGGATTCAGGCATACGTCAGGACTCCAGTTCGGTCTTCAACGGAAAGGTGAGGGTAAACGTGCTCCCCTGTCCGGGTGCGCTTTCCAGGCTGATTTGGGCATTCATCAAGGCGGTGAACTGTCGGACGATGGAAAGCCCGAGTCCAATGCCTCCATGGCGCCGGGTATTGGACCCGTCCACTTGGTGGAATGGCTCAAAAATGGAGCCTTGTGCTTCAACCGGGATCCCGACGCCGGTGTCCGACACCTGCAAGCACCAGTGGTGAGGATCCGGGCAAAATGCCCGAACCCGGACTCCGCCCACCGAGGTAAACTTGATGGCGTTGCTGACCAGGTTCACGAGGATCTGCTCGAGTCGGGTGCGGTCGCCGACCAGCCAGGACGGAACTTCGGTGGCGACCGAAGCGCTGAGGGTCAGCTTCTTCGCCTGGGCGATCAGTCGGACCCGACACAGCACGTCGTCTACCAGTTCACTGACATTGACCAGGGAGAGTCGAAGCTTCATTCGGCCGGATTCCAATTGGGCCTGATCCAGCAACTGATCCACCAAGGCGGTGAGTTCTCGGGTGGCGTTGAGGACTTCCTCGGAGACCTGTTTTTGCTCTTCGGTCACGGCACCGAAGGAGCCGGTTTGCAGCATTTCGGTGTAGCCCAGGATGATGCTAAGGGGTGTGCGAAGTTCGTGGCTGACCCGGGCGAGTAGTTCGGACTTCAACCGACTGGCGGCGATGGCTTGGTCGCGGGCGGTGGCCAGAACTTCTTCGGCCCGCTTGAGCTCGGTGATATCGCGCAGGACGACAATGCGGCCGGAGAGATTCTGTCGGCGGTCGTGGAGTGGGGTTACCCGGACATCGAGGATGCGTCGGTCGGAACCCACCTTGGCCACGATTTCGGTGCGCGCTTCGCGGGAGCGGTCGGAACGGGCCAGAATTTTCGACCAAGGGGCCATCTCGGGGGTCACGACCCGGCCGATGGCGGAGTTGAGGTTGCGTCCGAGCAGGCGGGTGGCGGTGGGGTTGAGGTCCACCACCCGGTCGCGGGGATCGAGGACGATCACGCCGTCACCCATGCTTTCGATCACGGCCTTCTGGGCCACGGGCAGCAAATCGAGCAGATGAAAATGAACGAGGCTGAAGGTGAAGGCGGAGCAGGACACCAACATTCCAAATGGGGTCAGGTCGAGATTCTTGATCGAACTGAGTTTGAGAATGTAGATCGCGTTGCCGATCCAGGGCGTGATGACTCCAACCAGGAGGCAATATCCCTGCCAGCGGTGGAGGTGCAGGGATGTCCTGAGGACCGCCAAGATGATCCAAGTACCGGTCAGCAGGACAATCTGGGAGTATCCCCAATAGAGCCAGAAACCGGGACCGTACTCGAGAACGAGTGCGGGAAAGTACCCGGCGGGCGGAAGCTTGAATCCGCGCCAGACGAGCAGATGCCGATCATTCGTCCAGACGAGGATCAGGGTGAGAACCGGGATGGCCGCGAGGAGGAGCGCTCGCGGACGGGTGAGCCAGTGTCCTTTTTTGGCGAACTGGAGGGCGAATACCAGCCACATGGCCGGCACCATGACGATCCCGAAGTACTGAAAGCGGGCCCAGAAGAGCTTGTTCTCGAGGTCGGGTCCGGTCAGTTCGAAGGTGTAGCCGAGCAACCACAGGGTGGTGCCGAGCGTGAGTCCGGAAAGAGCCAGAGCCCCCGGCGTCGCGCGGCGTCTCCAGGAGTACAGGGTCAGGACCGTCGCCAGCGTCGTACTCAGGACGATGGGAAGAAGGTATGGTGGGTACGGCCAGTTCATGACCGGCGGGAACATGGACCCGGTGAGGGGATAAAGTCTGGGTAGGGAATAGCCGCGTGGGTTCTGGGCGGGTTGTTAGGCCGTTGGTCCAGTAGACCCAATGATGGCGAAAGTCCAGCGTCCGGTGGCGGATGGGGGCTAGGGAGAGGGGGGAAGTGAAGGGGGAGATGGGGCGAACGGTAGGGATGGACCGCTGGGCCGTCCCCGTGCTCCGAGCGCAGCGCAGGAACACTGGCTTGGCTGGTCAGCGGTGAAAGTCGTGCGGCTGCGACCTGCGTTGACGCCAGCGAAAACCGGGAGGGAGACTGAATCTGGAAAACATGAAAACAGGAAAGGGAGAGAGGGTGTATCGGGGTGAAGCCGGGTGAAGCCTATGCAGTGCGGTAGCGAAGCCTGTGTCGCTACTGCTTTCCCACGGCGAGGCCAGCAGCAATCTACCTGGCGTCAGCGCAGATCGCAGCGGCCCGACTTCCCACGCTGACCAGCAAATGCCGCGTTCCTGAGCTGCGCTCGGAGCACGGGGACGGCGGTCCATCCCTACCATTCGCCCCATCTCCCCCTCTCTCCCCTTCCTGTTTTCTTGTTTTCCAGATTCGTCCCTCTTCTACCTCACTTGGCCGCGATGGAGAAAAGGTGTTTGTCGCCGCGGAAGAGAAGCTGGCCGGGGAGAGGAACGGGCGTGGCGATCAGACGTTCGCCCAGCGGATTCTCGGAGAGGAGTTCGAATTGGTTGCCCACTTTGGCGGTGAAGACCACGCCGTCTTCGCGCGCGGCGTACAGGATTCCGCCGGCGATCATCGGCGAGGAGTAATAGGGCGCCGCGGTCTTAGGGAACGCGCCGGTCCAGAGCGTCTTTCCCGTAGCGGGATCCAGGCAGACCACTTCGCCGCGATGGCGCAGCAGATACACCCGGCCGTCGTACACCGCCGGCGCCGCCACAAACACACCGAGATCATCCCGCTTCCAAACCCGGTGGGTGTCGGTCACGTCCCCGCTGCCGCCCAGACGGATTCCATGGACGCGAGCCTGATTGGGTCGGTCGTCGCGACCCACCGGGACAATGACCATGTCGTTGACGATCACCGGGGTGGCGATCGCTGGCCAGAATCCGGTGGCGTCTGGATTGAAGCCCCCGGCGGTCCATAACACTTTGCCGTCGGATTCCCGGTGCGAGGTGAGCCGGTCGGATCCCCAGATGAGCAGCGCGGTTTGTCCGCCCTCCTGATAGATCACCGGGGTCGCGTAGCCGTTGTTGTTTTCGGTGGGAGCGGCGAAGTTGCGGGCCTGTTGCCAGCGCAGTTCACCGGTCTGCTTGTCGAAGGCAGCCACCCAAGATTCTCCATCGTGCAGCCGGGCGAGAATCAGATTTCGCTCGGTCACGACCGGCGAGCTGCCTTGGTCCCAGAAGAGTTTTTCCTGACCGAATTTCTCGGTGAGATTCTGTTTCCAGCGGACGGTTCCGTCGGTCTCTAGCGCGGCCAGTACTCCGCTCTTGAAGTACACATAGATCGCCTTGCCGTCGGTGACGGGGGAGGCGTTGCAGCCGGAGGCGAGGGAGGAGTGTTTGGGTTTGGCGTGTGGCCCGAGTTTGGTTTGCCACTGGACTTTGCCGGAACGGTCCACGGCGAGGACGGCATCCTCGCCGTCGGCGGGTGTGGTGAGATAGATCCGGTCCCCAACGACGATCGGGGTTGAAGTGCCTTTGCCGGGTAACGGCAATTTCCAGGCGATCGAGTCTGTGGACCACTGCGCCGGGGCGGTGGCCAGCGGCGTGCTGCCCTGGCTGGTGGGGCCGCGCCAACTGAGCCAGTCCGCGCCGAGCGCCGCAGTGAGGCTGGACGCCAGCAGACTGCTGGTGCAAAGGAGGGCGAGGGACGTCCGGGATCCAGAAGCGGTGGCGGTCATAAGCGTGGGGGCGAAGCGTCGCGTTGCTCGGGCGAGATGTCCAGCGGGGGGCGGGGCGAAGCTGAGAGCTGAGAGGTAAGCGGGAAGCGACAAGCGGCAAGCGGCAAGCGGCAAGCGGTAGGGCGAGGTTACACCGAGCCGTTCGGGTGACTAGGACTGGGGGTCTGGAGGTTACCCGCGGTGTAGCGAATGCGGAGCGTTTGGACTGCGCCAGCCCTTTGGCGCTTTGGGGCGCGTGAGTGGCAGGAGGGCATGTGGACTCGCCCGACGCATGGTCCGCTGCCAACCGCACTCCAAAAGTGAGCGCATTCAACTTTCTGTCTTTCTCCTGTTTTCCTGCTTTCCAGATTAATCCCTCCGCCGCTTTTGGGGCGCATGGAAGGTGGGTGAGGGTGTGGAGTGGTTCGACGCGTCAGCAGCCGGGACGAAAAGCGGTAGCTACGCAGGCTTCGCTACCGCACTCCAAAACGGGTCCCGCCGAATGACGTGTCAGGAGTCCACGAGTGAACGGCTCCGCGGAGCGTCGCCCCACCAGGGGCTGAAAGATGAAAGACGGGAAGGAAGGCGCGGAGCGTTTATAGAGGTAGGAATGGGGGATTGACCCCACCCCTCCCTCCGAACCGGACGTGCGGATCTCCCGCATCCGGCTCTCCAGTTGGTGAGTCACCCGCAGGTGGCGGGACTGGAGCGC
>JAFLEF010000082.1 GCA_017309115.1 Verrucomicrobiota bacterium | reverse complement strand
AACCCCTCCCACCATCGCCACATTTAACGAGCCAGCCCAGCTCAGTCGCCGCGCCCATTCCATAGAAAGACAGGTGATCTACGGGAGGTTTGCGGCGCCTCAATAGGTCGCCAAGTGATCTGCGACCGAACCCATAGATTGCCAGGTAATCTGACGGGGCGTCGCACCCGTCGCCGCAATAGAGTTCCAGGTAATCCTTAAAGGGCAAGGCGGCGATAGAGTTCCCGATAGGTTTCCAGGCAATCCATAGAAGACCGTTTCACGGCCGGACCACGAATCGATAGTGTTCCGGGTGATCAGTCGGGGAAGGCGGCATGGGAAAATCGAGAGACAGGTTATTTACTTCAGCGGATTCCCAACCTGTTTCTGGCTCAGCAGACAGGGAAGATTCCGGTCTGGAGAGATGGTGTCGTGCTATCCACGGCCATGTTTACTCCATCCAAGTCCACGAAGGATCAACTGGGATCATTGGACTCGTACTGGCGCCCGACACTCGGACCCGCCCCGGCGCTGGAGTCGTAGATCCGCAGCTTGGCAACGGCTTAGGGTCAGCCGTGACGTTGACGGCGAAATTCGGTTGGCGTGAGACCGGTGGCCGACCGAAAAGCGCGGGTGAAGGCACTGTGATCGTAGAATCCACACGCCAAGGCGACTTCAGCGACCGGTTTATCGGTGTCCTCCAGCAAGCGCGACGCCCCCGAAAGCCGGGTTTGGGTGATCAACTGGCTGGGCGTCAGACTGAAGATGCGCTTAATTAGTCGGGCGAAGCGAACCGGGGTCAGACCTGCCCGCGTCGCCAAACCGGAAGGTGAAAGGGGTTCGCCGTAGCTGGCTTCCAGAAACTCCAAGGTATCCGCCAGTCGGGCCGGGATGATCGAACTGTCCCCGGGCGCCCGGAGGTCTCGGGAGATGCCGATCACGCCGACCACCGACCCTGCCGCGTCGCGCAAAGGAAGTTTGGTCGTCAGGCACCAGCCGCGTCGTCGTCGCGGATACCAATGCAATTCCAGTCGGTCGCGGACCGGCCGACCCGTGCGCACGACCGCGGCGTCCTGAGCGGCGTAGCGATTGGCAAACTCGGCGGGGAAAATCTCCCGAACGTGCCGTCCCAAGATGTCCCGCTTATGTCGGAACCCAACCCGTTCGACCAGGGATTGGTTGACGGCGAGGTATCGGCCCACCGAGTCCTTGACGAAAAAGGCGGCATCCGGCAGATGCTCGAACAATTCGGCTAGTGCCAAAAGTTCCGCCGGAAGGCGGAGCAGAGTCGTTGAAGCGCTTTCGGACGCAGGCACAGGCCCACCCTGCCTGAATTCGGCAACCATGCCAGCTGCGACCTGCAGGACGAGCTGAGACCCGGACTTCGCACACCCACAAACGGAGGTGAGTCGGGCTCGATTTCCGAGTGTCCCGAGCGCGATTTCGCGGCAGGCTGCACCCCGTGATCTATGGCTCGGTTAATCCTCCGCTCTTCCAACGGATCCCGCGGTCGGCGCGGCGGGTTCTGGATGTTGGGTGCGGCGATGGCACCCTGGGTCGAGCCATCAAGGCGGAGTGGCCAGCCACCGTGATCGGAATTACCCACTCCGCCGAAGAAGCCTCCCGCGGGCGTACGTTTCTGGACGAAGTGGTCGTGGCAGATCTGGAATCCTATGATCCGGCTCCTTTGGGCCAATTTGATGCCGTCATCTGCAGCCATGTCCTGGAACACCTGAGCCAGCCGGGGCGTTGGTTGCAGTCTCTCCGCGGCAATTTTTCCCCCGAGGGAAGGCTGATCGTGGCTTTGCCCAATGTGCTGTTCTGGCGTCAGCGACTGGAGTTCCTGCGCGGACGGTTTCGCTACACCCAGGGCGGACTGATGGATTCAACCCACCTGCAATTCTTTGATTGGGACACCGCTGCGGAGCTATTGCAGGCGAACGGCTATGAAGTTCTGGAACGGGTGGCGGATGGAGGTTTTCCTGGGTCCCGCTTTCTCGGTCCGCTTCGAAATCCCGTGAATCGTTGGACGACCAGGGTCCGGCCTGGCGTGTTCGGGTTTCAGTTTCTATTCGTTGCCCGTCCCTATGGACCTGCTTGAAGTCGTTCACCTGACTCGACTTTTGCCGTTGAACCGATTCAATGGCCGCGTTCATGAGCGAAACCCGGGCAATCGTGACAGGCGCAGCCGGCTTTATCGGCTCCCACGTGGCCGACCATTGCCTCAGTCTGGGCATGGACGTCGTAGCGGTTGACAACCTGAGCGGCGGCTTCCGCCGCAACGTTCCTTCGGGCTGTCGCTTCGTCGAAGGTGATCTGCGGGAAGCCGCCGTAGTGGATCAGCTCTGGGCGACGCATGGGCCGTTCGACTTCGTTTATCACGTGGCGGCTTACGCGGCCGAAGGACTCAGTCACCATGTCCGCCGGTTCAATTATCAGAGCAACCTGATCGCCACGGTTAATCTGCTGAACGCCGCCGTCACGGGTCGGGCCCGCCATTTCGTGTTCACCTCGTCCATTGCCGTCTATGGCACGGGTCAGTTGCCCTTGCGCGAAGACGCCGCACCTCGACCGGAGGATCCCTACGGTATCTCCAAATATGCCTGCGAACTGGATCTCCACGCGGCCAAGGACGTGTTCGGCCTGCCCTTCACGATTTTTCGTCCGCACAATGTCTATGGGGAGCGCCAAAACCTGGCTGATCCGTATCGAAATGTGATCGGGATCTTCCTGAACCAATGCCGCCGGGGCGAACCCATGAGCATCTTTGGCGATGGCTCCCAGACTCGGGCGTTTACGCATATTGACGATGTGGCTCCGTTGCTGGCCCGGGCGCCGCTGCTGCCGGCAGCCGCCAACCAAGTGTTCAACATCGGTGCCGACATTCCCGTCAGTGTCCTCGAATTGGCTCGGGAAGTGGCGGCGTCGCTCGGCGTTGAAGCCAAAATCAAGCATTTGCCCGCTCGTCCGGAAGTGGTCCACGCGTTTTCCGACCACAGCCGAGCACGGGCGGTGTTCCATCCACCGGCGCCCGTTCCCTTAAAGGAAGGACTGGCGCGTATGGCCGCCTGGGCCAAGACCATCGAGCCGGCCCCGCCGCGGCGCTTCGAAGCCCTGGAGGTTTCAGCACGGTTGCCGGTAGGCTGGCGTTAACGCAAATCGCGCGTCGGCATGAATTCAGACTTCGACCCGAGCCTCACTTCTGTCATTTCCTAGTTGTGCCCCGGGTTTCGATCATCATCTCGAACTTCAATGGCGCCCGGTTTTTACCCCGATTGTTCCAATCGCTCCGCGAACAGCGAGGGGTTGAGACGGAATTAATCGTGGTGGATCGCCAAAGCACGGATGGCTCGGCCGAACTCCTCGCAGCGGAACCCGGGATTGTCGTTCTGACCGAACCGCCGGAAACCGGCTTGGTCGCGGGCTATCATGCCGGCAGTGCCCGGGCGACCGCGGATCTCCTGTTCTTTTGTAACGAGGACATGTGGTTCGACCCAGACTGCCTGCAGCGACTCGCGGAACGGATCGATCTGCCCAATCGCGTGGGCGCTACGGACCCCTGGCAATGGACCTATGACGGCTCCGAGTGGATCCACGGGGGCACTCGGTTCTTGCCGGCGCGTTGGGCGTTGAATTCTCCGGAACCGCGGCGGGCGGCTGACTTCCGGGTGCCGCTGCCGGCCGGTGAAGTCATCCCGTTTCCCTGCGCCGGGGCGGTGATGATTCATCGGGATGTGTATCGGGAACTGGGCGGTTGGGACACGAGCTTCTTTCTGGATCACGAGGATACTGACCTATTCCTGCGCGCTTGGCAGCGAGGGTGGCGGTCAGTGGTGGTGCCCGAGGCGAAGGTGTATCACGCCGTCAACGCCTCGAATGTGCAGACGTTGACCTCGATCCAGGTCACGGTCAGTCAGCGTCGCTATGTCTCTCAGCGAGCCAATTTGGGGGTCATCGCAGTGAAGTATTTCTCCTGGCAGGCGCTTCCTTGGGCGGCGTTGAATTGGCCAGCGGTGGTGCTGAACAATCTGAGCAAAGGACGCTGGAGCTTTGTCTCCCGCGACTTCCAGGTGCTGCGTGAACTGGTGCGTCGGCTGCCGGCGGCCTGGCGGTTTCGTCAGGCCAACACCGGGTACAATTACTACTACCCGGGGGAACAGTTCTTCCGGGTTCCCGAGTTTTCCGCGCCGTGTCGCAGCGGGCCCGAACCGCGCTGAATCGGCTGGCCGACTCGCTACGACGACACGGGGACCGTCGGGCGCACGCCGATTCGTCCTGTCTGGACCGCTTCCGAGAAATCCACCGCCCGCCGGGTGACCACTGACCAGTCCAGTTCCCGGGCGACCCGTTCCGACGCGGCCACACCCCAACGCTGACGATCCGTGTCGGGTGTCTCCAGCCAGGCCAGGACCACAGCAGCGAGTCCCGCTCCGTCAAAGGTCGGACTGAACCGGACCGCCAGTTCGCGGCCAAAGTAGCGCTGGAGATTCTCGAGTGGCGTGCTCGCGACCGGGATGCCGCACCCCAGATACTCGACGGCCTTGGCCACAAAGGCACAGTGCGTGCCGTTGGATTCCTCGTACGGCACGAGTCCGACCGTGGCCTGTTGCACCTGCCGGGCGACTTCGGCGTAGGGGATGAATCCGGTGTGCTCGAGTCGAATCCCTGGCTGACGCGCCCGAACATCCCGGGAGAAGCGCTGGAGCGCCGGGGTTTCCCGACCCACAAACCGAAACACCGCTTCCGGTCTCACCGCCGCCACCCGGCACACCGTTTCCCGCGCGATTCGGCCAAGATGATGTTCGTCGAAGGACCCGTGCATCAGAATGACCGGAGCGTCCGCCGACGGCCGAGTCCGGGCGGGTCGGAATTGTTGGGCGTCGAACCCGTATTGGATGGGTTGGACGCGTTCGGCAGGAATTCCCGTGGCCCGGAACCGTTCGGCCAACGGGGTGGAGACCGTGAGAACGCCATCCGCGGAGAAGCGGCGCGGCAAGGTCAGTTCAAAGCGCGTGAGCGCTCGCACCACGGGCCGCGGCATGACCCAGACTGGCCACGTTTCCATGAAGCCGGTGAGGTAATCGAGGAAGTTGAGAACGATGGGCTTCTGCCACCTCCGGCGAAGTCGTCCAGCGGCCACGGCGGAAATGGTGTGTTGGGCGAAGATCAGATCGTAGCTCCAGCTGGGATCCTGCTGGCGGTACCGGGAGAGGACGTGTTCCGCCAATTGCACCAGGGCTCCGGGATAGAGCAGATACTTCAGATTCCGGGCGGGAGTGTAGCGACCCATCGCCCAGCGAGTGAACGGGTGCACCGTGATGCCAAAGCGGCTGGCCACCGTGTCGCGCTCGGGGAAATCGGGGCCAAACAAGTGCACTTCATGCCCGCGCCGGACGAATTCCTCCATCAGATAGGGCGCCTCGGCCGAGCCACCACCGCTGGGTGGGTGGAAGGGTTCGTGGGTGAGAAACGCCAGTCGCATGGGACGCACTCACGGAAGACCGCGCAGGAATCGCTCCAGAATGGCCGTGCCCCGGTCCAGGCTGGCGATCGAAATCCATTCGTCGTTGGTATGCGCCTGCGCGATATCGCCGGGGCCAAACACGACCGCCGGGGTGCCGGCTTCGGCCAGGGGTGCGGCATCGCAAAAGTAGTGAACTCCCACCGTGCGTTGGCGTCGGGCGACGCGGCAGAGGTCCTGAACCCACGGGAGGTCGGGTGACGTCTCTAGCGGATGGCAGGGTGCCAAGCGCAGGGAGTCGAAGGAGGCTTTGAGTCCATGTTGCCGGAGCAGAGCGGAAATCTCCCGCCGGACGAGCGCCTCGGATTCTCCGGGTAGCGTCCGGCGATCAATGGCGATCGTGCATTGATCGGGAACGATATTGGGTTGGGTTCCCCCACGGATTGCACCCACGTTGATCGTTGGAGATCCCAGCAACGGGTGGGAACGTTTCGTAAGTTCCGCGCGGTAGGTGGTTTCCAGCAGGTCCACCACCTTGCCCATCGCGTGAACGGCGTTCCGACCCAGATGCGGGGTGGCCCCGTGGGCGCTGCGCCCGGTGGTCTTCAGCTGCAGCCAGACATCGCCTTTGTGCGCAGTAACAACTTCGAGTCGGGTGGGTTCGCCAACAATGGCGAGGTCGGCTGGGGGATTGTTCTGGGCGTAATGGCGTGAGCCAAGTTGACCGTTTTCCTCGTCGATCAATCCCAGGAACGTGATCTCGGTCTCGGTTGGCCGAGGTCCTTTCCGGGCGACCGACATTAGCGCGGTAAGCATTGCGGCCACGCAGCCTTTGGTGTCGCAGGACCCGCGACCGATAATTCGGCCCCGACTGACCTTGGGTCGGAGCAACTCGTCCAGGCCGGGGAAACCGACTGTGTCCAAGTGAGGCGCCAGAAGCAGCCGCCGGCGCACGGTTCCCGAAGGAGAAAGGCGCGCCAGGATGTTGGCTCGACGATCCACGACCGGCTGGCGAGACACGTCCAGCCCGGCTCGGCGGGCGGTTTGGATAACGTGTTCGGCAACCTGATGTTCTCCGGCACGCGGATCGTCGGCGGCCAGGAATGCCGGGTTGACGCTCGGAATCGCGATCAGCTCGCAGAGGAGTTGGGCGGATGCGGAAGCGGTGGACACAACACCCGGGAGCCTCAATCGCCCAAAGCCTTCCGCCAATCCCCAACTTGGGGTCAGCTGAGGAAATCCGGCTTACCCCCCGGAAGACCGGAGGATCGAGCCAGCCGGCTTACCGGCGGCGGCGAGCCCAGGCGAGCGCGGCCACGCCAAGTGCGCCCAAGGCAATGGTCGAGGGCTCAGGAACTACGCTGCCCGTGACGGCAACATTGTCGACTGCCCACCACCAGTCATTGCTGGCTTCCGTATACGACAACCGGAAGACCATGCTCCCGCTGGCCGGGTTGTTGACGGCCAAATCGAGGCGTTCATCGATCCCCACGCCATCGGCCAAGGCCGCAGAATCGTAGAACTTGAGCGTCTCAAACGTATTTCCGCCATCGTAGCTGACCTCCACCCGGCCCTTTTGGGTGACCTCATTGCGCCAGAACGAGTCGAGAGCGATCCGAACTGAGCCTGGCACGATACCCGCCAAGTCCACTGCCGGAGTCAGGGCAAAGGTGTTGAACAGACCGGTATCGATGTTGGTGCCGTCGTCGTAGGCATCACCATCAGCGATCAGCACGGAACCGCGGGAGCCAACTCCCCCACGCGTCCAAGTGGCCCGATCCTGATTGCCCTCGGTGGCAATCCAGGAATCAACGTCCATCACGCGCCAACCCTGGAATTCTACCGGATTTCCGATCGGTCCGCTGTAGGACATCGACCAACCGGCCGGAAGACTGGAGGTCCAGTCCGTGCCGTCTCCCTTTCCAGTTTCGGTCGGGCTGGAAAATGCTTCCAGGGTCAGGCCTTCGAAATCGGTGGAGAAAAGGACCTCGGCGAACACCGGGGAGGACAGAGCAGAGACAGCAACGAGGGGGAGAACGAGACGTTTCATGCGAGTTCTGGGACGAAGAACGGCAAGGAGATCAACAGTGGGAAAAGGATGATCGTGAAGTCGCGCTACTGACAAGAGTGCAAGTGTGGCTTTTTGGTGACGTGTGGTGATTGATTCTCGCGACGACTGGGTTTCGAGGAACTGTTCGCGAGTCGAATGAGGGCGTTTCGGAAAAATGATAGCCAATTGGGGGGCGGTTGCTTAGCCTGAAACCGTTAGCTCAACTCGGCAACGCGGGGGCCTAGTCCCGCATTCCCCAAGACCCTCTGGGCTGCTTTCACGGTCCTCCGGGTCGAACCTCTGCTGCTCGATGCAACGTCTCTTAACCGTCCTGGGGCTGGCCGCCAGCCTCGCCACTACCCAGGCCGAATACTTCCAATACTCCGTCAGCTTTGACGGACCTAGCGATGGCAACACCTCACCTGGCGTTGGTTCAGGTTTGGTGGGCTATGACAGTGTGGCTCGCACCCTCGACCTCCAAGTCACGTTCAGCGACCTAGTCCTGACTGGTAGCGGAACCACGGTTGCCCACATTCACGCGGCGACTGCGAGTCCCTTTACGGGCACCGCAGGTGTCGCGGTCACAGCACCTTCCCTGCCGGACTTTCCGGTCGGGGTACGGGCGGGATCGTACTCCAAGACGATTGATTTGACCCTGACCACCTCGTATGGCGGCGCCTTCCTGACCGCCAACGGGGGTACTGCGGCCGGGGCGGAAGCGGCCCTAGCCTCGGCCATGGCCTCGGGCAAAGCCTATTGGAACATTCACTCCGGCACCTTTCCGGGTGGAGAAATTCGCGGCTTCCTGACCGCCGTTCCAGAACCCTCGACGGTCGCGCTAACCGGCGTGGGAGTGGCGGCGTTGGGCTTCGCCCTGCGCCGTAAGCCGCTTGCCAAGTAAGTTTGATCCATGGCGGGGACGGGCGGCTCTGCCCGTTCTCGCCTTGGTGTCGCCAGATCCTCTTCCGAGCTTCGAGCTCTGGCGCCGTTTTCTGGCTCCATCTCCCTGGTTTCGTTCATGGCTTTCCGCTTCCCCCGAGCTTTGGGAATTGGCCTCGGCGTGTCGTTGGTTGGACTCAACGGATTCTGCCAATCCCCCCGGATCGATTTCATTGAGCCATTCCTGGTCGATCAGGTGCTCATCCATTTCGATACCGAGGCAGAGGTGGTTTACGAGCTCCAATATGCTGACTCTGTGGGCTTGGATGGGGAAGCGAACTGGACTGCCTTGTTCACCGCGCCACCCCTTCCCTTTGCCAACCATTACGTAATCGTCGATTCCCGGATGGCGGACCAACGGTACTATCGCCTGCTAACGGTTTCCGATTCCCAGCCATGAAACAGGCGTTCTGCATTCTGGCGGGTATGTTGGCGTGTTCGGCAACCGCTTGTGATCTCTGTGCCATTTACCGGGCCGGTGATGCGCGAGGCGAGACGGCCCTCGGCCCCATCTTCATTGTCGCCGAACAGTACATCCCGTATCGGACCAGCCAGGTGGACGGTGAGGTGGTGTATCCCCGCAATCCGAACTACGTCGACAGCTCGATCACCCATTTGGTGGGCGGCTACAGTATTTCGTCCCGATTCGCCGTCAGCCTGAACGTGCCGTTGACGCACTTGTCCTTCCGCCGAACCGATCTGGAGTACTCGCTCACGGCTCCACCCCGATTGTTTACGGAACAGGGCACGGAATTTGGTTTGGGCGATCTCTCCGTCATCGGCCGGTTCAATCTGCTGCAGAAAATGTCCATGAGCCGCGGATATGTCGTCAACCTGCTGGCGGGTGTGAAGTTCCCCACGGGGAATTCGGAACGGCTCAAAATTGAGGTGGATCAGGCCGAGATCTACCGGGAACTGCTCCCGCCCAACACCCCACACGATCCGCTGGGGCACTCCATCTCGAGTGTTCATCAGCACGATCTGGCCCTTGGCTCGGGTTCCTATGACGGCATTTTTGGACTCACCGCGAGCGGACGGTGGCGGCGGGTGTTTCTCAATGGCCAGGCCCAGTACTATTTGCGAACCCAAGGCGAGGCCGGCTTCCAGTACGGAAACGAGGTCATCATCTCCGGCGGTCCGGGATACTACGTGTTTTTGGGCGAATCCTTCACGGTGAGCCTGCAAGCCAATGCGGTGTTTGATTGGATGGCCCGGGATCGGATTCTCGGCGAACGGACAAATCAAACGGGGATTACCGCCTGGTATCTGGGTCCGCTGGTGAGTTTGACCTGGGGCGAACGGTTGAACGTCAACGCAGGCATTGATCTGCCGCTGAGCATTGAGAACAACGGATACCAAAGCGTGCCGGATTTCCGGTTGTACGGTGGCGTCTCCTGGCGCTTCTGAAGGGGAAGAGACGTGGAACTGGGTTTGAGCGCGGACGACCCGGGTCCCGGCGGAGGAGACCGGTTCATTTCACTTTGCGCTTTGAACTGAGGCCGGGAGAACGGGAGGGTGGGGCTTCGCGATCCTGCGATGAAGCTGCTCGTTTTCGCCCACGTCCCGCCGCCCCACCATGGCCAGAGCCAGATGGTGCAGTACATCGTGGAGGGATTGCGGGGGCGGCCTGATCTCGGGATCGACGTGCATCATGTGGACGTCCGGCTCTCCGAAGATCTGCAGGACGTGGGGTCGGCCCGCGGCGGGAAGATTCCCCGGCTTTGGAAGTACTGTTCGGAAGCCCTCCGGGTGGGTCGGCAGCACGGGATCCGAGCCCTTTATTACGTTCCCAGCCCGCCCCGCCGAACCCCCCTGTATCGGGATTGGATGTCTCTGATCCGGTTGCGGCGGCAGTTTCCCGACTTGATTTACCACTGGCATTCCGCCGGTCTGGGCGATTGGTTGGAGCAGTCGGCCAAGCCTTGGGAACGGATGATCTCCCGCCGACTTCTGGGAAAGCCGGCGTTGTCGCTGGTCTTGGCCGAAGTGTTGCGGCCCGATGCGCGTCAGCTGGAATCCCGCCGGACCGAGGTGGTCAACAATGCCGTGGCGGATCCGTGTCCGAACTTCGCTTCCGAACTGGCCCCGCGGCGTCGGCGACGCATGGAACTGCTGAAAACGTCCGGAGGAACGGTGGAGGTGTTGTTCCTCGCGCTGTGTTCCCGGGACAAGGGCGTGTTCGATGCGGTGGATGCCGTGGCCCGGGCCAATGCTTTGGGATCCGCCCGGGTTCCCCGCTTGCAGTTTCGGCTCACGGTGGCGGGTGGTTTTCCCGATGCCGCCATCGAAGCGGCCTTTCGCGAACGTTGCGCGGCGCCGGACGTGGCGGGGTCGGTGAGGTACGTGGGTTTCCTTAAGGGCGACGCCAAACGAGCGGCGATGGTGGAGACCGATGTTTTCCTGTTCCCGAGCTACTATGCGTTTGAAACGCATCCGCTGAGCGTGGTGGAGGCGATGGCGTTTGGACTTCCGGTGGTGGCGACCCGCTGGCGGGGGTTGCCGGAGATGCTGCCAGCGGACGTGGCCGATCTGACGGAGATTCAGGATCCGGCCGGGCTGGCGAGGGGCCTGGTGGGAGCTGCCACCACGGACCGGGGCTTCCAACTGCGGGCCCGGTACGAGCAGCGTTACACGCTGGACCGATTCCTGGAGCACCTGGCAACGGCGTTGAAGACGGTTGAGTTGCGCGAGCCCCCTTGCTCATTGTCGTCCGACAGCGTTCTTCGAAGTCGAGAGGGGCAGCGCTGAAATTCATGTCGACGTCGTTCCAAGACATTCGCATCGCTGGGGGAGACACGGCGGTCCCACGCACGATGGCCAAGCGCCTGAAGGCCATGGAGCCGTACCTGCGGGGTCAACGGGGTCGGATGCTGGACTGCGGCTGTGGCAGCGGAGCCTACGTTTTGGCGCTGCGGGAACGATTCGGCTTGGACGTTCACGGAATTGAGCACGAGGCCCAGAAAGTGGAGGCGGCGTGGGCCAATCTCGGATTACGGGACCTCGTGCGGCAGGGGGATCTCCAGGCCCTGGAGGATGAGGATGCGACCTGGGATTTCGCCCTGCTCAACGAAGTTCTGGAACACGTGCCCGACGATCGGGTGGCCATGGCGGAGGTCCACCGAGTCCTGAAGCCGCAGGGTTTGCTGTTCATTTTTTCCCCGAACCGCTGGTTTCCGTTTGAGACGCACGGGGTTTATTGGAAGCACAATGACCGGCCGGTGCCGCACTGGCTGCCTTTTGTACCCTACGTTCCGTTGCCCTTGGGTCGGCGCATCTTTCGATACTGGGCCCGCAACTACTGGCCCGGCGAATTGGGGCGCTTGGCAGAGTCCGTGGGCTTTCAGATCGTCGCTCGCTCGTATATCGGGCTCACGTTCGAAAACATTTCCGGCCGTCAGCCCGCCCTCCTGCGAGCGATTCAGCCGGTGTTGCGGGGGATGAGCGACGTCCTGGAACACTGTCCCGGCCTCTGCCGGTTGGCGGTTTCTCAGTTGCTGGTTTGCCGTCGCCAATGAGGAACCGCTGCCCATCCACCCCGGACGTGAGACTCCGACAGGTGTCGCTCTTCCCCCCACCGGCATGAGAGTGTCGGATCGATTCGTCCAGACCGTGGCGTGGCGCGCGTTTGCGGCGCTTTCGGCTGTAGTGACGGCCATGGTGTCGCTGAAATTGTTCCGCCATTATCTGCCGGCCGGGGTGTTTGGCTTGGTCCAGTCCGCGCTCTTGTTGTTGGCCAGTCTGCCGCTCTTCGACGGCGGCTTTCGAACTGCGATCAACCGGAATCTGCTCACCGCCCCTGAGGTGGAGGAGCGAAATCGCCTGTTGGAATTCATTCAGATCTTCAACACTTGGATGGCTGCGGGAGGACTGGGGTTGGGCGTTCTGGCGATGGTCGCCTATCGGTTTTCGCCCAATGCACAGGCGTCGGGTGAGCCGTTGTTGTTCTTCCTGTGTCTGGGTGGTCTGGCCGGGCTGGCCTTGTTGGCGGCCGCGCAAAACAGCCTGCTGATTGGACTGGGCGGTCAGCGGCACATGTTTTTCCTGAACGCGGTAGCGCCCTGGGTGAACCTGGGAACGTTGTGGTTGGGGTTCAGGATGGGTTGGGGACCGTGGGCGTTCATCGGTTCCCAAGTGTCGACGGGATTGGTGGTCCTGTTGGGTGCCGGTTGGATGCTGCGGCAAATGGTTCCGGGAAGAATTGGATTCCGTTGGCGTCGTACGGGGGGATTCATGTCGGTCTTCCATCGGCTGAAGGGAGAGGCGTTTCAGGTGCTGATCTGTCAGGTGGCGACCACTCTGCTCTATTTGACTGATACCCTGTTGGTGAGCGTCCTGATTGTCGGGCCTGATGTGGATCGGTACGTCTTGTTAATCCGTCTTTTCGCCATTCTTCGCTCCTTGCTTCAGTCGGCGGACGAGGCTTTGTGGCCGATTATTGCGGCTCAAACGGGGGGCGGGGTTGAAATGTCCCAATGGTTGGGCCGGCTGAACAGTTGGATGTATGGGGCGATCATGTCCGCCGCGGCCCTGACCCTGCCGCCCTTTATTCTTCAGTACATGGGACCGGATTTTGCGCCGACGTCGGCTTTGGTTGGGATCCTTGCGTTCCGGAGTTTGATTGCGGGTTTGGCCTCCCAGCCCGCGGCGTACCTTTTTGGAACCGGTCGGTTTTCGGTTCTGGCGGGAAGCATGAGTCGGGAACTGGGACTGGGAGTGGTTTTGGGTTGGTTGGGCTTGCAGTGGTTCGGCCTGACGGGCGTCGCGGGCGGTTTTCTGCTGGCGACGCTGGGTGGGACTCTGATTCCGCTGCCGGTCGCCTACGCGCGCCTGCACCAGTGGCCCGCCTTGCGATGGCTCGCCCGATCGTGGAGTCGGGCTGGGGTGGCGATGTTGATCGCCGGTGTTCTGGCCGCGGGAGTGGCCCAGTGGGTGAACCGCCCGGCGTTGCTAGTGGTGGGTGCGGGGATCGCGGTAGGTGTCGCTCTGGCGTTTGGCCTGGGATACGCGTGGTGGCGCGGACGTGCCGAACGGCTCGCCATCCGGGCCTCGATTCTGCGATACCTCTGAGGCTTAGTTCATGACCGCCCCAGTTCCTCCCTGCCCAATCTGTGCTTCGCTTCATTCTGGCGTGGAGGATGTCCTGACGCCCGCACAGATCGGCGACGGGTGGCGATTGCTCGGGGTGGAGTTGAGTCCAGCAGCCCACGAGTCGTTCGGCGGAGTGCCGGAGATCCGTCGCTACCGCTGTGGAAACTGTGGCTTGGCTCATTTCGATCCCGTTCTGCCAGGCAATGGAGCTTTTTACTCCGACCTCCAACGTCAGCTTCCGGACTACTATCAACCGACCCGGCCCGCGTTTGATCGGGCTTTGAAGTGGGCGACCGCCCAAGGGTATCGGGGGGTGTTGGATGTGGGGTGTGGCAGTGGAGCCTTTCTGGATCAAGCGGCGCGAAAGGGACTCCAGACGGCTGGATTGGACCTGAATCCGGACGGCGTGGCGGAGTGTCTGAAACGCGGGCATGACGTCCACCAGCGCACGGCGGCGGACTTCTTTACGGATTGTCCGGACCGTCGCTTCGACCTGGTGACCTCATTTGAAGTGATGGAGCATGTCCCAGGTCCGGCCAGCTTCTTTGCGTCGGCGGCAACGCTGGTTCGACCCGGAGGTGGTCTGGTGGTCAGTGTTCCCAACGACGGAGGTTTGCCGGGACTCGCCCGCCTGATTCCACATCAGTGGCCACCGCATCATCTGACTCTGTGGCGACGGCGGAATTTGCAGGATTTGGCGCAACAGAACGGACTTGAGGTCGTGGCCTTGGAGACCGATCCGCTGCCGTGGTCGATGGTGCGGCTCTTTTTGGATGTGCAGCAGCAACTGGAGCAACGGACTGGGCGTCGCAAGGCTCTCAATCCCTGGCTGCCCTGGTTGGGGGCTTGGTCGTATCGCCTGAGTGGAGCTCGGTACTGGTGGTCGGGAACCGGGACCAGCATCACGTTGATCTGCCGGCGGACGTAATCCGGCGCAGTTTTCGCCGCCATTCGGCCAGAGGAGCCAAGGCGCTGAGGGGAAGAAATCCCAGAGGGAATGGTTGCGCCGGAAACGGTCGGCGGGGAGCGCTTGGCAGCGCCTGAATTCGAGTCACGAATTCGGCAAAGCGATGCAGGTATTGGTTGGCGTCGTGGACCGCGATCGTTTCCCGGCAACGCTGACGCCACTGAGCCCAAGGAGTGTCGCGCTGGAGAAGTCGCCGAATGATTTGGTCTAGGGCCGGCACGTCGCCAACGGGATAAACCAAACCAGGGTCCACGGCCCGGGCGTAAGCATCGGCGCCGCTATTGACCGCTGGAACGACGGGAACCACCCCGAGCGACATTGCTTCCAATTGGGCCACCGGGGTTCCTTCGCGGTCGCTGAAGAACACAATCGCATCCCAGCCGGCGAGGGTGCGCCAATAGGCCTCGCCTGATTGGACCCCGTGGAAAATGACCCGTTGGCGGTCGGGCAAGTCCCGCTCCAAGTTGGCGCGCTCCGGTCCATCACCCAACACTTCGAATCGATACTCCAGCCGCGCAGCATCCAGCCGGCGACAGAGTTCGGTCAGACGTTCCACCCGTTTATCGTGGATCTGGAGTCGACCACTGTAGCCCAGCACCAGGGGTTGCCGCGCGGGACGCTGGAGGTCCACGGGTACGGACACGGGGAAGATCGGTGCAAAGACCCGTTGGACCCGATCGCGACCAAAATGAGGCGCAACTGATTGCACCAAGTCCACGAGTTCATCGCTGACGGCCAGCACTCCGTCCACCCAGTACAGTCGGGAGGTCAGTTGTTCCCGCAGCACCGGGAGGGGTCCATGCAGGTAAAGGATTCGCCGGGGACTTCGATCCAGGTCCGCCAGGAACGGCATGGCCAGCGTCGTGTGATATACCGATACCTCCGGCGTGAAGTCAGCCAACTGGGATCGAATCGCCTGGCGGGTTCGGCGCAGGCTCCAATCCCACGCGAAATTGACGAACCGGGCCCGAGGCCATTGGGCATCGGCGGGTTCGAGATAGACAAGAAAACGGGAGTCCAGACCGATTGAGGCATCGTGTTCGTGGTGCGCTCGCAGGATGGCTTGAACCCCTCCCAAACTGGAGAAGGCGATGTTGGTGTGGAGGCACCGCATGGGTTGGGCGGATTTGCTCACAAGTAACCACGACGGACTACGCTGGAGGGTGCGAATCGTTTGATAACCGTGTAGGGAATCCACTCTCCCAGGTGGGGTCGGCGAGCGGTTGGGCCGGAAGCGGAAAGGCGTGGCAGCTGTTGGAGCTCATGAAGAAACTCTGCAAATGCCTGGTTGTAGGCTGATCCGGCATGGGGGGCGATGACTGCCTGACTGCGGAGTCTGAGCTGGGCCAGGTCTTCAGACGACCGGCCGGCCAGCCAAGTGATGGCCCGGGCGGCGTCGGCCAAATCACCGGGAGTGTAGATCAATTCGGAAGCGATTCGCTCCGTGGTGTCGCGTCCGCCACTGGCCAAGCGGGGGAAAACGGGCAGCACTCCGACGCTCATCGCTTCCAACAGAGCCAAAGGCATGCCTTCAAAGTCGCTCGTGAACACGATCACATCCCAACTCGAAAGAATCTTCCAAAACGCCTCTCCGGTTTGTCCTCCATGGAAGCGGACCTTGACCCCGGTTTGAGCCATGGACGATTCCAAGGCTGGACGTTCCAGCCCATCGCCCAGGATCTCCCAGGTATGGGGTAATCCTTGTCGGTGCAACTGCTGCGCCAGCTCGGGTAGCCGATCGACTCGCTTGGCGGGACGAACGACTCGACCGCAGTAGCCCACCACCAGCTCCCGCCGAGGTTCCGGTCGGGTCGCGAGAAATTCCCGCGGTGGTGGATCCACTGGGTTCTGGACGACTCGAATCCGTTCCGGCGGCAAATCCGGGAGGCACATCTGAATTGCGTTTTGCAGGGCGGGACTCACGCAAAGAATTCCATCAACCAAGCCGCGCAGGCCCCGAAAGAAGTTTTCGGCGCCCGTCCAATGCGAGTGTAGAAAGGCGACTCGGCGTTGAGCGGTGTCGAGATCGGCCAAAGAAGCGAGTCCCCAACCCTCGTGGAAGACGCGGATTCCGGGCGGATGTTCGGGAATCACGGCTCGGAAACGGCGACGAAGAGTCAGGCCCTGGCAACTTCCGGTGAGTCCGAGGCCCGACACTTGCTGACCGGAACGGGCTTGGGTGAATTCTCCCCGCTCAAAGAATGAAATCGCTGATGGCTGAAACCCGACAATGACATCATTCCGCAGATGGCGTCGAACCATCGACTCCACTCCACTAAGTCCCCGAATGTGGGTAAACAGGTGGGTCACCGTAGGCTCGGCCATGAGTGAAGTGAGAGTTGCCAACGGGAAAAGGGCGTCGAGCGAATTTGCCAACTTTTGGCGTATCCAAGTGGCCTGAATACACGTCTGCGACTGTAGAACTTGAGATGGAATTGTGGTTTCGAAAATGCCGGGGATTCTGGTGGTTGAGCCTGCTGCTGGTGGGCTGCTGGCCAAGCTTCCGCGGAGTGAAGGCGGAGGACTGGGCAGCTGGGGCTGGCCTCGCGTTTCCAGCCAAACCCAGTTTCGAAGGATACCAACTGGTGTCCGCAGTCGGGGATCTGCGTTTTGAATGGCCCGTGGCCGTGGCGTCGCCGCCGGGGGAGACGAACCGACTGTTTGTCGTGGAGAAGTTGGGCCGCATTGTGGTGGTGACCAATTTGGCCAATCCCACCCGTTCCATTTTTCTGGACCTAACCGAATCGGTCGACACCTCCGACATGGAGACGGGCTTGCTGGGATTGGCCTTTCATCCGGGGTTTGCCACGAACGGGAGCTTTTTCGTGTACCGGACGTTGCTGACCACCACGTTGGGCCGGACCAATTTCCTGCACGATCAGTTGTCCCGGTTCCAAGTATCGGAAACGGATTCGAATGCCGCCGATCCGAATTCGGAAGTCGTCCTGTTTTCCCTGCCCGATTCCGCGGTGTTCCATAACGGCGGAGATCTGCATTTTGGACCGGACGGGTACCTGTATGTGTCCGTCGGTGAAGATTACGACCTGTGGGTGGCCCCGCCGATCAATCGGCAGCCCATTGATGGCAATCTGCAAGGCGGGTTGTTGCGAATTGATGTGGACCTGCGTCCGGACAGCTTGCCGCCTAATCCGCATCCTGGCGTCACCCAGAATTATGCGGTGCCGCCGGACAATCCCTTTGTGGGAGCGACGCACCACAACGGATTTCCCGTGGACCCTGCGAAGCTGCGAACGGAATTCTGGGCGATCGGGTTTCGAAATCCGTGGCGCTTCTCCATCGATTCCGTCTCGGGGACTCTCTACTGCGCTGACGTCGGGGACTTCCGAATGGAGGAGGTCAATCGGATTCGTCCGGGCGGAAACTATGGTTGGCCCTTCTACGAGGGAACTTTGGCATCTCCGTACATTCCCGAAGGAGCCCCCCTTCTGTTTCAGGCCGAGACGCCCTGGATTTCCTACTTCCGGGGCTCCGGCGATAACCAAGGAAACTGCGTGGTGGGGGGCTTGGTGTATCGGGGGCGAGAACTGCCGGAGTTGCAAGGGGCCTATATCTTTGGGGACTACGCCCGCGGCCACATTTGGGCGGCGTTTGAGGGGGCGGACGGGATTTCGGTCGACGTGCAGCGTCTGACCGGCTCGACCAGTATCTCCGCCTTTGGAACAGACCCACGGGATGGTGAACTGCTGGTCGCGAATGTTCGGGAGGGGACGCTGAGCCGACTGGTTCGGGTTCCGGCCGAAGTGGCGATCAAGGGTTTCCCCCAACTGCTTTCGGAGACGGGGGCCTTCGTGGATCTGGTGTCCCTTCAGCCAAGTCCCGGGGTCAATTTCTACGAAATCAATGTGCCGTTTTGGTCAGACTTTGCCATTAAACGCCGATTCTTCAGTCTGCCAGAAGGTGCTCAATTTGGGTTTCGGGAGGACGATCCGTGGCTGTTGCCGGACGGGGCAGTTTGGATAAAGCACTTCGAATTGGAAATGGTTCAGGGTGATTCGGCGAGCCGCCGGCGAATTGAAACGAGGTTTCTCGTGCAGTCCGCCGGAGAGATGTACGGAGTCACCTATCGATGGGATCATTCCCAAACCAACGCCCGGTTGGTCTCCGCCAATGGGATGGAAGAAACCTTTGTGATTCAGGATGCGGATGGTGGCTTCATTCGGGCTCAGAACTGGCGCTATCCCAGCCACAACGAATGTCGGACGTGCCACAATCGCTCGGCGGGATTCGCCCTTGGCTTCAATACCGCTCAGCTCAACCGCGCTCTCACCCAGGCACCCCATGGATCTCAACTCCAGGCCCTCGTGGAGGCGGGTTATTTAAGCGGATTGACGAATCAGATCTCTGACTTGCGTTCCTTAAAACGAGCGGATGATGTCACGGCGCCATTGCTGGATCGGGCCCGCTCGTATTTGGCGGCCAATTGTTCTGCCTGCCACCATCCAGGCAGTGGCTTGGTGAACGGTGCCTTCTGGGATGCCAGGTTTCACGTGCCTCTGGCGGAAAGCCACATTGCGAGCCCGTATTACGTGGCTCTGGGCGCAAGCGGACAGTCTTTGTTGTGGCAACGGATTATGCCGAGTGGGCCTTACCAGATGCCTCCCATTGCCTCGACGATACATAACTCCGAGGGTGCATCGCTGCTGCAGCAATGGATCGATTCCGTTCCACCTAACTCCTGGACTGCCCAGGACCTCGGAAGCCCGGCGGTGGACGGCAGTAGCAGCTTTCGCGGTGGAAGGTACTCGGTGGCGGGGGGCGGTCACTGGGGTGGGACGAACGAGCAGTTTCATTTCTTGAATCAGAACTGGGCTGGTGATCGACAAGTGGTGGTCCGGCTCTTGTCTCTCACTGGGACCAATAGCGCAGCGAGGGGAGGCCTGATGCTTCGACGGAACGAGTCGCCCTCGTCGCCCTTTGTATCCTTGATGGCGGCACCCGATGGTCAGCTGCGTCTGGAGTCCAGGGACGTCGAAGGGGCCCAACCCATCACAGCGGGAATTATGGGCGTCTCAACTCCCGTCTGGCTCAGACTGACCCAGCAAGGAAGGGCGATTTCTGCCTACTACTCCGTCGAAGGAACGCAATGGCATTCTGTGGGAGCTGTTCAGCTCGATTTGGGCGATTCTCCCCGGGTGGGGCTGGCTGTGACCTCGGGTCAATCCAAGCAAGTGAGCCTGGGTGAATTTGAGGAATTCTCCATTCCCAGCGTGTCATTGACGGAGACCCAACTCGTTCAGAATCCTGTCGCGCCTGCGGCGGTTTTGCTCCGGGCCCAGGTCGAGGCTTCGACATCTCTGTTGAATTCCCTGAAAGTGGAGTTCTTTGCCGGTGGGACCAAGATTGGCGAGGCCTTGGGCGCGCCGTTTGAGTTACTTTGGCGCGACGCCCCAGCGGGCGAACACCTGGTGATTGGGCGGCTGGTGGACGAGATGGGAAGGGCGCTCGAGTCGCTCCCGATCACCGTATCCATCGGGTTGCCTCCTACCTCGGCTGTGTTTGTTCGTCGGGATGACACCACGGCTGGCGACTGGCGAGGTCGCTACGGCGCGGCTGGCTATCGGCTGGCGGGTGATCCGCCGCCGGCGGGATTCAAAAACCGGATAGACTTTACCCGGGGATTTGAATTCGTGTGGGATGAGTTGCCGGACTCGTCCAATGCGTTACAGCGGGCGTCCGGCGATGGCCGGGTAGCGGCCTGCTGGGTGGCGGGCGACAACCCGGAGCTGACCGTAACGATTCCCGATGGCCGGCCGCACTGGTTGACCGTTTATCTGCTGGATTGGGATACGCTGAATGGGCGGTCCCAGCAGGTGGAGTTGTGGAGTGAGGACGGAGCACAGCTATTGGATTCCCAGGAGGTTAGGGACTTTTCGGGTGGGGTTTATCTCACGTGGCGGGTGCGAGGAAGCGTTCGTGTGGTACCTCGGTCGCTGACTCAGGCAAACTCGACCCTCAGCGCGATTTTCTTAGACGAGACAAGGGAGGTTCCGCCCCGCATCGAATGGTCAGCATCGTTGTCTAACGCGGTTGAGGTGTTGCCGTTTGATCCGGTCTTGGAGGTGAACGTGACCCCGGGGAGCGCTCCGATTCACCGCGTCGAGTACTTCGCGAACCTCAAGAGACTCGGCGTCACCAGTTTTCCGCCCTACACCTTTCGATGGAATTCGCCCTTGGTCGGGGAATATGAGGTTGTCGGACAAGTATGGGATACGGCCGGTCTCACGTCCCTCACCGGGCCAATGACTTTTCGGCTCCTGCGGCCGGAGACGAAGGTGAATTTTCTGGGCAGCGATGACTCGTTGAACGGGAACTGGAGGGGTATCTACGGGAAAGAAGGTTACTGGATACCCGGCGACTCCACTAATCTGGCGGTCACCACCACGTTGGATCTCGGAGGCGAGGTCTACGTGTGGCCTGTGGAATCGCCCGCAGCGCCCGCGCTACAACGGTCCCAGGGTGATGGTCGAATTGCTTCGGCCCTCTTCGGTTACGGCGAGGTAACGGTGCAGTTCGACATTCTGGATGGGCGGCCGAGGACCGTGGGACTCTATCTGCTCGACTGGGACCAGATTGGACGGGAGATTGTTATCGAGGTCATCGACTTGAAGACTTGGGCGATGTTGGATACCCAAACGACGAGACGATTCGAGCAAGGGCGATTGCTTCGCTGGCGCCTCGAAGGCTCCGTGCGTTTCCGGATTGGTGCCCTCGCTGGGAATTCGGCTTTGGCGGCACTTTTCGTTGATTCACCGGACTTGATCCTTGAGCACTGGCGCCAGACCTACTTCACCCCCGACCAACTGGAGGATTCTGAAATCAGCTCTCCGGAAGCGGATCCGGAAGGAGATGGACTGTCCAATTTGCTAGAATTTGCTCTGGGCCTGGATCCCTGGCGTTCCGACGCGGCTCAAGGTCTTCGGGCAGGCTGGGGGGAGAATGGATGGTGGCTGGAGTATCGTCGTCGAACCGATGTTCCTGGGCTCTTGTACACCATTGAAACCAGTGCCGACCTAACGACCTGGGAAACGGCGGACGGAATTTTCGGACCCGAGACCGCCTTGGGGGATAGTGGATCGGTTTGGCTCGACGTCCGCCGAGAGCAGACGACCTCGGAGTTGCCTGATCAGCCGCGGTTCATTCGTCTGCGACTGGTGCAGGAGAGTCCCTAAATCTGGTCGCGAAGGCACGGTTTTCAGGAATGCGGGATCAAGGGCCTTGGCGATTTGGCTTAACCTCGGGGTCGGCTCGCCGTAAGAACGCGGTCCACCGTCGCTGGTTCCTCGCGTCATGAGAATTGAACATCTCCGCCATCTGGCCTGTCCCGAGTGCCGCCTGCCCCTTGAACTGGGCAGGCAGGATCACTGGGAGGGTGAGCATCTCATGGAGGGAACTCTGCGCTGCGGCAAGTGCCGACAGGAGTATCCGGTTCGAGGAGGGGTTCCCAGGTTTGTTCCGGCGGACAACTATGCCTCTGGCTTTGGTCTGCAATGGAACCGACATGCCAGTACGCAGCTGGACAGCTTTACGGGAGTCCCGCTAACGACCAACCGGTTCTACAAGGACACGCAATGGCCGAAGGATCTGACTGGGCAAACGATCTTGGAGGTTGGCTGCGGAGCTGGACGATTTACTGAGGTTGTGGTTCAGACCGGCGCCACACTGGTTTCCCTGGACTACAGCACGGCGGTAGAAGCCAACTTTCGCTCGAATGGAGCGCGCAAGAATCTGCTGATTGTCCAGGGCGACATTTATCGTCTGCCCTTCCCGCGGGATTACTTCGATCGGGTTTTTTGCCTGGGAGTGCTTCAGCACACACCCGACGTCCACAAGTCATTCCAACAACTCCCCCCCATGCTTCGCCCTGGTGGGCGTCTGGCCATTGACGTCTACCGCCGATTTGGGTTCTTCAAGCAGTTGACGATCACGAAGTATTGGGCGCGTCCGTTCACTTGCCGAATGAAACCGGAGGTCCTGTACCCAAGGGTGGAACGTTACATCCGAACCATGTGGCCGTTAACCCGGTGGCTGCACCAGCTACCGTACGGTCGCAACCTGAACTGGCGGCTACTGATCGCCGACTACCAAGGACTGTTTCCGTTGTCGGAGTCGTTGCTGCAAGACTGGGCCGTGCTGGACACGTTTGACATGTTGGCGCCGGCTTTCGATGAGCCGCAGACGCCGGAAACCGTGCAGAAGTGGTTTGAAGAGGCCAAACTTGATCAGATTGAAATCGGCTCAGGGATCAATGGTGTCGTCGGTCGAGGAATAAGAAGAAATTAGACGCAAATGACTTCGTTGGACTCCGCGGAAGGCATTGGTTTACCGGGAGTGGATTCCTGCGGAATCGGTTTCGCGGACCGTCTCGAGGGCACATCGGGGAGGGAAGGAGGCGACGTAGTCGTTTGTGCCGATCGAAGCTGCGCGATTTGAATGCGAATCCGCCGATTGGCGATTCAAGCGGATCCCAAGGAAATGAATTTTCCGGCTCATGAGGGCGGTAGTCGCCTGAATAAACACAACGTTAACGCCTCTCTCGCTGCAATTTAGCGATCCCGTTGGAGACGGCACCGGGGTCGGATTGCCCTGAATACTCTTGCACTGGGTTTGATTGCCGAAAATGATCTCGTATG
>JAFLEF010000081.1 GCA_017309115.1 Verrucomicrobiota bacterium | reverse complement strand
CGATCGGCGGAGTGATTCGTCGGTCCACAACCTTCTGGCTCTGGACCCCGCTTCGGCGGAGTTTAACCCACGCTGCACCGGCTCGTCACCCACACTAGACCGCACACCGTCGAGCCATAGGGTCTAGCCAAATTTCAAGCCATCCCTAGCCAATGAAAACGACCTTACTTACCTTATCAATGCTGGTCAGCCTGTGCGTTGCCGCTGGTTGCGCAACGGCTGGAAAGCCCGTCGCGGCCGTGGCACCTTCGCAACCGAAAACCGTGTCTGATGTTTTGAATGATCCCCAGTTCAGGCAGGTTACCGAGGCGCTAGAGAAATCAGAAAAGTGATTAGGCTAACCCGATCGCTGCACTCGAACCGCCGCCGCCCGTTTCGATTTCGGATGGTTCAGTTCATCGGACGCTGGATTCGCTGCCAGCGCCCGGTTCCGGCGGCGGTCGGTGAGCTCTGACGTTAGCCCACTACACGCACTCGACATCACTATGAGCAAGACCAACTACTGGGATCAGATTGAGGAGGCGTTCGAGGCCGTTGACATCTACGAGACCTACGACGTGTTCAAGCAAGGAGCAGCCAAGTATCCAGAGTGGAAGATCGATATCCTGGCGGTGCATTGGACGATGAGCGAGACCGTAAACGGCGGGCTCAAGCAGTATTTCAAAAACAGCACCGGCATCCTCGCACCAGAAGCCGTGCTTGGTTTTCAGCGCATCGGCAAGCCGAAGTTGGCAGTTGCACTCCAGAAGGCGATGGCGTTGCTCGGTGAGCCTTATCCGCGCGAGCGCAAGGAGCGAGGCGAACGGCTTGCAACTTTGACCGGCGGCGGACAGGCGGAGGAGACGGAGGGTTTCTCCCTTATTCCGAAGTGGGTCGCCAAGAAGTTCGGCATGGAGGCGGCGCAGAGTCCATTTGAGGAGATGGACGAGGTGCTTGGAGGGGCTGGCGATGATGTCGAGGAGGCGCTTGATGAGTATGCAGGGACAAAGGCGGGCTAACAAGCCAGATGCAGTGAACCCGGCGACTACGCTCCGGTTGACAATCGGAGATCAGCGGCGCCGGGTCACTGATCTGGATCGTTGGGCTGAATAGATTCCCATGACCGAGGAGGACTACATCGCTGAGCTTCGATCGCGATGGCCCCGCCAGCACTCGGACGAGGTCTCACTCGCCACGATTGCCTTAGCTGACGAAGCCGTCCGAGATTTTCCTTCGTCCGCGCGCCTATGGGTGATGCGGGGTGATCTGCTACAGCTGGGGCCAGAGCTGTGTCCGCATCCTTCGGAGGACGCGCTTGCGTCGTATCGTCGAGCGATTAAGGCAGATCCGTTATTCGCGGAAGCTTGGGATGAGATCTACCACTACTATGATTTGATCGTCGGGGATGAGGAGGCAGCCCAGCCCTTTTTTCTGGAGTCGCTGCGGCTGCGGTCGAACCGGGAAGCCCAACGAGTTTCACACGAACCGTCGCCGCCCGTTTCGGTTTCGGGAGCCCCGGTTCATCGGACGCTGGACTCGCTGCCAGTGCCCGGTTCCGGCGGCGGTCGGTGAGCTCAGATCGTTCGGCAAATCCCTTGTTCACGTGAAGCACAAGCGCCGCTCGACCGAAGATGCTGGGACCACCTTCTACGTGGTTGCCATCGCAACCGAGAGGGATATCGCGTCGTCGGTGATCCAATTGCTTAGAGACGCCGGCCTTGTTGCTACAGGTGGTGAGGGGAGTCGACACTGGGGCTTTCCGATCTGTTGTACGGATTTCGAGCGTGCGCGTGCAGCCATCACCGCGCGAATGGCATACCGGACCGGTGATATGGATCTATTTGTCCTAACTCACTCCACGCGGGCCGACGAAGGGGGCCATCGCGATGACCTTGCTGACTTGGTAGCCTTCCGGAGGCACATGATGAGGCGTTGGGAGCTCTCCCTCGCCTTGATTGCCGAACCCGACGGTACAGCGAACGGCGGCCAGCCGTTGCGCTCTCCTGAGACCCTCAAGGCATCGGAGGCTGGCCGCCGTCGCTGACCTCTGCGTTCGGCATTTCCACAACATCAATACACACCATGACCACCACTGAATTCTGGAAGATCATCGAGCAGAGTAAGCGCGGAGCCGAGTCGTCCGACGAACAAGCCGAGAAGCTTGAGGAATTGCTGTCGAAGCTCTCGCCGGAGGAGATCGCTTCATTTGAAGACATCTTCACCAATCTCCGCTGCGCAGCATACCGATGGGATCTTTGGGGAGTAGCTTATGTTCTGTGCGGCGGATGCGGCGACGACTCTTTCGATTACTTTCGCGCTTGGGTTATTGGACGTGGAGAGAGCTTCTATGAGGATGCCATGAAGGATCCCGAGTCAATCGCACGCAAGGTTACAGAGGATGATTATCCTGAGGCAGAGATGCTGATGTATGCCGCCGCCAAAGCATACGAGGCAAAGACAGGCCAGGATCTGCCCGCTAAGACAATCAAGCACCCGAAAGAGCCAGCAGGGAAGAAGTGGAAAGAGGAGGATCTACCGAAACTGTTCCCAATCGCTTCCCAGAAGGAGGGGATTTGCGGATGACCATCCGATTGCCGAACCAGCCGACTGCACCGAACGCTGGGATCGTTTCAGTTGACAATCGGACATCTTTGGCCCGGCGTCGATGAGCCGGAACGTTCGATGAGACTCCGCTGCGGATTGATCACCGGGCTGTGCCTCATTGTTCTGGTCGCCTGTGGCTGCCGAGAGGCAACCTATACCGGCACCGCAATGAACCCTACGATCGCTCCGGGAGAGGAGGTGGCCGTGAACCGGGCCGCTTATGTGGTATCTCGCCCGAGGCGTTGGGACGTCGTGGCGTTTGAGCGGACCAACCCGGCGCCTTCGCTCTGGTTCATGCGAGTGGTTGGGCTGCCGGGTGAGACGGTGTCTTTTGCGTCCAACGGCATTTCCCTCAACGGCACGCCGTTGGTGTATCCGACTCACCTGACAAACCTGGTTCACATGTCGTTGGACGGTTTGGGAAAGAGAAGTTCGATTCGTTCTCCCTACGTTGTTCCTGCCGACGCCTACTTCGTGCTGGGTGACGGTCCTCAGGCATACGACAGCAAGTTCTGGGGCGCACTCCCGTTCAGCAACGTTGTGGGCAGGGTCCTAGAGAAGTGAAAGCATCGAACCAGCAGTGAACGCGCCGATTGCGCCTCGGTTCGATTCTGGGCACGATAGGTGGCGCGTTACTGAGTAGCGACGTTCTCTAGCTTCCATGTACCAATCGCCGGAAAGCACCCTTTCTCAGCATCTCGACCCCGGCGAACGCTTGCTCTGGTCTGGACAGCCTCGCGGCGGCATACGGTTGCGCGTACAGGACGCCTTTCTCATTCCCTTTAGCATTCTCTGGTGCGGCTTTGCCATTTTTTGGGAGGTCTCCGTTATTCGCTCTGGTGCCCCATTTTTCTTCATGCTTTGGGGCATCCCTTTTGTTGGTGTCGGCTTGTTCTTTGTCTTTGGCCGTTTCTTTCTCGACGCGCACATTCGCGCCCGCACGACCTACGGCGTCACCAGCGAGCGCATCCTCATTCTCAGCGGGCTTTTCTCCCGGCAGACCAAGAGCCTTCAACTTCGCACGCTTACCGACGTTTCGCTGACCCAGCGCCCCGACGGAAGCGGTACAATTACGTTTGGCGGCACTCACTACATGAACGCCTTTTTCCCGGCTGGCGCATGGCCGGGCACCGGACGTTACGCACCGCCATCTTTCGACCTCATCGAACGCGCCAAGGAAGTCTACGACATCGTTCGCAACGCCCAACGAGCAGCATCCGCAAACGTCTAACCGTCGCCGCCCATTTCAGTTTCGGGCGTGCCGATTCAGCGGACGCTGGATTCGCCGCCAGCGCCCGGTCCCGGCGGCGGTCGGTGAGCTCACTAACCGCATCTGACCCATGAGTCGCATCTCCGTCACCTGGCAAGGTCGCATCGTCGGACATATGGCTGATTCAAGGCCCGACATGTGGTATCTTGAAGGCGCATGGCGGCCCGTCCCTGGTTCTCACACTGACACGTTCCTTTCCCGCACATCGTCACTCAACGCCCGCGCAGTCATGTTTGGCTCCCAGCGCGGACTTGTGGTTTCGCTCACCGAGGATACCGCTTCCGGGCCGAGTGAGACTATGGCGATCGTCATGGCTCCGCCCACTGAGACGTTATGGGTGCGTCGCATCGTGGACGCGGAAGCCGCAATTCTTGCCAAGGTTTGGGAGGCCGAGCAGGCATGAGTCCGTGGGTGTGCCGAACAAGCGGATCGAGACGAACCTCGGCCACGATCCGTTCATCATGAGAAGAAGATCCAAACACAACTCGTGCGGTCGACCGTTTCTGTCGGCGGCGGCCGCTCACCCGCAGCGTTGGGTGTTTTCTCTATGAACGTTCAACGGACCGTGCAGAGGGCGGATCGAGGCATCGGGCGCCGATTCATGTTTCCTTTCAAGGCCTACATCGTGGTCTCCCTCGGGATGGGTGTTCTGACTGGAGCTTTCGGCCCGGTTAGATCGGTTCCAAGTGACCTTCTAGCCGGTCTTGCCTATGGATACGTGGGGTGCGTGTTTATTTTTGGAATCGGTGCATTTGTCGCCCGCTTCCGTCGGCACGATCGGGAAGGAATGAGGTCAGCTCTGCTGTGGGTCGCTATCGGCGTCCTGGTGACTCTCGTGATTTGGCCGGTGGCGTTTCCAGTTCTTACCAAATGACGCAGGCAAGCCTCAACCAGGTCACGGGACCGAACGCAAGCGGGCCACGTCAACGTACAACTCAGACGCCACGGGCCGCCCGCGTCGGTCAATTCTGGCGTTGGGCCGATTAACAAATGTTTAGACGAGTCCTTGGCTTCTTATTTGGTCAGGTGCCGTTTGAGGTGACGACCGCTTATTCGTTTCAGGTCTCGGTGGAGCGGCTCCGGGCGGCCACGAAGCGGAGTATCTTTTCCTCCCTTTTAACGCAAGCGGCCGGCGGGCCAGTTGAAGCAACCCGGGTTCGCCTCCAGCGGGTAATCCCCTTTTTCGGTAACAGCTTCAAACCAGTATTCTACGGGCGCTTTGAGGAGATTGGCGGTCGGGTGGTGTTGCGAGGAGAGTTTACCATGTTTTTCCTTTCCAAGATATTCATGTCCCTATGGCTGGTCTTCCCGGTGGTTTGGTCCATATCGGCTATGATAGGTTCCGGGGGCGGAACGTCGCCACAGAGGTTGGCTACCGCCTCCTTTGGTTTTGGATTTTTGTTCCTTGGAGTGGCATTTCTCCGTTTTTGCTGGTGGCTCTCCCGAGGTGACATGGAGTATTTGAAAGGAGTAATGTATCAATCACTGCAGGCCCAACCCGACGGTACAGCGAACCGTGGCCAGCCGTTGAGCCCGGATTCCACCTCAACCCCACCGGCGGCTGTCCCCCGTCGCTAACCTCTGACGTTGATACTCAATGAAGGCAGTTCCCGGCATTCGATTCTATCCATCATCCATTTCGGTCGACTCGGATGGCTGGGCACCAATTTTTCTGCATGGAACGATCCAGGAGAAGCGCTCCGACTTCGATTTCATCTTTGAACCACTCTACCCTTTGTGGAGCAACTTTGTCTTCCTTGATGACTCTGGACTGATTCGAATCTTCGACTCTGACCTGACACAGGAACAGGAAGATGAGCTGTACAGAAGGCTTGCCTCGTATGTTATCCAGGCGGACGAGGATCAATATGGCAACACTCGGAAGTTGATGTCGGGTTCGGTTCTGACTGAGTTTGGAAAATATGTTTATGAGTTCGAAGGAGCCGGATTCTGCATGCTGGAGCCGGGCGTTACAATCGAACAGGCCGCGAGAATTGGGAATGAGGTCTGGAGTCGGATGTCACTGCGAGAGCTACCAGAAGGAGTTATTTGCCTAATTCAGAATTGGGACGGTGTCTTCTGGCAGATCTTTTCGACTGATCTTCGTTATTTAGAGATTCTCCAAGCAGCTCATGGAGGCTCAGAGCTGGTTCCAGCCTATTGGGTAGAGCTTTCAGAAGACTTTCCCAATCCGAGGGGATCCAGCCCGGAGGAGGTAGGGATGAAAAGAGTAGAACCAGGCGCCGCACCGAATGGCGGCCCAGCGGCGTCAGTTGACAATTCGAATGCTCCCGGCGGGCCGTCACCGGTGAGCTGATTTGTTCAGCGACCTAGATCCTTATGCTGGCAATGGGTATATTGATCACCGGGACCATATTCCTCTTGGTTGCCCTGGTGATTTTGTTTGCGATTGCCTTCACTCTGTTGGCTTTCGCCGCAGGTCTCGTGGGCCTTGCGCTTGTCGTTGCGCGGTCGCTTTGTCGAACTCGCACGTCACTATCAACTATGGATTCCCATTCGCCGAAAAACTCCCAATAAAGTTTAACCCGGATTTCTCACCGACTCTCCACTGCGGCGTGCCGCAAGCCCGTCTGGCGGCGGTCAGTTGACAGTTGACCGTTTTTGAAAACTCGAAAATCAACATTTCACGCCACGCCCGTTTCCAGCGGCTGCGCCTGAGCTGATCGTTTCCCGGCCGAACACGATCAAACGCTGGATTCGCCGCAGCGCCCGGTTCCGGCGGCGGTCGGTGATCCCAAAACGATCGGCGACATAGCACACGTCTGATGAAGCTCAATGGGTTTAAGCTGCACAGCATTTACCTCGACACCGAAATCGAGAGCTTCGACCTGCACAATTGCTTCAATTTCGTTGGCCTCGACTATGACATTTCCTCACGCACGTTGCGGCTGCGCTGGACCCCTTCCAGCTACGCCCCGCCTGGTGAGCGACGCACTATCACAGTCATTTTTCAGCAGGTTACGCACTTCTCGGCCGAGCCGCGAGATCCAGCGATACCATTCACCGAGGACGATTGCTTGGAGAGCATCTGCTTTGCACAGCCGGATTCTCCCACGGCCAGTTGCTTCGAGACCCAGAGCCCACCGACAGCGGACTTGCACTACGTTTTTTCGTTTATGTCCGGCTTCTCATTCAGGGTTAGCGCCGACACCGCACAATACAAAATCCGATGACGCCGAACCCAATCGCCTCGCACGAACCGCCTCCTCCCGTTTCGAGTTCGGGCGCCCCAGTTCATCGGACGCTGGATTCGCCGCCAGCACCCGGTTGCGGCGGCGGTCGGTGGTCGGGGAACTCAAACGTTCGATGACGATGAAAGCCAGGCGCATCTTGCCGCTTCTCTGTCTGCTCTGGGCATGCAGCAACAACATGTCGCGGGGACTCGCTGCCGAGTATTACCACGTATGGAAGCTAGACGCTGCGTACGAAAAGCCGATTCCTGACCCCGAACAGTGGGCCGCTGACAACTTTTCGGACGCGCCAAACGCGACGAAGGACGATTGGAAGATCGAGCGCTTCGAGCTCGACCTTAACCATGATGGTGTGCCTGAGGTGTTTCTGACAACGCCCCGGCTGCAGGGCACGGGGGGCGGACCGCACCTTGTATTTCAGAAACGTGGGGAATTCTACTTCTACGGTGGTCAGATCTCGGGCAGGAAGCACACGATCCGGGTTCTTTCGGTTGAAGCCGATGGCCGTCCACGGATCATGACGTTCTGGAGTGATGGCGGAGGCAGAGGAACAGCGTCGGTGTGGAAATGGGATGGCAAAGCCTTCCAGGCCGTTTCCTCTGAAACTATTGGGTCATCAGATAGCGGCACTGAAGAGGGCCGCCGACGTTTCGAAGAGCTTTTTGATAAGAAAGGCATCGAACCAAGTGGTGCCGCAGTGGCGCCTTCCATCTATGGCCCTGCCGTTCTGGGGACTGAACTCGACAGCGAACGGCCTTTGGATCTCTCGTTGATTCCGGCAATGGTCGGGATCCGGGTAGCACCCAGCGTCCAAAAGTCACTGGAGTTGCCAAGCCTGCCCACAGACCAGTTACCCCGCGTAGCACATCGTCCGGAATTCTTGATCGATGGTCGCGTTCAAAGTCTCCCGAAATAGCTCGTCTCCGCGAAAAGCCAAACGTTGACGGTGCTTACCGGCCGCGCGACCGCTTCAGCCATCTCCCGCAAGTGAGCCCCTCCCGAGCCGACGCTAGAAATCACCCCGAGAATCTGTTCCCCGATGGAACCCGAGCGAACCGGGGAGGAAACGGCCTTCAGGAAATCTGCGATAATCTGCGTTAATCTGCGGTTCCAACTGCATCGATCCGGGTGAGACCGCGGTGGTGCCGAATGCTCCCACGCGCCACGCGCTACTACGGCACCGACAGCCCCAGCTTGGGAGACAGAGTCGGCAGCAGGTGTTGGCGGGCCTGCTCCCGTTCCTGATGTTCGCCGCCAGTGAGCGGACGCCAGCGGGCCACTTCGTCCCAGTGTTCCACCGCGGCGACCCAGCGTTCCAACCGAGCACAGGTGCGGGCCTCGGTGGAATGCCAGACCGCGCGCTGTTGCGGAGTGACTTGAAACACTTCCGGATGTCGCTGCGCCAAGTCCCCCCAGCGGCTCTGCAACTCTCCCGCCGGTAGCGGCACCGCCGGACGCAGCGCCTCCACCCGGCGACTGCTCAACAATTCCGTGAGGATCTTCACATCCAGAACCGAAAGGTCCGTCGGAATCAACGGCCACCGATTCACCAGCGCACCCGTCGCCGACTGTTCCAGATCATACACCGTGACGAGGTGTTGATTGTCCGGCGTGAACCAGAGATCCCGTACTCCACCGGCATGCAACAACGGAGGGGTAAACGACTCGCCCGTCCTGGCATCCCACACCCTCGCGGTCAGATCGCGGGACCCCGTAGCGACCAGCAGACTGTCCGGACTGAACGCCAGTCCCATGATCTGATGTTGGTGCCCTAGCACTTGGGTGAGCGCGCAGTCCGGGAGGGACCGCAGCCGTGCCGTGCCATCCTCACTGGCCGTTCCCAGCCACCGGCCATCCGGACTAAAGGCACCCACCAACACCCCGTCATCGTGATCGAATTCACGAACCACCCCTCCGGCCACCGCGACCAACAGGGCGGAGCGAGGATCGAACGTCAGATCACTCGGGCTGACTAGGAACTGACTCGACTGTGGATCAAACCCTACCTCGGCCTGCGCCCCCAGCGCCGGCACCGGATCCCGCAGCGGCTGTCCGGAATGGCTCGAACGGGTTTGAACTTCCAGGGCGGATCCATCCCCGACGCGGCCGGCGGACACGAGTACCTGACCATTCGGACTGACGAACAACCTGGGTTCCTGCCCGACAGGGGTCACCAGTTCGCGTGTCGGCTGACGTTCATCCGCAGGCACCCACACCAGGCGATCCTCCGGCCCGTTGAGCAACACCACCAGTTCCTCCGGCGCTTCCAGAAAGGCCACCGCGCGAATCGTGCCGGGAACAACGGATAGATCCACCGAACGCAGACTCCCTCCGCGCGCCGAACCCACCCGGAGTTGATTGTTGGGACCCACCAGGGCCACCCGCTCCCCGGAAGCGTCCAACGCGGCCACTTCAAATCCGTCCGGCAACTCCCAGGGCGCGCCCAACGCCTCCCAACGAACCGTGTCCCACAACTGCCGGGTTCGTTCTCCCGGCGCCGTGATCAAGCGCGTGCCATCCGCCGTGCGCAGCAGAGCCGAGAACGCCCCGCCCGCCGCGCGAATCGACTGGTCGGCCGCCATGCCGCCCAGATCCCACACCTTCAACGATCCGTCGCGGGCCGCAGTCAGAATCCGCCGGCTGTCGGGGAAGAACCGCACCAAATGCACATAGCCACCATGTTTCAGTTGGGCGATGGGATCGCCGGAATCCCCGTTCCACAGCCACGCGCCCTGATCGAAACACGCGGTGACGATTCGCCGTTGATCCGGACTGATCGCGCCCTGTAACACGGCGTGATCATGATTCAGCCGCAGCAGGAATCCCCGATCCCCCCGGGGCCCGGGATGGTCGGGCAGTTGCGCCACACTGGACTTCGGACTCCACAAACACGCCGTGCCGTCGAAGGAGGTGGTCAGAATGCGCGAACCATCCCGACTGAACCACGCCCCGGTTAGCCAGGTGTCATGCCAGAACTGCGACTCGCGCCGGGCGGTCTGCCGATTCCACAGGCCGGCACTGTGATCCCGGCTCGCGGTGAGAATTCGTTCGCCAGTCGGATCGTACTGAACCGTCACCACCGTGGGATACTCCGCCTTCGTGGCCGCCAACGACGGCAACGTCTCCAACTCCGGCAGACGCCACCGTCGCACCTCGCCGTCTTCACCCGCGGTCGCCAGTTCCAAACCCGCCGGATGAAAGGTCAGGGCAAATACCTCCCCGGGCTGGGTCACCGTCCGACCGAGAGGTTGCAGCGTCTCCACCTTGAACACGGAGATCAGCGACTCCTGATCGGTACGACAGACCGCCGCCACCCACCGACCGTCCGGACTCAGTTCCAATCGCTGCGCCGGGGCCGGCAAGGCGATCTCACCCAGGGATTGTCCTGTGGCGACTTCCCAGCGCACCAGACGGGCATCCGCTCCAGCGGTGAGTACCTGACTGCCCCCGGCAACAAAGGCGGCATCCGCCACCGCCGCACCATGGCGGAACGTCGCCTGACTCTCCCCGTGCACGAAATCGAACAGCTGCGCATAGCCTTCCCGATGCGCCGTCAGAATCTGGTCAGTGCCCGGACGCAGCGCTACTTGGGTCAGCTCCGAAGGAAATCCCCACGCGCGAATCAGGCGAGGTGCCTGGTGTAACGTCGCGCCGATGCGCAAGCGGTGCAGGCGTTCCTCGGTGGGTCGTCGGGACTCCGTGGTGGTCTCCGCGGCGAGACGCAACGCTTCGGAGTGGAACAAGGCGGCGCCGAGCAGATCCCCTCGTTCTTGGGTCGAGTTCCCCAAAGCCACCTGCAATCGCACCAGCCGCTCCTGAGCTTCGCGTTCATTAGCCCGAGCCCGGTCCTTCTGCCATTCGGCGCGATAGGTCTGCCACCCCAACAGGCCAATCACCGCCAGGGCGACGGCCGTGGTGCGCATCACGCCCTTGAGAAACGCCAGCTTCTCGCGTTCGTTCGCGGCCTCGCGTCGTTTGTCCAGCGAACGCAAGCGAACCGCGAGTTCCCCGGCCGTCGCCAGGCGCCGATTGGGCGCCGCCGCCAAGCACAGCGACAGATCCTCTTGGAGCAAGGCGTGGGAAATCTGCGCCGACCAATCCGCCGTCACCGGTCGCAGGAAGTCGCCGACCAACAATTGATACAACACGACGCCCAGAGCATAGAGATCGCTCTGCGGACTAGCCTCCCCGCCCTGCAACAATTCCGGTGCCAGATAGAAGTGTCCGTCCAACCGCGGCCCCGCCGGCCCGGAATGGCCCAGTCGATTCTGCGCCAGTGTCTGAATGGCTCGTTGGGTCTCCTCCGCCACCACCAAGCCCAACCCCAGCCGGGTCAATCGTGCCCAGGGTTGGCCGTCTCCCAATGTCATCACCACTGCCCCAGGCTTAAGGTCCCCATGAACTACCCCGGCCCGATGAATCACTTCCAGGGCATCCGCCAGTTGCGCGACCAGTTCCAACTTGGCCGATAGCGAAGCGTCCCGACCCGTCGTCGCCTGCCACTCCGGCAGGGTCTGGCCAGCGACATAGTCGTAGGCCAGATAGAAGGGCGGCGAATCCAAACCCCAGCCGGTCAGCCGCACCAAATGGGGCTGGTTCCCCACCAGATCCTCCAACCGTTCGAACAGATCCCGCCGGCGACGCAGCCGTTCCAATCGGTCCGCCAGGAAACAGAACCGCAGGATGCACCGGCCGCCGCCTCCGACATCCACCGCCCGCCAGACTTCCTCGGCTACGCTGCCGCCCAACCGTTGCTCCAGGCGCCAGTGGGACTGGGGCAGAAATTCCCCAACGGCCGGACGCCAACCCGCAATCGTGTCCGCCGGGATGATCTCCCCCTCCGTTCCCGGAACCTTCAGACACGCCAGCCCGGTTTCCCCGACTTCGAACAACTCCTGCGGTTCGCCCATGCCCGCCAAGGCGTGGAATCCGTGGCTGGTCCAGGTCAGGGCGCCAAGCCCTTCGGTCAGCGACTCCTTCCAAGCGATGCGCGCCCGATCAAATGCTGGCTGGGACAACAGAATCTGATCCGCCCCCGCGCGCGACATCACCCGACTCGCCCGATCGACCTCCAGACCCAGGTAATCCAACGTTCCATCCGGCGTCAGCGTGGTCTCCACCTGACCGTAATGAATGCCGATGCGATCCCGGACTTGTCGGGACGGCGATTCCTCCGTCCACAGCCCCCGCAAGCGGCGCTGCAATTCCAAAGCAAAGCGCAGGGCCAAGGCCGGCTCGTCGAAGTCCAGGAACATCCCGTCGCCCGCCGTGCTGATTTCCCGTCCGACTCCCAAGCGCGCCAGCACGGCCCGGGCTTCGGCATGATGCCGCAGGATGCGTTGTGTGCCTTCGCGATCGCCCAGCACCTGCTTAAGCTGCGTGGACCCCACGATGTCGGTGAACACCAGCGTCCGCTCGGCCAGGCGACGCTCGTTGGCCGACGACGAGCTTCGCTCCGCTGTCACTGGGGGTTCACCGGACATTCTTGCAGGGCCGCAACCTCTCAGCACCCGCCGGGAGGTTCAACCCCACTTTGGCTCCATTTGCCGGCTGAAGAGAAAAACATAGGGAACGCGGACGGCCATCCGCCCGCGTTCCCACCCCACCCACGAATCTGGTTCCAGCCGTCAGCACGGCGGGGTGAGGTTCCCACCGAACCGTTGGAGTTACGGCGAAATCCCGCGTGGGGCGTTCACCCGCGAACGGCTCCGCGGAGCGTCGCCTCACCCGAGGCTGACTACTTCAACGAGATGTTGGTCGGCACGGCGATGGTTCCCCCGGGTTCAGCATTGAAGCCAAAGTTGAGGGAGGAACCGGCTTTCAACGCCCGATTCCAGCTGGCGTTGCGAATCGTGTAGCGATTGCCCGAACGGGACACGATCTCGGCGTCCCAGATCGAAGTGATCCGATGCGGGAAATCAAAGGACAACGTCCAGCCGTCCAGATTCGGTCCCGAGACGTGCTTGAGTGTGGCGGCGCCGGTGAAGCCTGTGCCCCAGTTGCTCGTGGCCCGGATGGCCAGGGTCGCGGTCACCGGACCGGTCACCGGCGTGGTGGGTGTCGTGGGCCCACAGTTCTGCAGGTTGATTGCTTTACCGTTGAGCAAGAAATCGGAAGGCCTGACTCCAGCCGGCGCGGCGGCCTGGAACCCGAAAGTGACTGAGGATCCCGCCGGAATCGAACCGTTCCAACTGGCATTGCCAAACGTGTAGGTACTTCCGGAAACACTCCGGCTTACGGCGCTCCAATATTTGGCGACCGTTCCACCCTTCAGCTGAAATCCCAGCGTCCATCCCGACACCGCCGTCTTGCCGGTATTCAGCAACCGCACGGTCGCGGTGAAGCCTTCACTCCAGCGGCTGTCCTCCCGATACTCCACCAGGATCGGTCCGCTGTTGGTGCTGATCACCACCGGCGGATTGTTCGTGACGACCACCACCGGCGGTTTGTTGGTCACGACGGGTGGGTTGTTCGTCACCACGACCGGGGGATTGGTCACGATGGGCGGATTCCCGTTCCATTCCGCCGGGTTCACCGCAATTCCATTGATCGTGAACCGGTACGGGGCTCCCACCTTCGCGGAACCGGGTGAGGCATTAAACCCAAAGGTCACCTGCTGACCCGGGGCGAGCGCCTGATTGTACGTCTCGTTGGAGACTTGATACGTGGATCCCTGCTGGGTCCCTGGCTTCACATTCCAGAAGGTGCTGATCTGTCCCGCGAGCTGAAAGGTCAGGTTCCAGCCGTTCAGCAAATACGGACTGCGGTTGATCAGGGTCACCTCGCCGCTGAAGCCTGTGCCCCAGTCGCTCTTCACCTGAAACGACGTCTGAATGTTGGTCACAATTCCGGCGACCGTACCGTCCGGAGGCGTGATGACTTGCCCGCCGCTCTGCGGATTGCCGTAGCCGGTGCCATCACCAAAATCGACGTCGCTAAGTGAGAAGAACACTTCACCCGCCGGATCAATCCGCTGCCAGATCACGTAGATGACGTGGTGCCCCGTTCGTTGCGGAAACACGGTGTCGAACACGTACTTGTTTCCCTCCCGCCGGAAGTACTGGGCGCCGTCCAGCGGTTCCAGATCCGACCAGCGGATGGGTTGTGCCGGATTCCAACCCGCCCGGGAGATGTACGCCTTGAAGAAGCTGGGGTCGTGCGGCACCCAGGCGTCGAACACCATGTGATAGGGCCCGGGATTCACCCGGGTCTTCGGCCAGTCACTGCGGACCAGGTCAAGTCCGGCGTACTTCGCACGGCCGGCGCTCGCGAGCTGACCGTCGGGAATCAGCGCCTGGTAGTTGTACGTTGGCGCCAAGCGATTGACTTCGTGCCAGTCGTAGAACGCCTGCGTTCCAGCGACGGCGACCGCCGCCCGGCCGGCGGCGGATTTCGGATTTTCCGGGTTCTCGAGGAACACCTGATACACCCGGCTGATCGGACTGAGCATGGAACCATGCCCGAGCGCGACGGTTCCGGTCAGGGCCAGCCCCACGAGCCAGCCCAAGATACGGTTGAGATGCATAAACGATAGGAGAGATATGGAATATGAGAGCACAGGTTAGTCATGAGGGTGTCAGCATGTCGTGGGAGCGGCAGACGTGCAGACACCCACCTGGGTGAATTCCGAACCTGTGTCCCCTCTTCCTGCACTTTGAATGCCAACTTCCCTAGGTGGGGCGACGCTCCGCGGAGCCGTTCGTTCGTGGACTCCTGACGCGTCACCCGCCAGGACACCAACGGCTCGGTAGAACCTCGCCCTACCATGCTTCCCCTTCCGACCTCTCAGCTCTCAGCTCTCAGCTCTCAGCTCTCAGCTTTCCGGGTGGGGCGACGCTCCGCGGAGCCGTTCGTCCGTGGACTCCTGACGCGTCACCCGCCGGGACACCAACGGCTCGGTAAAACCTCGCCCTACCATGCTTCCCCTTCCGACCTCTCAGCTCTCAGCTCTCAGCTTTCCGGGTGGGGCGACGCTCCGCGGAGCCGTTCGTCCGTGGACTCCTGACACGTCACCCGCCGGGACACCAACGGCTCGGTAGAACCTCGCCCTACCATGCTTCCCCTTCCGACCTCTCAGCTCTCAGCTTTCCCGGTGGGGCGACCCTCCGCGGAGTCGTTCGTCCGTGGACTCCTGACGCGTCACCCGCCGGGACACCAACGGCTCGGTAGAACCTCGCCCTACCATGCTTCCCCTTCCGACCTCTCAGCTCTCAGCTCTCAGCTTTCCCGGTGGGGCGACGCTCCGCGGAGCCGTTCGTCCGTGGACTCCTGACACGTCACTCGCCGGGACACCAACGGTTCGGTAGAACCTCGCCCTACCCTTCGTCCCTGGTCTCGAGATCGACGCTTGAGTTCTAGCGAACTCCGCCAATGTTTCACAAATGTCACGTTCGACTCGGGCCTTGGGACATACAGGATTGCTCGCCCTCCTGCTGGCGGCTCCCGAGGTGGTCAAAGCCGAGTTGGCGCAGCTCAACACGTTTCCTCCCCGGATCAGTTTCGTCAGCCCACTCCCGGGAACGGTCAACTCGTTGGAGTCGATCACTGTTACGTTTTCCGAACCGGTCACGGGCGTGCAGGCGGTCGACTTTCTGGTGAACGGAATCCCGGCGACGGATATGCGGGAGGAAGCCGATGGGGCGACGTTTACCTTTCAGTTCCCTCAACCCGCGTTCGGCCGGGTGGATATCTCGTGGGGGCAACTCCAACCGATTCGCGACCGCGAAGATCCACCCCTCGCCTTCGACGCCGGGGATCCCGAGTCCTCGTGGTCCTATGAGCTGGTGGACCTCAACGGGCCCAGGGTCGTTCGTCAGCTTCCCCGCCCGATGGCGACCCTGCGCAGTCTGGGTGAGGTGGAAGTCTGGTTCAATCGCCCGGTCGAAGGTCTGGACGCCGCTGATCTCCTTCTGAACGGCCAACCCGCTCAGGCCCTGAGGGGAGTCGGGGCGGGTCCCTATCGATTCGTGTATAGCGAACCCGCCGCCGCGGGTGCCGCCACATTGAGCTGGCGGGCCGACCACGGCATCACCGCTCCCGCTCCAACACGCACTCCGTTCCAGCCCGAATCCTGGACCTACACCGTCGATCCAACCGCCCCGTTGCCCGACCTCGTCCTCAACGAATTTCTGTCCGAGAACCTGCGAGGGCTAAAGGATGAGGACGAAGATCCCGAGGATTGGATCGAACTGCGGAATCGGGGCTTCCTGCCGGTGTCCCTGGGTGGTTGGGCTCTCAGCACCGGGGACGCCGAGGAAGCCTGGGTCTTTCCAGCGGTCACCATCCCTGCCCAGGGTTTCTTGCTCGTGCGCGCCTCAGGCAAGAACCGGAGCGAACCTGGGCGCGAACTCCACACCGATTTCAGACTCAATGCCAATGGCGGGCGCCTCGAACTCCTTAGTCCGGAACTTCCTCGCTCGGTCGCCGACTCAATCGAATACCCGCGCCAAGCGCCCGACGTGTCCTTCGCCCGCGTCGTCGTCAATCAGGAGGTCGTCTGGCGCCATCTCACCCCTCCCTCCCCCGGACAGGTCAACGGCGTTAGCACCCTCACCAACGCCACCCCGGAGGTCTATTTCAGCGTCGAACGGGGATTCTTCGATCATCCGTTCCGACTCAGCCTGGCCTGTGAGGAACCCCTGGCCACGATCCATTACACCACCAATGGATCCCCGCCGTTCGGTCCCGACAGTCTGATCTACGCCGGACCGCTCACGATCAATTCCAATCAGGTGATTCGCGCCGCCGCCGTGGCCCCGGATCAGGTCCCGTCGCGGACCCGCACCCACACCTACCTGTTTGGACTCCCTCCCGCCCAGCGCACCCTGCCTGCCCTCTCCCTGGTGACCGCCCGGAGCAATCTGTTCGGCCCCACCGGCATCATGGAAACTTCCCCCCGCAACACGACCCGGCACGGTCCGGCGTGGGAACGTCCGGTGTCGGTGGAGTGGATTGAACCGGAGGACAACGGCGGATTCCAAGTCGACGCCGGACTGCGCCTCCACGGGGGTGACTACATTCGCGCCCGTTACAACTACCTCACCAATATCCTGCCCGAGAGCAAGTACTCGTTCCGACTCTACTTCCGGGGCGAATACGGAACCGGTCGGCTGGAAGAACCGCTCTTTCCCAACACCACTGTCGCCTCCTTCGACACGATCGTTCTGCGCAGCGGGATGAACGATCACAGCAATCCTTTCCTGAAGGACGAATTCGTGCGGCAACTCGCCGCTGACCTTGGACAACCCGCCAGTCACGGGACCTTCGTTCACCTGTTTCTGAACGGTCGCTACCAGGGTTACTACAATCCCACCGAGCGCTTCGATGCTGACTTCCTCCGGGATTATCATGGCGGGGAAAACTGGGATTTGATCGTACAGCAAAGCGAAGCCCGGGAAGGGAATCTCGAGTCCTGGCGGGAGCTAATGCAGGCGACCACCAATTCGCCCACTTGGACGGAGCTGTCCCGCCGGGTCGATGTTACCAACTTCGTCGATTACCTGCTGCCGTTGCTGTACGTCGATGCGGACGACTGGCCCAACAACAACTGGCGCGCCGCTCGCGAAGCCGTACCGGAGGGCCGCTGGCGATTCTATGTCTGGGACGCCGAGTGGTCGTTCGGCGAACCCAGCGGTCGGCAACCCAACGGCAACAATGCGAATACGCTCAATCGCAAGCTGCTGTCCTTGGGTAACCGTTGGGAGATTCCGCAACTGTTCAATGCGCTGATGCTCAGTCGGGAGTTTCACCTCCTGTTTTCGGACCGACTCCACCGCGCTTTCTTCAACAATGGCCCGCTCACCGACGCCCGGATTCGCGCGCGATACGCCGAAACCAAACAGCGGCTACGAGCCACGGAAACGGTCGCCGAGTATAATGATCAACTGATCACCAACTGGATCAACCGGCGACGTTCCTCCTTGATGACCCACTTCTCCCTGGCCGGACTGTTCCGATCGGCCAACGCGCCGCAGATCACCCCTTTCGGCGGCACCGTAACTGCCGGAACAACCGTGCCCCTGAGTAACAACAGCGGCCGCATTTACTTCACCACCGACGGCAGTGATCCCCGCGCCGCTTTCACGGACGAAGTGGGTGCTTCCGCCCAACTGTATTCCACGCCACTGGTGATTGCAGGGCCGTTGCACCTAAAGGCACGTTCGCTGGACGGCACCACCAACTGGAGCGCGCTCTCGGAAGTCTTCTTTGAAGTCAACACCGCGGGCAGTCCAGTGCGCCTCAGCGAAATCATGTACCATCCGCCCGGCGGCGAGGACTTCGAGTTTGTGGAACTATGGAACGCGGGCAGCACTGCGGTGGATTTGGCCGGCTACCAATTCGAAGGCATTAGCTTTCGGTTTCCCGTCGCCTTCCCGCTGCTGGGTCCGGGGCAACGACTGATCTTGGCGAACAACGGAAACCCAGCGGCGTTCGCCACGCGCTATCCCGGCGTCACCGTGGCGGGTTACTATGGAAGTTCCCTCGCCAACAGTGGCGAACGAGTGGCCGTGCTGGATCCGGCGGGCTGGGTGGTGGATTCAGTCACCTACGGAGACGCCGGTGCCTGGCCGATGGCCGCCGATGGTCAGGGGGCTTCACTCGAACGAATCGAATTCTCCGGAGACACCCGAGCTCCAGAGAATTGGCGGGCCAGTCCCCAGGCCGGAGGAACTCCTGGCGCCGCACCCACTCCGCCCGTCCGACCCGCCCTTCGCCTCACGGAAATCAGCGCCAGTTCGGCCGAAGGAGACTGGGTGGAGCTCTTCAACTCCGGAGCCACGGCCGTGGACCTCGGCGGCTGGGCCCTGACCGATCGGGTCAGCCCGCCGCTCCGCTTCCGGTTCGCTCCCGGAACTTCGCTCGCCGCCGGGGCGTATCTGCTCGTTCCCTGTGGCACCACCAATCAAGCCGGTCTGGGCACCTCCTTCGGTCTCGATGCCGAAGGCGACGGAATCTGGCTGCTGTCCCCGGACGGCACCTTGGTCGACGGACTGCAATTCGGCCCCCAAGCCGAGGGCTATACGCTGGGACGATCCACTCCCGCCGAAACTTGGATCCTAAGTCTCCCCTCGCCTGGTGCCGCCACTGTCCCGGTCGAAACCGCGGGACCGGAGTCCGCCCGACTGAATGAGTTCCTCGCGAATTCCGAAGACGCCTCCGACTGGCTTGAACTCCACAACCCCACTCCGCTCCCCCTGGTGTTGACCGGGGGCTCTCTGGGAACGGAACAGGGGACCGTTCGAATCTCTGCTCCTTCGTCCATCAGCCCTGGTGGCTTCGCTCTCTTCGAAGCCAACGAGCAAACCGGAGGAAACCAACTCGACTTCCGCCTGCCCGCCGAAGGCACCACGCTGCGTTGGCTCGATGCCTCGGGAATCGAGCGCGACGCCGTGAGCTATGGCGCCCAAAAACCCGGCGAAAGCTTCGGACGAATTCCCAACGGCAACGGGTCCTGGACCACGCTCACCTTCAACCCCACGCCCGGCAGCTCGAACTACTTCCCCCTGCCCGGCTGGATCATTCGCCTCAACGAAGTGGTCGCCGACAGCCGCACCTTCCTCGCTCCGGATGGCCAGCCCGCCGATTGGATCGAACTCCACAATCCCAATCCCGACCCTGTGGACCTGTCCGGCATGGCCCTGCAACTCGACTCCCTGCCCGCCTGGTCGTTCCCCGCCGGGACCTCCCTGCCGGCGCGCGGATATCGCGTCATCTGGGCGACTCCCCGGACCCTTGCCGCCCCGGCACTCAACTTAGGCCGGGATCTTCCCAGCCACGGCGGCATTCTCACCCTGACCGACCGGCAGGGCCAACTCTTGGACCGAATCGAATTCGGCTTCCAAGGTATCGATCGGCCCATCGGTTATCGCGACGAAGTTTGGAAGTTTCTCACGGCGGGAACCCCGGGGCAGCCCAACGCCCCAGCCTTGCCTCTGGGTCATGCGGACGTCGTGCGGCTCAATGAATGGCTGGCGGCACCCACCCTGCTTCAGGGCGCCGATTGGCTCGAACTCTACAACCCCGGAACCAACGGCGTGGATCTGGGCGGATGCCGCCTCACGGACGATCCCTCGCTCAGTGGGCGCACCCGCTTCGTGATCCGGCCTCTCACCTACCTGCCCCCGCGAGGCCACCTTCGGTTCGGGGCCGACGACGAGGCAGACCAGGACGGCAACCGGATTCCGTTCCGCTTGGATTCCCTGGGAGAAACGCTGTTGCTGTGGTCCCCGCAAGGCACGCTGTTGGATCAGGTGGATTTCACCGTGCAGCGTAGTGGTCTTTCGGAAGGCCGGCTGCCCGATGGATCCGCCCACATCGTCCAACTGCCCACGCCCTCCCCGGCCGCGCCCAATGCGCCCGCCAACTTTGACTTCGATGGGGACACTCTTCCCGACGAGTGGGAGCTTCGCTATGGCTTGAATCCGGAGGATCCCACAGATGCCGCAGCCGATCCGGATCAGGACGGTCGTTCCAATGCCCTCGAATTCGCCGAGGGAACGAATCCCCGGCAACCGGACTCCCTTCCGCTGGTACTGCAAGCGGAACTCAGTGGCACCACAATCACTCTGCGAATCGAGGCTCGGTCCGGGAAATCCTATCGGGTTGAAGTGCTCACCGGAACCCTGACTGACACCGCGTGGGAGCAAATCGCGGAGATCCCCGCGGAATCATCCACCCGGGAAGTCAGCGTCCCGCATCAACCGGAAACCTCCCCGGCGTGGTATCGAGTGATCCAGAATCCTTGAGCGCACCCAAAGCCGGTAAACCGAATCCGCAATGCTGCCACCAACGCTCCCCCGATTCACCAGTTTGGTTTCTCTCAGCTCTCAGCTGGTTCTGAGAGCGAGACGCCTTAGTGGCCTCTGCCGCCCGTTGGCTTAGGTCAGATCTCCCAAATCGGCCAGTTCCCCGGTCGCATCCGCCCATTGCTGGGGCTGAACGCCCATCCGCTTGAGCAGCGAGACGTGCAAGTTGGCCATCGGGTGGTCCTTCTCGTACCGCAGATGTCGGCCCGGGTTTAGCGTCCCGCCCCCTCGACCGGCCAGAATGAGCGGCAGATTGTGCGGACTATGGGCATTGCCGTCGCTCATGCCCGCACCAAAGAGCACCATGGAATTGTCGAGCACCGTGCTCGCGCCTTCCTTGTACCCCTTGAGCTTCTCCAGGAAGTACGCGCACTGCGCCACGTGCCATTCATTGATCCGCCGATACTTCGCCTTCTTCTCATCCTTGCGCTCGTGATGGCTGTTCTCGTGATGGGAACCGAGACCCGCCTCCAAGAAGGAGAAGTTCCGGCCGCTGACCGAATTCCCGAACATGAAGGTGCTCACCCGGGTGGAATCGGTCCAGAACGCCAGGGCCATGATGTCGAGCATTAGGCGAACCTGCTCGGAATGATTGTCGCCCCGTTCGCTCACCTGGGCGGGATCGTGATAGAAATCCACCGCCCGACCCAATCGATCGATTTCCTTCCGGACCAGCGGATCTTCCATGTTCTCGGCCACCTTGCGCTGACGATCGAACTCGATCCGCCGTTCCACCGCCCGAACGCTTTCAAAGTACTCGTTCAGTTTCTGCTGATCCGCATGCCCGAGCTGGCGCTGCAATCGGCGGGCGTCTTCCGAAACCAGGTCGAGCACGCTGCGGTCATCGCCCAAGCCCCCGGTTCGAGTTGAAGCCCGGGACCGGAACAAGCGGTCAAAGGCGAGCTTCGGATTGATCTCCTTGGCGAGCGGCGTGGTCGGCGTGCTGTAGGAAATGTGGGCGCCATACAACCGGGTGAACCCGACATTGACGTCGACCCCGGTCGAGACGGGTTCGATGCCCAGTTCCAGCGACGGCAGCGGGGTCAAATTGCCCACGCGCTGGGCCATCGCTTGGTCGATGGAGATGTTGCCCGCGCAGAGATTGCTGCCGGTGGTCCGGGTGATGGTCGTGCCAGTGAGCCAGGCACCCGTCTTCACGTAGTGGCCGTCCCCGGTGTTCGCCGCGCGATGCCAGAGATTGCTGAGCACCAACACGTCGTCCTTGAAACCCGCGAGGGGCGACAGCGTCGGAGTCAGTTCGAACTCCCGTCCTTCGCCCGCGGGCGTCCACTGTTCCATGAGCGCTCCGTTGGCCATGTACAGGGCCGCGAACCGCACCGGAGGTTTGCTCGCCGTTCCCGCCACCGGCGTGATCCCAGCCAAGGAGTGCAGCGGCCGCATCGCTTCGAGCCAGGGCAGCGCCATGGAAACGCCCAAACCCTTGAGCAACGTTCGGCGGGAAAGACGAGAGGCATTCATGGCGAGACTAGTGGAGTTCTACGCTGGCGGACGCATTCCGCAAGCACCTGAGTTCGGACGTTCGTCGGCAGAGAACATTCAACGAAGCCCAAGCCGCCAAGACCGCCGATCTCTCCTCCCAAAATCTGCCTTAATCGGCGTTAATCTGCGGTTCAACCTCCCTCATCTATGCGCCGTTACGCGATCGGGACTACTGCCGGCGGCACCTCCGGAGCTTTCCAACGCAGCGCCCGCACCGTCAGGCCCAAGGCGAGGACACTCAAACCACTGGCCACAAAGAAGGGCGCCCCCGGTAGAATCATCGGCGCCCGCGGTCCCATGAACCATCCGAACAACCCGGTGGACACCAGCGGACCAATGATTCCGGCCAGACTCGACAGACTGGTCATCGCGCCTTGAACCGCCCCTTGTTCATCCGCGCCCACACTCCGGGAAACCATGCCCTGCGCCGCCGGACCGGAGATTCCGCCCAAACACCCCACCGCCAAGGTCGCATAAATCATCCAACCCTGGGTGGCGAGGCCGTACCCCAAATAGCTCACCGCCCCCAGGGTAAACCCAATGATCACCGAGCGCGGTTCGCCCAACCAGGGAATGACCTTACGAGCCAACCCGCCTTGCACCACCGCCGCCATCAGTCCCACGAACGTCAGCGACAAGCCGACCTGGGTTGGGGTCCAGTCAAACCGGGCGCTGGTGTACAGGGCCCAAATCGCATGCAGCATGAACTGCGCGATGTTGAAGATGAACAACGCCACTGCCAGACGGAGGACCAACGGATACTTCTGCAACGCTGCCAGCGAGCCGACGGGATTCGCCCGCCGCCACGAAAACTTCCGTCGATTCTCTGGACCCAGGGATTCCGGGAGTACGAAGTAGCCGTACAGCCAATTGGCGAGGGTCAGCACCGCACTTACGACAAACGGCAAGCGGAGATGGTGTTCCCCCAGCAATCCGCCCAAGGCCGGCCCCAGAATGAAGCCCAGACCAAAGGCCGCACCGATCATCCCGAAATTGGCCGCGCGCTTCTCCGGGGGGCTGACGTCCGCGATGTAGGCCGTCGCCGCGGTGATGTTGGCTCCCGTGATGCCGGCCACGATTCGGCCAACAAAGAACCAGGCCAGCGTGGGGGCGAACGCCAACAGCACGTAATCCAGACCCGCGCCAAACAAGGACGCCAGGATCACCGGTCGCCGGCCAAAGTGATCTGAAAGACTGCCTAGAATCGGCGCGCAGACGAACTGCATCAGCGCGTACAGCGAGGCCAGCAATCCGACCGTGTGCGAGGCCGCCGAGATGTTCCCGCCCTCCAACTGCTCCACCAGTTTGGGCAGAATGGGAATGATCAGGCCGATGCCGAGGATATCGAGCAGCAACGTGATGAAGATGAAGCCAAGCGCGGGCTTGCGGTCGCGAACCATGAACGGATTCACGCTGCCGGAAATCCCGCAGCCCGGGAAGCCCGATACCGGCCCTACCCGTCACGTTCCGGAAAAATCCGGCGGTACTCGACCGGTAGGGCGACGCTCCGCGAAGCGTACGCCCGTGGACTCCCCACGCGTCATTTCGCCGAGACGCGAACGGCTCGGGCGGGGCCTCGCCCCACTGGGAGCGCTGGCGTCTCGCCGGCGTGTTTTTTGTTGTTCACTCCTCCTCCCGTCGTCGCACATAGGCCGGCGAGACGCCAGCGCTCCTATGGAGTGCGGTAGCGAAGCCTGCGGAGCTACCGCTTTCCCACGGGCGAGGCGCCAGCAGCGAATCACGCCTGGAACACCCGTAACGTTCCATCCTCAGAACGGCCAAATCGTATAGAGGTAGGAATGGGGGATTGACCCCACCCCTCCCTCCGAACCGGACGTGCGGATCTCCCGCATCCGGCTCTCCAGTTGGTGAGTCACCCGCAGGTGGCGGGACTGGAGCGCTCGGCTCGAGCT
>JAFLEF010000080.1 GCA_017309115.1 Verrucomicrobiota bacterium | reverse complement strand
CTCCAGTCCCGCCACCTGCGGGTGACTCACCAACTGGAGAGCCGGATGCGGGAGATCCGCACGTCCGGTTCGGAGGGAGGGGTGGGGTCAATCCCCCATTCCTACCTCTATAAACGCTTCGCGCCTTTCTTACCGTCCTCTCAGCTCTCAGCTTTCCCCGGTAGGGCGACGCTCTGCGGAGTTGGGCGTGAGTGGAGTGAGAGGCCGAATTGTTGTGGCGGGAAGGAATCGCGGAGGTAGCCGCGGAGGGAACGACGCGCTGACGGGATTGCTCCAGGGTGTGAGACCGGGTGTGCTGGGGGGGATGGCGCCTCCTGCCGTCGGCGGCTACGCCAAGACGGCTTTGACCACTTCGCCGTGGACGTCGGTCAGACGGAAACGCCGGCCTTGGAACTTGTAGGTGAGTTGCAGGTGATCGATGCCCAGCAGATACAGCATCGTGGCGTGGAAGTCGTGCACGTGGACCGGATTCTCCACCACGCTGTACCCAAATTCGTCGGTGGCACCGTACACCACGCCGGGTTTCGCTCCGCCGCCAGCCATCCACACCGAGAAACAGCGGGGATGATGATCGCGACCGTAGTCGGTCGCCGTGAGTTTGCCCTGGGAATAATTGGTGCGTCCGAATTCGCCGCCCCAGACCACCAGCGTGTCTTCCAGCAAACCGCGTTGCTTCAGATCTTCGATCAGCGCGGCGCACGGTTGGTCGGTCTCCTTACATTGCTGACGGATGCCGTTGGGCAGGCCGCCGTGTTGATCCCAGCCCTGATGATACAGCTGGATGAACTTCACTCCGCGTTCGGCGAGGCGGCGGGCCAGCAGACAGTTCGCGGCGAAGGTGCCGGGCTTGCGCGCGTCGGGTCCGTACTTGTCGAAGGTGGCGGCTGACTCGTTCGCGAAGTCCATCACTTCGGGCACGCTGGTTTGCATCCGGTACGCCATTTCGTACTGGGCAATCCGGGCATCGACTTCGGCGTCGCCGGACTGCTCGGCGGCGAACTGGTGGAAGTCCTTCAACCGATCAAGCATGAGTCGGCGGTTCTCCGGGGAAACGCCGTCGGGATTGTTCAAGTACAGGACGGGATCCTTGCCGGCGCGGAACTGCACCCCCTGATAACGCGAAGGCAAAAAGCCGCTGCCCCACAGCCGGGCGTACAGCGGTTGATCGACCTTGCCGCGGGTGATCAGGACCACGAAGGCGGGCAGGTTTTCGTTATCGCTGCCGAGGCCGTAGTGAACCCAAGAACCGATGCTGGGTCGGCCGCTTAGCTGGGAGCCGGTCTGCAGAAAGGTGATGGCGGGATCGTGATTGATCGCTTCGGTGTACACCGAGCGGACGATGCAAAGATCGTCGGCCACTCGGGCGGTATGGGGCAGAAGTTCGCTGATCCACGCTCCGGACTTTCCGGCCTGATTGAACTTGAAGGCGGAACCGGCGAGCGGCAGGGAGGCCTGGTTGCCGGACATGCCGGTCAGGCGCTGGCCCTGGCGCACGGAATCCGGGAGCTGTTCCCCCTGACGTTGATTCAGCAGCGGCTTGTAATCGAAGGTCTCCAGCTGGGACGGACCGCCGGCCATGAATAGGTAGATGACCCGCTTGGCCTTGGGGGCGAATTTCAACTGGCCGGCCAAGATTCCCTGATCTCCCGCCGCGTGGAGGGCTGAAGGATTCATCAGCGTGCCCAGGGCGGCGCCGCCCAGGCCTAGACCGAAGCGATTGAGAAACTGCCGGCGGCTCAATTCGGTGGCCGGAACGTGACCGGTGCAGAGGGAGGTGTTCATCGCTTCATTACGAATTCGTCGTGGTTCATCAACGTGCTGACCACCATCGTGGCGGCCGCAATCTCGGGGGCAGGAAGGGAACTGTCGGCGGGCCGCTCACCCGTCTTGAGCAACTTCTGGGCGGCGTCCGGTTGGCGCGTGAAGTAATCGAGCTGCTCGGCGTACAGCTGGCGCAGGATTTCCTGTTCGCGTTCCAGCGGCGGCCGGCCGGTGACGGTCAGGAAACCCTGATTGAGCCGGTCCGACAGAGCGTTGGCCGAGGATTTCCAAAGATTCTCGGCGAGGACCCGCGCCGCTTCGATGAACTGCGGATCATTCATCAGCACCAGCGACTGCAACGGCGTGGCGGTGACCTCACGGTTGGCGGTGCACACTTCGCGGGTGACGGCATCGAAGCTCAGCATGGACGGCGGTGGGGCGGTTCGGCGCCAGAAGGTGTAGAGACTGCGGCGATACAGTTTGTCGCCGTGATCCTGGGTGTAGGTCTTGCCCGTGCCAGCTTCTTCCCACACGCCGGCGGGTTGATACGGCTTCACGCTGGGTCCGCCGACCTTGACGGTCAGCAGGCCACTCGCGGCCAGCGCCTGATCCCGGATTTGTTCGGCGCTGAGCCGATGCTTTGGACCGCGGGCCAGCAGGCGGTTCTCGGGATCCCGGGCCACCAGTTCGGGACTGGCTTCCGAAGCCTGTCGGTAAGTGGCCGAAAGCACGATCAGCTTGTGCAGGGCTTTGACGTTCCAGCCGGATTCGATGAAGTGGCCGGCAAGCCAGTCCAACAGGGCGGGATTGGCGGGCAACTGACCTTGGGCGCCAAAGTCGTTCAAGGTGTTCACTAGGCCGCGCCCGAAGTGCTGCTTCCAGATCCGATTGACCGCGACGCGGGCGGTGAGCGGATTGCGCGGATCGGTGACCCACTTGGCGAAACCCAGCCGGTTGCGTGGCCATTCCTGGGCGAAGGGCAGAATGCGCTCGGGGGCGTTGGCGTCGACAGGATCTCCGGGGGAATCGTAGGCACCGCGCTTCAGGACGAAGGTCGGTCGGCGGCCGGGCATCTCCTGCATCACCATGATCTCGCGGGTCGCGTTCACGAGATCGTTTTCGGCATCGCGCAGGCGCTTCAGCTCGGCCAAAGCCTGAGCGTAGGCGGCGTCTTCCCGGACCACCCGGGTGGCCAGGAGGTCCGAGGTGGCGCCCGCCGGAAGTCCATTTAGCACCCGGACCTCGGCGGGAGTCAGCGCGGTGTTGAAGATCTGGAGTTCATCCAGTTCGCCGTTACGGAATCCGTTGTCCCGGAACCGGCCGGCGAGGGTCAGCCGGATGGATCCGGCTTCGGAGTCACCCCATTCGGCGCGGTGTTGGATATCGCGGGTCAGCCGGTCGCGGACGACTTCGGTCTCCAGCGGCACACCGTCCCGATACAGTTGAACTCCGGCGGCGCGGCTGGATCCGTCGTAGGTGACGGTGATTTGCGACCAAGCGTTGGTGGGCAGGGCATCCTTGGCTCGGATGGCCAAAGCGTTGCCGGGCCAGAAATGGATCAGACCAAAAAAGGGGCGACCGTGGTCCAGGACCAGTTCGTAGCCCCGGCTGCCGGAATCGCTCCAGGCGCGGGAGTAATGCAACACCACGGCGCGGTCCTGACGTTCCGTGGGTTTGAGCCAGAGCGAGAGGCTGAAGGGATCGGTGCGCTTGAACTGACCGGCGACCGGGATGGTGACGGAATTGTCGCCGCTGAAGCGCAACGCCTGACCCAACCGGCCGGCCACGAGTTCCGGGTTGTCGGACAACGAAGCGGCGTTGGTGCTGAGGTTGTCGGCGGTCCGATTGTTGGTGATGGAATCGAAGGCGTAGTGCGCGATCGGCGCTGGGGCCGAGAGGGTTGCCGGGGCCGCCTTGGCGAGGCGGGCCTGACCTTCCGTCGCCACCGACTTGAGCTGTTGTTCGGCGCCAGCGATCTGGCGGACGAGTTCCGCATGGCGCGCTTTTCCGTCGCCTTCCCAGCGCAGGAGCGTGGGGGTCGGGGTGGCGGAGGTGAAGTGAGAGTACAGGCCGGATTCGTCGATGTTGTTGAAGAAGGCGGCCAGGGCGTAGTAGTCGCGCTGGCTGATCGGGTCGTACTTGTGGTCGTGACACCGGGAACATTCGAGGGTCAGACCCAGGAAGGCGGTTCCCATGGTATGCACCCGGTCAGACACGTATTCCTGCCGAAATTCCTCATCGATACTGCCGCCCTCGTTGGTCTGCCGATGCAACCGGTTGAAGGCCGTGGCCAGAATCTGTTCGTCGGTGGCATTGGGCAGAAGATCGCCGGCGAGCTGCCACGTGATGAACTGGTCGTAGGGCAGGTTGTCGTTGAACGACCGGATGACCCAGTCGCGCCAAGGGGAGAGATCCCGTTCGACGTCCGCCTGATACCCGTAGGTGTCGGCGAAGCGGGCGACATCGAGCCATTCATTGGCCATTCGTTCGCCGTAGGCCGGCGAGGCGAGCAATCGATCCACAGCTTCCTCGTAGGCGCGGGGATCCTGGGAAGATTCGAAGGCCTTCAATTCTTCCGGGCTCGGGGGTAGTCCTACCAAGTCGAGGGAGATTCGTCGGAGCAGGCGACCAGGATCGGCGGGGGGAGACTGGCGGAGTCCAGCGGCTTCGAGTTTAGCCACCACGAACTGGTCGATTGGATTCACCACCTTAGCCGTGGGGGGAACCGCTGGCGGGGTAGGCAGTTGAATCGGGTTAAAGGCCCAATGATCCCGCCATTCCGCGCCCTGCTCGATCCAGCGCCGGAGCAGGTCCTTTTCCGCGGGACTAAGATCCAGGTGGCTGTCCGGCGGGGGCATCACGTCGTCCGGATCGGCGGTTAGGATGCGCCGGAGCAGTTCGGATCCGGCTGGATCGCCGGGTTTGAGAATGACCGCCCCGTCCTTGCGGGGTTCGAACAGGCCCTCCTTTTGGTCCAAGCGGAGCTTGGCTTTCCGGCCTTTTTCATCAGGACCGTGGCAAAAGAAGCAGCGGTCGGAGAGGATAGGGCGAACCTCGAAATTGAAGTCCACCCGGTCGGTCGCCGGGGTGGCGGCCCACAACGACCCGCAGGTCAGGGGCAGAAGAAGGCGGAACGCCCATTTCATGAGAGCAAAGGTATTCGGAAAGTGCGGGTTGTCCGCCGGATTTCTCGGGAGTTGACGTGCTGAACGCAAGAAAGCTTCAGGGAAGAAGGGCGGGTGAGGGTAAGGGGTAAGGGGTAAGGGGTAAGCGGGAGGTGCGAGGCGGGAGGTGCGAGGCGCGGTCGACTGGGAGCGCCGGCGTCTCGCCGGCTCGTTCTTCATGCCCCCTCCCATCGTCATGAACTGGCCGGCGAGACGCCAGCGCTCCAGTTACCATTGCCCATAACCCCGTGAAGGAGTGCGCGGAGCCGTGCGTGGATGGACTGGTGACGCGTGAGTTCGGTGGTACGCGCACGGCTCAGCGGAAGCTTCGCCCTACCATTCCTTACCCCTTACCCCTTACCCCTTACCCGCTTCGTCACTGGATCACGCCATCGGCCTTCAACCAGGGAGAGCCGCCAAAGTACCACTTCGAAGAGAGCAGGGTTTCCACGTGGGAATCGGCAAAGGCGACGTTGCTCTTGCCGGAGTGGCGGAGATGCGGTCCGCCCCAGTTGGGATCCTGGGTGGATGGCACGGTGACGCATCCGTCGCAGGGGCTGCTGTTGACGGGGTCGTGCATGACCCAGGCGCCGGCCTTTTCGGGGGATTTCACGGTAACGCACTTGAGCGGATCCCGGGTGGCCTGGGGTTGGCTGGCGCCGTCGGTCAAATGCACGGCATTGGCCGGGCTGCGAATGGCGGAATCCTTTTGTTGCGGATACCTGGAGGCGTCCCAGACACCGGGCCAGTCACAGCCGCCGAGACCGAAGTTCATGGCGTAGTTGGAGACCGCCCGGTCTTGCTGATCGCTCGGGTACAGGGCGACCAGTTCCTTGAATTTCTTGGTCTTGGACGGACAGAGAATGAGGTTGGTCGTCTGGGTGTAAGGGGCGAGGAAGTTGAACCACGCCTTGCGCTCCACATTGGAGCCACGGACGGCAAACGTCGGGGTGAAGCGACCGCCGGAGTCAGCGCCGTACACGCTTTGGGCAATAGACATCTGCCGGAGCGCGTTGATGCAACTGGTGGATTTGGCCTTCTCCTTGGCTTTCGACAACGCGGGCAGGAGCATGCTGGCCAGGATGGCGATGATGGCGATCACCACGAGCAACTCGATCAGGGTGAAGCCGTGGGAACGGGAGGTACGGCTGGGTTCGTGCATAGCAGACGGGGGGCAAGTGGGCGTTTCCGGGAAGTAGTTAACAGATTGGTCCTGGGAGACGCCACGGATAACGGGAGGATCCCGCACAGAATCTTGCGGTCGCCCCGGCGTGGGTTGGAATCCCAGTTGGGGTGGAAAAATCGGAAGCCCGCCCTCGGATTCGCTGAAACCAACGAGCCAACCGCTTCAAACCGCTTGCCGCTCCTCCAATCCGGCCGCTTAAATCGCGTGTCGTTGGTCGGGCATTCCCCGCCCGCGACCCACATCGAATACTTCGTCCATGTCCTACACCACCTGTACCGTCCCTTCCGGAGGCAAAATTACCATTCAGTCGGGCAAACTCGTCGTTCCCGACCAGCCGATCATTCCGTTCATCCGCGGCGACGGTACGGGACCCGATATCTGGGCGTCCTCCGTCCGGGTCATGGACGCCGCAGTGGAAAAGGCTTACGGCGGAAAGCGTAAGATTTCCTGGATGGAAGTGTTCGCGGGTGAGGAGAGCTTCAAGCGGTTCAACAACTGGCTGCCGGACGACACGGTGGCGGCCTTCCGTGAGTTCCTGGTGGGCATCAAGGGACCGCTGACGACTCCCGTCGGTGGCGGCATTCGCTCCCTCAACGTGGCCCTCCGCCAGATGCTCGACCTCTATGTCTGTCTGCGCCCGGTCCAGTACTTCACTGGGGTTCCCAGCCCGGTGAAGCATCCCGAGAAGGTCGACATGGTGATCTTCCGCGAGAACACCGAGGACATTTACGCCGGTATCGAGTACGCCGCCGGTACTCCAGAAGCCCAGAAGGTCTTGGACTTTTTCGCCAAGGAATTCCCCAAGCAATTCTCCAAGATTCGTTTCGGTACCGTTCCGGCCGCCCAGGAATTCTGGACTGCCGTGGGCGCCACCGACTTCCCGACCGACGTGCGGGTGGGGTTGGGCATCAAGCCGGTGAGCTATTCCGGATCCGTCCGGTTGATCCACAGCGCCATCAGCTACGCGATCAAGAACAACCGCAAGTCGGTGACGCTCGTCCATAAGGGCAACATCATGAAGTTCACCGAGGGTGGCTTCCGCGACTGGGGTTATCAGTGCGCCAAGGAACATTTCGGCGCGGTGGAAATCGACGGCGGTCCGTGGTGCAAGATTCCCGAGGGCAAGCCCGGAGCCGGCATCGTCATCAAGGACTCGATTGCGGACATCACCCTGCAGCAGGTGCTGACTCGGCCGACCGACTTCGACGTGATCGCCACGTTGAATCTGAACGGTGACTACCTCAGCGACGCGTTGGCGGCCCAGGTGGGTGGCATCGGCATCGCCCCCGGCGGCAACATCAATTACATCACCGGCCACGCCATCTTCGAAGCGACCCACGGCACGGCGCCGAAGTACGCCGGCAAGGATATGGTGAATCCGGGCTCAGTGGTGTTGAGCGGCGAGATGATGCTGCGGCATCTGGGCTGGATCGAAGCGGCCGACCTGATTCTGAAGGGCCTAAACGGCGCGATTGGCAGCAAGCGCGTGACCTATGATTTCGCGCGCCTCATGGAAGGGGCGACGGAGATCAAGTGCTCCGCGTTTGGCGACAATCTGATCGCCCACATGTAAGGCATCGTTCGAGCGTCCCTTCCGGCGACTGGAAGGGACGCCGGTAGCTCGGGCCGGGAGCTGGATGCGCTCCCCTTCGATCACGCGAAGACTTCTGGAGACTCCTGATCTGGGCGAGAAGCAGCCGGGCATTTTTTTAGGCGAAGGCTAGAACGGGTGCCGACTTGCATCGAGGAGGCATCGGAGTGGGCCGACATCGTAGATTTTAAATGGCCTTCCGGATTCCTGGAAGAATCTTGGCAGGGTTCAATGACTCCCATGAAGTCCGTCCCTGCTCCCGCCGCTTCCCCGACTGAGTTTCTTCTCCTGTCGAAGGGTCACTGGGATCCAGCGAAGACTCCGGAGGAGATTCAGGCCGCGATTGATGCCTTCTATTTGTGGTACGAGAAACAGCTGGCCCTGGGGACCTTTAAGCCTGGGCAACGACTGGCCACCGGAGGGAAAATCGTCACGCGCGAGGGGATCAGCGACGGACCCTTCCCGGAGGCCAAGGAAGTCATCGGTGGTTACTGGTTCGTCGTGGCGACTAGTCTGGAGGAAGCGGCCTCCCTCGCGGCGCAGAATCCTTGCGTGGCGTGTGGACTCACGTTCGAGGTTCGACCGATTGAGACCGAGCGGGCGAGCGCCTATCGGGAGAGCAACGAAACGCCGCCGGCGCAGTAAGGTGGCTCCGCAGAGCGTCGCCCGACCAAACCTATCGCTCAGCCAAACGGCTTACCGCTGGGAGAGGAGGAAGGCCAGGAGCTGATTGAAGTCGGCGGACGGGAGGGATTCGCCGAAGTTGTCGGGCATCAGGGATTGTTCGCTCTCCGTGCGTTCAGCGACGTCCGCCTTGGGAACGTTGAACTCCTTGCCGGTGGCGTCGGCGAACACCAGAACGCTTCCATCCTCGCGGCGGAACAAGCCGGCCATCACGTCGCCGTTTTTCAATGTCACGACCGTTTGGCGGAAGGCGTGATCCACATTTTGGTTCGGATCGAGGATGTCTTCGCAGAGTCGTTCTACGCCGCGGTTGCCAATGCCGGTCAGTTGCGGTCCGACCAAGCCACCTTGGCCGTTGAGTTGATGACAGGCGGCGCAGTTTTGCTCGAAGAGTTTGCGGCCCACATCGGGGTTGGCCCGAACTCCCTCGTATCCGGAGCGTCGTTCGGCGAGTAGTTGGGCGCGGGAATCATCCCCGGGCGGAAGAGCGGCGATCGCCTTCTTGAGTTTCTCCTGAGTGGCGGGATCAGCCTGAGCCAACAGCGCGTCGCGCAAGCCTTTGTCCCGCAGGAGTCCCGGTGGGACCTCACCTCGTTCCACGCCAAGAGCAAATTCCTTCACGGAATGCGGCTGACCGGTAAAGGCGCGGGCCGTGCGGATCTGCACCCGTTGCGGGGCCTCCTTCCAGACGGCCTGGAGGAATTCCCGCTGGGTCCGGCCTTCGATGGCCGCCTCGGCGGCTCGCTCCCGCCAAATCAGCGGTATTTGCGGGTCGGCTAGGTAATCGGCTTCAGCGCGGAGCGCTGGCACAACCACGCGTAAGGCGGCCGCCCGGGCGGTGACGTCGGCGGACTTGTCCTGCATGATCTCCACGAGTCGGGGATACACCGGGCTTTCCGGACCAATGCCGATCCGGCCGGCGAGTTCGGCGGCCAGGATCAAGCGTTCCGTCCGCCCGCGCGGAGCGAAGGCCGGGAGATCGGGCGCGCCGGTCAACGATCCGAGGGCGATCCAGGCATACGCGTCGCCGGTATCGGCGTCGGTGAGTTCCAGCACCACGGGGATGCCTCCCAAAGGCGCCGTGTTCCACCGCACGAGCTGAGCCACGTCGTTCCGGGGGGCAAAGGCTTCAAAGAGAATCTGGTCGGATTGGGCCGCGCGGAGGCGAATCACGTTGCGGTGCGCGGCGGGCTGATCGGGATAACCATCATGTCCGCATAGCCAGAAGGTGATTTCGGGACCGACCTTGAACTCGGGGGAACGAAGGATGCCGGTGAGTTGTTCACCTCGGGCGATGCTGGAGAGGACCCTCGCTTCCTGACCATTGGCGAGCTTGCGGATCTGGAAATCCCAGGGGTCGTTGGCGGGCTGGCCAGGCAGAGGGAGAAAGCGCCAACCGGTCAGGGAGGATGGACTCAACAATTGGGTCAAGAGTTCGCGGCCCCAGTCCTGGAAAGCAGGGGGCAGGGCTGAGCCGCGCTGACGCAGGCCCTGGTCGAGTGACTTGAAGAGGGTCAATTGGGTGGCGAGATCTCCGGCATATTTGGCGCGAATGCGGCTGGCCAGTTGGGGCACTTCCGCTTCCGTGGCGTAACGGGCGGCGTGCTGGAGTGCGGCGGCAGCCGTGGGTGTGGTGTTGGCGGACAGTGAATCCAGTTGGCTGACCAGGAAGGCGGCGGCGGCGGCGGATCGAACTGAAACAGCGACGTCGAGGAAGGCTAGGCGATCGGCGTCCGACCACTTTTCGGCGAGAACCGCGGCAAAGAGGTTTGGCTGATTCAACTGATCGCGGATGGCCTTGCGAACCACATACAGCAAATGCGTGTCACCAGCCGGCACCCGGGAGCGGAGCTGCAATAGGACGGGCAGATTCTCCTTCTGCGGATGTTGTCCAAGTGCTTCCACGGCGCAGCGCTGCACCAAGGCATCCGGGTCATTGGCCGCAGCGGCGCGGGCCAGTTCCAGGCTGCGGGGCGTGGGCTGGGCCTGTTCGGTGAGCAGCCGGAAGGCGTGGGTGCGCACCAGGGCGTTCGGATCCGTGAGGGCGGCGTCCGTTGCGTCGGTTCCAGAGTTCAGGCGCTGGAGCAGCCAGAGGGCTTGGACGCGTTGTTCGGCATTCTGCGGGGACTGAGCGGCAGCCGCGACGGCCGGCCGAATCGAAGCGCCGAAGCGATCCTGCAGCTCGCTGGTGGCCAGCATTCGCCGGGTCAGGCTGGGGGAACCCAGTTCCGCAATCAGACCGGCGGCATCCTGGGGCAAGGCGGGCGGTCGCAGCCGGGCCGTGCCATCCTCGCCCCGATAAATCACCCGCCAGATCCGGCCGCGCTCGCGGTCTCGGCCGGGATGCGTCAGTGGCACTTCGTAATGCCCGATGATGCGGTTGTAGAAGTCGGCGATGTACAGGGCGCCATCGGGCCCGAGGGTGTTGTCTACCGGCCGAAACCACGGATCGCTGGTGGTCACGAAATCGGGCTGTTCGTTGGCCTTGGGGGTCGAGCCGACGAAGGTGACCTTATCCCGGTTCAGTCGGCTGGTCATGACGTTGCCGATGAAGAGTGTGTCCTGGAATTCGGCCGGCCAGAGGTTGTCGGTGTAGTAGAGCGCGCCGTCGATGGCGGTGCTGCCATGGGCGTGTTCCAGCATCACCGGAGCGAAGCCGAGTCCGTCATCGGGCTTGCCAAAGCTGGGGTACCATCCGCCCGCGAGGAGTTGGTACAACGGGGCACTGTGGCAATCGCTGGAGTAGAGGTTGCCCCGGGCGTCCCAGGTCAGTCCGAACGGGTTCACCTGACCATGGGTGTGATGCTCGATGCGGGAACCGTCGAGGCGGATTCGGTAGGTGTTGCCGGAGTTGAGATCGACATGACTGCCGTCCCGGGCGGTCACATGGGAATCATTGTTGAATCCGTGGGTGGCGTACAACCAGCCGTCGAATCCCCGCCGGAAGGAAGCCTGATTCCCGTGCGTGTCCCGGGTGTGGTCAAACGGACCGTATAGCGGGGTGCGTCGATCCGCCTGACCATTCCCGTCGGTGTCCTCCAGGAGCCAGATATGGGGAATGCTCCATACGATCGCTTTCCAATGGCGGTCATCGGTTCGGAACGGGTACACGCCAATGGGAATGTTCAGACCATCGGCAAACTGGGTGACCTTCCGGGCGCGTCCATCGGGTCCGAAATCCTCAAAAATCATCAGCCGATCCCGACCGACCCGGTTGGTGGGCGCGGCCCAGGGATACTCGATCGACGTCGTGACCCAGAGCCGCCCGGTGGCGTCGAAGGCCAGATTCATCGGCTTGTTGATGTCAGGCTCGGCGGCGACCAGTTGGATTTCGAATCCGGGAGGCAGTTGGAACTTGGCGCGTTGCTCCACCGGGGGCAGCGGTTCGGTGGTGCGGACCCCCAACGCGAGTTCATCAGCCGCAGGAAGCGAAAGGGCCAGCAACCAGGGCGCCCAGACGAGGGCGCACGAACGGCGGACAGTGATCACGGGGTTCACGGACGGAGAACCTAGCGATCCATTCACGCGAGAAAAGCATCGGTCGCGTAGGATTTTCAGGCAGGCGAACGTCCCGGTCTTCGAAGGAATTGTGACGGGCGCAGAAAGCGAGAGCGACTTCAGGGTGCCGAACAATTGAAGGAAACGATTCATGGAGCGGGGCCCAGACTCCTTCGGGCGGAGGACGGCGGACCTATCGTGAGGTGGCTAATGGGAATCAGCCGAATGGAGCAATAGTGACTACCCACTCCGGGTCAGTGATCTCGGAAAGGTTGAAGGATGGACGAACGCGCGGGTCTGGGTCAGCCTCACTCCAACCTGAACCAGACCTCACGCGACCCATGAGTTTGAGCCTTTTTTGCGTCGAATCTGATCCCGCCTATCTCGAAAAATTCCGTCAGCACTTGGAGGATCTCGCTCCATTGACGCTGTTAACGACTGGGGCCGAAGTGTTGGAACAGGTGGCGTCGGTGGGGATTTTGGTGGTCGGTCAAGTGGAGGGAATGGCGGGTGAGGAACTGTTGCAGCGCGTCCGAACCCTGAATGAGGAAGTGGTGGGAATCCTGCTGGTGTCCGAGGACAACTTGGTGGCGGGCTTCGCGGCGGCCTCCTCCGGACTGGCCTTGCGGAGTTTGTTCCGGACGGCGTCGGGCGAGGAATTGCGGGCCGCAGTCTCGGCGGCCTTGAAGCAGCGCGCTCTGATTCAGTTGGGTCGGGACGCGGCCCAGGTGGCGCGGGAGTCTCGCGACATCCATCGGGCCTTAAATCAACATGCCATCGTGGAGATCACGGACGTCCAGGGCCGGATTCTTTCGGTGAATGACAAGTTCTGCGAGCTCTCCGGGTATTCGCGCGAGGAGTTGGTGGGTGGCGAACATCGGCGGTTCAACTCGGGCTACCATTCCAACGAGTTCTTCCGGGAACTCTGGACCACGGTTCAGGCGGGCCGCATTTGGCAGGGAGAGATTCGCAATCGCGCTCGGGATGGATCCTGCCACTGGGTGGACACCACCATCGTTCCCTTCCTCGGCAACGACCAAAAGCCGTATCAATACGTCGTCATTCGCAACAATATCACCGATCGCAAGCGAGTGGAGGACGCGTTGGTGAAGAGCAAGGACGAGCTGTTTCGGACCCTCAATTCGATGGGCGAAGCCGTCCTGACCACCGACCGCGAGCGACGAGTCCAGCAACTCAATCCGATGGCGGAACAGTTGACCGGGTGGAGTCGGGAGGAGGCTTTGGGCCAGCCGGTGGACGACGTGATGCGGATTCTGCGGGAGGACACCCGGGAGCCGGCGGTGCTGCCAATCGAGCGGGTGATGGAGACCGGACTCGTGAAGGGACTGAGTAATCACACCATCCTGGTGGCTCGAGACGGCACCGAGTACTCGATCGCTGACAGTTCGGCGCCGATCCGGAATTCCGACGGCCAGGTGATCGGGGTGGTAATCGTGTTCCGAGACGTCACCCAGGAGCGGCGTTCGCGGGAGGCGCTCGAGTTGGCCACCACCCGATTGGCGTTGGCGACGCAGACGGCTGGTGTGGGGATCTGGGATTGGGATGTCCGGGCAAATCGATTGTTGTGGGACGAGGCGATGTACCGACTGTACGGGGTGACGGCAGCGCAGTTTTCCGGGGCCTATGCGGCGTGGTTATCCGGACTGCATCCGGAGGACCGGGCTCGGCAGGATGGTGAGATTCAGGCGGCTCTGGCGGGCGAGCGGGAGTTTAAAACGGAGTTCCGGGTCGTCTGGCCGGACTCCTCCATCCGAGTGATTCAGGCCAACGGAGTGGTCATCCGGGACGACGCAGGTCGACCGGTGCGAATGCTGGGCACCAATTGGGACATCACCAGTCGCAAGCAGGCCGAGGAAACCATCCGGGAACAAAAGCAGATCCTGGAATTGATTCTCGACCAGTCTTTGGCGGGCTACTGGGACTGGTGGATTCCCACCAACACAGAGTACTTGAGTCCCAACTTCAAACGGATGTTTGGATACACCGACGAAGACATGGCCAGTGCGCCGGAGTCGTGGCAGCGACTGATTTTTCCGGAGGATCTGACCCGACTTCAGGAAGTGTTTCAGCGGCATGTGCAGTCCCAGGGTCGGGTGCCGTATTACGGGGAGGTTCGCTACCGCCATAAGGACGGTTCCACGGTGTGGGTCATTTGTGCGGGCCGAGTCATCCGCTGGGACGACTCCGGGCAACCCTTGCGAGTCATCGGGTGCCACATCGACATCACCGAACGAAAGCGGATCGAAGAACGAGGGCGTCAGTTGAACCTTGAGTTGGAGCGGAACGTACAGCAACGAACTTCCGAACTGGTGGCGGTCAATGCCTCCCTGCGAACCCAGGAGGAGCGGTACCGCCGAGTGACTGAGGCGACCAATGATGTGATTTGGGAATGGAATCTTCCGACGCGGTCGTTTTGGTGGAATGAGAACTTTCATCGAACCTTCGGTTATCCCCTGGGAGACGTCTCTCCCTCCCCTCAGGCGTGGCTGGATCGGATTCATCCCGAGGATCGAACCCGGGTGAATGAGGCGCTCCAGTTGCTTTTGGCCCGGGGCGAGACCCGTTGGTCGCGGGAGTTTCGATTCCGCCGGGCCGATGGCACATATGCGATCGTTCATGATCGGGGGTCGGTCATCCAGTGTTCGGAAGGCGAGCCGATCCGCCTGGTGGGAGCGATGAGTGACATCACGGATCGTCGGTTGGCGGAACAGCGCATTCGAACGCAGTTGGAACACCTCAGTCTGCTGGACGAGATCACCCGGGCCATTGGCGAACATCAGGATTTGAACAGCGTCTTCCAGGTGGTGATTCGCAGTCTGGAGGAAAGCCTGCCCATTGATTTCGGCTGTGTCTGCTTGCTGGACCGGGTCTTGTACCAGCTGCGGGTGGCGCGGGTGGGTGTGGGTAGTCAGGCGCTGGCGATGGAGTTGGCGCTGACCGAGGCCGGGACTCATTTGGCGATTGATGAAAATGGACTTGGCCGGTGTGTGCGTGGCGAGTTGGTTTACGAGCCGGATTTGCGTGAGGTGCCGTTTCCGTTTCCGCAGCGCCTGGCCCGGGGTGGTCTGGGTTCACTGGTGCTTTCGCCCCTGCGGGTGGACGACCAAGTGATCGGACTGCTGGTGGTGGCGCGGCGGAAAGTCGAGTCGTTCTCCAGCAGCGAATGCGAATTTCTACGTCAGGTTACTGATCACATGGGGTTGGCGGCGCATCAGGCCGAACTCCACGGTGCGTTGCAGCAGGCCTACGAGGAACTTCATCAGTCCCAGCAGACGGCCATGCAACAGGAACGTCTGCGGGCGTTGGGCCAGATGGCCAGCGGCATTGCCCACGACATCAACAACGCCATTTCGCCGATCGCGCTCTACACCCAATTGTTGTTGGAGCAGGAAAAGGCGTTGTCGGCCCGCGGTCGGGAGTATTTGGAAATTGTGGGTCGCGCGATCGAGGATGTGGCGGCGACCGTGGCGCGCATGCGGGAATTCTACCGGCAGCGAGCGCCGCAGAGTGCCCTGGTGCCGGTGGATCTCAACGCGCTGGCCCAACAGGTGATCAATCTTACGCGGGTTCGCTGGAGCGACATGCCTCAGCTGCGGGGGGCCGTAATTCGGGTGGAGTTCGAGCTGGCTCCGGGGCTGTCGGCCGTTCGTGGAATCGAAAGCGAACTGCGCGAAGCGCTGATCAATCTGGTGTTCAACGCAGTGGATGCGATGTCCGAGGGTGGGACGTTGACCGTCCGGACCCGAGCAACGGGTGACGGGTTATCGGCACTCAACTGGATTGAGATTGCCGACACGGGTGCGGGCATGGACGAAGACACCCGGCGGCGGTGTTTGGAACCGTTCTTTACCACCAAGGGTGAGCGCGGCACCGGGCTGGGCTTGGCCATGGTGTATGGCGTGGCCCGCCGGCACGGGGCGGAATTGGAAATCGACAGTCAGCCAGGGCAGGGGACGGCCTTCCGACTGGGCTTCCCTCCGCATGAGGTGCTGATCCGTTCGGAGCAGGCCAAGCCCACGGTGACGGCGGCGCCGCGGCGCAAGCTCCGGTTGCTGGTGGTCGATGATGATCCGCTGTTGCTGAAGTCCTTGCGTGATTCCCTGGAGAGTGAGGGGCATTTGGTGGTCACGGCGAACGGCGGACAACTCGGCATTGAGGCGTTTCGTGAGGCTCAGGCGAAGGGTGCGACGTTTTCGGCCGTGATTACGGATTTGGGAATGCCGCATGTGGATGGGCGAAAGGTGGCCAAAGAGATCAGGCTCCTGTCGCCGGAGACACCGATCATCCTGTTGACCGGCTGGGGTCAGCGACTGGTGGCGGAAGGTGAGGTCCCGCCGGGGGTGGACCGGTTGCTCAACAAACCGCCCAAGCTACGGGATCTGCGGTCAGCGCTGGCGGAGTGCTGCGCGGTAGGACCGGAAGGAACCTCTGCTTTACCTGCGCCGTGACTTGTCGACGGCGACGAAGTGACGCAACCTCGGGCTTCAACGTTCCCCGTCCCGATACTCTTGTGAAACGATCTCTGTGTCCTCCGTGGTGGTCCGGTTTACTGGCCGGACTGACCGTGTCGGCTGCCGTCGGCCTGGCGCAACAAAAGCCCGCCCCGTCCCCGGCGGTTCAACCCGTGCGCGGTCCCTTCTGGTCCGGCACCGTCATGCTGGGTAAAGACCGGCCAGCGGCGATGAAGGGCCTGGCCATCACCCTTGGCACCGACAAGAACGCTTTCGTGGTGTACGACCTCGATACGTTGCGCCTGGCCGCGGCCTGGACGGGTGAGTTCCTCGAATTCGGCAATACGCTGACCAAGATCGAATGGCCGCCGCCGCCGTCGGTGAAGGGAACCCTGGCGTTGTCCACGACCAATGAACCGGGTTGGGCCGGGCCAGGCGGTTCCTTTGTGGATCCGCGGAGCAAACCGCAGGGACCTTTGCCGAAGACTTGGGCGCACTATTCTGGTGCCTACGTGAATGGCGATCAGGTCGTCCTGAGTTACACCGTGGGTGATGTGCCGGTACTGGAGACGCCGGGTTACCTTGCCGGAGCGCAGCCGGTGTTTACCCGGACGTTGGAATTTGGTCGGGGCAAGCGGCCGCTAACGGTGTTGTTGGCCGATGGCTTTGACGCCAAAGCCATTCAGACTTCCTCAATCCAAGGTTCGGACGGTGTCACGTTCACGCGGGCCGATGGTTCCAAGCTGAGCGTCTCGGTCTCCGGCGTGGGCAAGTCCGGCTTCCTGGGATTCGGGGGAACCGTAGGAACCCTTGAGACCACGTCCGGTGGCCAGTTGGTTCTGAAGCTCGACAAGATTCCTGCCGGTCGGCCGCTCCAGGTGGCGTTGAGTCCGGGAGACACAGCGCCGGTGGTGGCTGCCCGCGTGGACAAACCGGTGGCGCCGTCATCCCTGACCCGCGGCGGTGCCCCTCGCTGGACGGAGACTCTAGTGACCCAGGGCAGGCTCGGCACCGAGGACGGACCCTACGCGGTGGACACCCTCACCGAACCGTTCCCGAATCCGTTTCAGGTGAGCATGTTCTTTGGTGGATTCGATTTTCTTCCGGGCGGCCGCGCCGCGATTTGCACCTTTCATGGTGACGTGTGGATGGTTTCCGGAATTGATGACAAATTGGAGAAGCTGACGTGGAAACGCTACGCGACCGGTCTGTTTCAGCCGCTCGGATTGAAGGTGGTGAAGGGCGAGATCTATGTCGCCGGCCGCGATCAGATCACGCGTTTGAAGGACCTGAATGGCGACGGCGAGGCCGACTTCTACGAGAACTTCAACAACGACACTGTGGTGACACCGAACTACCACGAATTCGTTCTCGATCTGCACACGGATTCCAAAGGCAACTTCTACTACGCCAAAGGCGCGCCCTGGGAACCGAGCGTCAGTTCGCCTCACCAAGGCACGATCCTGAAAGTGTCGCCGGACGGGAAAAACATGGAAGTCTTCGCCACCGGTCTGCGCGCACCCAACGGCATGACCGTCGGACCAGACGACACGGTTCTCGTGGGAGACAACCAGGGTCACTGGATGCCGTCGTCGAAGCTGAATCTGGTCAAGCAGGGCTCCTTCCTGGGAATGGTTCCCGCAGCGCAGCGGGAGCTCACGATGAAATATCCTGATGGTCGGGAGATCAAAGTGAACCCCAGCGATCCGGCGGGCCGGGCTCAATACGGACTGAAGGGCTGGGACAAGGAGATGCCGATTCCCACCGAGTATGATGAACCCATTTGCTGGCTGCCGATGCGCTGGGACAACTCCAGCGGCGGACAGGTCTATGTGACCAGCGAGCGTTGGGGACCGTGGAACGGCGCTCCGCTCTTCATGAGCTACGGCAAGTGCCTGTTGTATGCCGTGCTGTGGGACAAGGTGGGCGACACCGTCCAAGCCAGCATGGTTCCATTCGGACTGAAGTTCGCGAGTGGCATCATGCGCGGCCGGTTCAGCGATCAGGACGGCCAGTTGTATCTGTGCGGCTTGAAGGGTTGGCAGAATGCGGCCACCCGCGACGGCGGTTTCTACCGAGTGCGCTATACCGGCAAGCCGGTGGAGATGCCGGTGAAGTCGATCGCGGCCAAGAACGGGTTGAAGATCACCTTCAGCGCGGATCTGGATGCCAAGACGGCGGAGGATCCGACGAACTACGCGGTGGAACTTTGGAACTACCGGTACAGCGGCGGCTATGGTTCGCCGGAGCTTTCGGTCAAGGACCCGACCAAGCAGGCGCACGACAAGCTGGAGGTAAAATCAGCGCGGCTGGGGCCGGACAAACGCACGTTGTTCTTGGAGATCCCGGGTCTGAGCGTCGCCGACCAGTACAGCGTGCGCTATTCGATCAATGCCGCCGACGGCAAGGAGCTACGCTCGGAGATTATCGGGACCATCCATGTGCTGGGACCAGAGCAACCGGTCGCCGTGCGCTAAGTGGACGTTCCTGAGAACGGGAGCCGGAGTTGTCTCCGGCTCCTTTTTTGTGCCCTGCGGTCAGGGCGCCGGGCCGCGTGGAAGGAGTTGCAGGAATTCGGTGGCGGTGACCACGCGGGTGCGGGGTGGGAGTTGATCGATGGTGCGGCGGATCGCCCCCATCGGACCGCCGGAGTCTCGGAAGGACCAGGCGTGGACATTCACTAGGGAGAATCGGTCGGTGGATTCCGCGGGCAGTTTGGCAATGGCCTGAGCAACTCCTTCCGGGAGCCAATCGGGACGCAGGGATCCATCGGACCGCTTTTGTTCCCAGAGCAGGAAGCGGTAGCTGATGATCGGTTTGCCCGCATGCCAGCGGACGCTGCCGGCGTAACGGTGATAGGGCGCGTAATCTTTGAACAAGACGCCCGAGACCTGGGGCTGCTGGACCACCTCATTGGCGGCCTCCAGTCCGCCTCCGGAATTGAGCAGCGACACGGCCTGCAGTTGGGCCGGGCCCAACGAGCGCGCGGTCTTGGCCGCCAATTCAGTGCGAATCGGAGACTGGGAAGGGAAGTAGTAACCGACTCCGCTGGGTCCCGCGACGAAGTCATCCTGCGGTGTGGCGGAGCGATAAAGGTAAGCGAGCACGCGCGGGGCGAGTTCCGCGAGGGTGGGCGCCAATTCCCAGGTGACGGCGAAGTTGCCCCGCAACGGGCTGCCCCAAAATCCGGGGGAGTCGGTGAAGCCATTCAGCAGCCATTGCACGTTGTCACCGTCGGTCACCACGAAGGCGACCACGCGCTCCCCGGGTTGGAGCGGCGCCGGTGTCGGACGCTGCGGGCGCAGGGGAATGGGAGCGGTGAGATGCGGCAGCGCGGAAAGATTCAGAGCCCAGTCCGAAGGAATCACGACACCGGATCCGCGGCTGACGTCCTGCACGAACTCGTGTTCGTCCCGTCCCCAGCCAAACACGCGGGCGGCGGGTCCGCTGTCCTGGAAGCGCTGGATCTGTGAGGCGCTGGAGCCGTCGAAAAAGGTGTAGGCACTCTGGGCTACGGCGAAGTCGCGCAGATGAAGGGTCTTGGCCACCGGTTGATGCACGACGAGTTCGCGCCGGAATTCGGATCGGAATTCCTTCCACGCCTCGGCTTCGGTCAGGGGTCGAACGTCGAGATGTTCGACCATTCCCAGCGCGGTTAACCGGTCCCGCAAACTGAAGTCGGCGATGAGCGCCCGACGCGGCCCGGCCAGGGAAGTGGCCACGTTCAGCGATTCGGTTCTGACGTCGCAGGTCAGAAACCGGCTTCCGATTCGTTGGGTGGCGGCGACCACGTCCCAGAGCGACGCGGATTTCAGAGTCCATCCCTCGTTGCGCAGTTCCTCCAAGACCCGTGCATAGGCGCTGCGTCCGCGAACCCAGAGTCGGGCCTCGGTTTGGTTGAGCTGACCCTGAAGCGAGGCAAGAAGTGTTTGTTCGGCCGGGGTCAGGCCGACCGGATCCACCACCCACAGGTCCGCCGCGAGGGCCGTCGACAGAGCGATCCAGCCGGCGGCGATGCGGAGAACTCGAGGGAGAACGTGGGTCCAGGACATGATCTTCCGTCAGCTTAGAGAAAGCAGCAGCTTCTTCAGTTCGCTCAAGCGGGCTTTGGCCTCCACCTTGCCGAGGCGCGGGAACTGGCCGCCCACGGTGATCAGATCGCGATTGCGAGTGAGCTTAACCTTAGCCTCCACGACTTCGACCGAGGTCACGTTCTTGGCGGCGGCCAGTAGGCGCAGTTCGTGGACACCCACCAGCAATTCCACCGGAGCGGGCAGGGGACCGAAGCGATCGCGCAGCTCCCGCTTCAAAGCGTTGAGATCACCGGGCTGAAGCGCTTGGGCGAGCCGCCGATAGATCTCCAGGCGATGCTCGGATTCCCGGAGATAATCGAGCGGCAGATAGGCGGGGGTGCGGGGTGGCTCGGGCCGGGACCGTTCCGAAGTTTCGGCTCGCGGCTCGTCGTCTTCGTAGTAGTAGGCGATCCCTTCCCGGGGCACCTCGACGTCCACGCGGGGCCGGGATGGTCCGGATGGGGCGGCCGAGGACTTGGCTGGGCCTTCTTCACCGGGGTTCATGGCGAGGAAGTCCAGACTGACCCGAACTTCCAGCCGGGGCGTGACCTTCTCGCCTTTCAGGGCCGCGACACTTTGCTTGAGCAACTGGCAGTACAGGTCGAATCCGACGGCGGTGATATGGCCGCTCTGCTGGGCGCCGAGGATGTTGCCCGCGCCCCGGATTTCGAGGTCCCGCATGGCAATCTTGAAGCCGGAACCCAGGGCCGAATACTGCTTGATCGCGCTCATGCGTTTGCGGGCTTCGGTGAGCAACTGGGCGTGTCGGGGCAGCATGAGATAGCAGTACGCCTGGTGCTTGTAGCGACCCACCCGGCCGCGGAGTTGATACAGTTCGCTCAAGCCGAAGCGGTCAGCGCGATCAATGATGATCGTGTTGGCGTTGGGAATATCGAGACCGCTTTCGATGATGGTGGTGCTGACCAGCACATCGGCCTCGGCATTGACGAAGCTCGTCATGACTTTCTCCAGGTCATCGGCATCCATCTGACCATGGCCGATGGCAATGCGGGCCTCGGGAACGAGCGCGCGCAGGCGAAGGGCGACAGCCTCGATGGTGGAGACGCGGTTGTGGAGGAAGTACACTTGGCCTCCGCGGTTGAGCTCCCGCTGGATCGCATCGCGAATCACCCGTTCGTCGTAGTTGCCCACAATGGTCTCGACTGGAAGACGGTCTTGGGGCGGCGTTTCCAGCGTGCTGAGATCGCGGGCTCCGGTGAGCGCCATGTAGAGCGTTCGCGGAATGGGTGTCGCGCTGAGGGTGAGCACATCCACGGTGGCGCGGAGCAGCTTGAACTGCTCTTTGTGCTTCACGCCGAACTTCTGTTCCTCGTCGACGATGACCAATCCCAGGTCCTTGAAGACCATGTCGGGAGACACCAGTCGGTGGGTACCGATGACAATGTCCACCGTGCCGTTGGCGGCTGCGGCCATGACCGCCTTCTGTTGTTTGGTCGTGCGGAAGCGCGAGAATAACTCCACCCGAACGGGGAACTCGGTCATACGTTCGCGGAAATTGTTGTAATGCTGTTGGGCCAGCACCGTGGTGGGCACGAGGATGGCCACCTGTTTGCCGCCCATCACCGCCTTGAACGCCGCGCGAATGGCTACTTCGGTTTTGCCGAAACCCACGTCCCCGCACAGCAGACGATCCATGGGTTTAGGGGCCTCCAAGTCCCGTTTGGCGGCCTCGATGGCCTTGAGCTGATCCGGCGTTTCCTCGAACTCGAAGGCGGCTTCAAATTCACGCTGCCAGTTGTTGTCGGCGGGAAAGGCATAGCCCGACTGAGTCGCTCGGGCGGCCTGAACCCGCAGCAAATCTCCGGCGAGATCGCGGACGGCGCGTTCCGCCTCGTGCTTCGCCTTGGTCCAACGCGTTCCCCCCAGGGTGCTGAGCTGAGGACGGGCTTTGCCGGCGCCGACGTACTTGCTGACCAAGTGCGCCTCGGTCACGGGCACATAAAGCTTGGGCGTTTCGCCGCCGGGTTCCCGCGGGGCGTATTCGATGACCAGACATTCCTGCCCGGTTTCCGTGCGGGTGCTGGTTTGGGTCCCGGCGTTTCGTCCCTTGGCGGGTGGGAGGGTCTTGAGACCGCGGAAGCGCCCAATGCCGTGCTGCAGATGTACGACGTAGTCGCCTTCCTCGAAGTCGGTGAAGTCCACCTCGAACGCCGACCGCATGGCCTGGGCGTGGGGAGATTTCAGGCGGCGCGCCCGGGCGACCTTGTAGCGGCCGTACACCTCGGCATCGGTGACCACCACAACCTGAGCCTCAGCGACCAGGAATCCGCGGGACAAGGAACCCAAGTGAGTCTGCGGTTGCGGCGCGGCGACGGAGCCGTCCGTGCCGCGCTCTCCCAAACCGTACTCGGACCAAAGTTCGCCGAAGCGTTGACGTTCCCCTTCGGTGTTGCAGAACACGTGCACGGCGAAGCCCTGCCGAAGCCAGCGGTGCATCTGCTGAAAAAACTCCCGACGTTGCGTTTCGGCCACGGTGGCTTCCGGCAGCGTGGCTCCAATCGGTCGGAACGGATCCAGCGACAGCATGGCCGGGGCAGGCAATACGTCGCCTACGTCCCCGGGAGGAACTTCCTCGGTTTCGTAAAGTTCGAGTTGGGTCAGGCCGCGTTGCCGAACCTGGGCCAAGAACTCCAGCCAGGGCACAAAGAAGGGATCCCCTTCGGGCACTTGCTGGGCGTAGCGGAGGGCCAAGTCGCTGAGGGCGTCGGGATCGCTAAGGACCAGGAGCGCTCGGTCGGGCAAGTAGTCGAGAATGCAGCCCAACGCGCCCGGCGGAGCGGGTACTGTTGTGTCCCATTTGCCCTGGCGGGCTTGGAGAACACTCAGCTCTCCCGCCGGTGGGAGCGTCACAGTTTCCACCTGTTCCCGGGAGACCTGGGTTTGTGGGTCAAATTCGCGCAGCGATTCCAACTCGTTTCCGAAGAACTCCAGACGCACCGGCCAGGGCGAACTCAGCGGCCAGACATCCACAATGCCGCCGCGCCAGGAGAGCTCGCCCTTGCTCGTGACCTGCGTTTCCGGTTCGTAGCCCTGTTCCTCCAGCCATTCGATCAGGTCGAGCGGATTGCAAATGTCCCCTCGTTCCAGGCGACGGATGCGTCCCTGCAAGTCCGCCTGGGGAAATGTCCGCTGAAGCAGCCCGGTGACAGCGGCGACGATGGGGCGTTCGGGGGCCTCCCCGGAGGCCAGCGCCACCAGCGTCTCCAACCGTTCGCTGATGATGTCGGCATGCGGGAGTTTACGTTCCGTGGGCAGGACGTCCCAAGCCGGGAAAAAGCGGGGGCCGATTTGACGGCGTTCTTTGTCGGCAGCCTCCTGTTGAGTCGCGACGCTCAGCCAGGTGGTAAGGTCGGCGTGGGCTTGTTCCTGAGCCTTGAGCGAATCGACGATCCACACGATGGGACGGTCCGGAAACTGACGGGATAGGGCGGCCACCAGACAAGCGTGTGCGGCGAGGGCGAGTTGGGGGCAGGAGCCACCCGGACCGGAGCTCAGACGTTGAATCAATTGAGCCCACGCCGGGGTGGAGCGGAGGGCGGCGAACAGGTCAGCCTTCGCCCGGTTGGCAGCAGTCGGCGGCAATCGGGGCCAAAGTGGACAGACGCCGGGAAGCGTCAAGACAGTGCGTGGGTTGGGCGAAGAATCCGGAGGGCAAACCAGCGGCGGCGAGGAGACGGCCCCTTACGGCTCGGATCCCGGCGGCGGATCTTCCTGAGCATCCTGTTCCAACCACCGAACGATGGAGTGCACAATGTAACCAATCGTGCCGAGGACCAGGACAGCCGCGGCGAGACCGAAGATGACGTCGGCGCGCTTTTGTTGGGGAATGAAGCGAATCGGATACAGAAATGCCGCCACCGCGAAGACGAGCATTCCTCCTGAGGCGACCGCCAGGAAGCGCAGGCTGGAGGGAGTCGACCGGGAGGTCAGGCGAAACACCAGCCGCCAGTAAACGGTGGAAACCACAGCTCCGAGGGCGAAGGCCGGGTAGGCCAGGTTGGTCCAGTGAAATTCAAAACCGTGGGGTCCGCTGCTGAGAAGCGCTAGGGAGGAGACGACGCCGCCCATGCCGAGGCCGGATGAAATCATCACGAGGTACTGAAAGAATCGATCCTCATGCAAAGGGACGGGGGCTTGGCCAGACTCGCGCTTCACTCGTGAGCGGAACATGAGGCGCAAGCGAGGGCTTGGCCAGCGCCAGTTGCGGGGGAGTGGAAAGCTGAGAGCTGAGAGGTAAGCGGGAAGCGGGAAGCCTATGGAGTGCGGTAAACTTTTTAAACTTTTTACCGCTTTCCCACGGGCGAGGCGTCAGCAGCAACTGTCGCGTCACCGCTCCACGTGCGCCTGGGAAAATGGGAAAGCGGCAGAAGGTCTGCCGCAATCCGTGCGTTTGTGAAACTGATGAGACTAACCAGTGAAAGACTGAGTACGATGCCGACAGGGCGTCGTGTAGCTGAAGGCAACTGCGTCGCCGCAAGGCGGGGTGGAGAGCAGCCGGAAGCGAACCT